>CBFIGH010000041.1:0-48185 GCA_965662115.1 Cyanobium sp.
GATGATGCCGATGCTGCTGGTCCACAGACCCATCACCGGCACGAACAGCATGAAGAAGTGCAGCCAGCGCTTGTTGGAGAAGGCGATCCCGAAGATCTGGCTCCAGAAGCGGTTGGCGGTGACCATCGAATAGGTCTCCTCTTCCTGGGTGGGCTCGAACGCCTTGAAGGTGTTCGATTGATCCGAGTCTTCGAACAGGGTGTTCTCCACCGTGGCGCCGTGGATGGCGCACAGCAGGGCACCGCCGAGGATGCCGGCCACCCCCATCATGTGGAAGGGGTTCAGCGTCCAGTTGTGGAAGCCCTGCAGGAAGAGCAGGAAGCGGAAGATTGCCGCCACTCCAAACGATGGGGCAAAGAACCAGCTGCTCTGACCCAGGGGATACATCAGGAAAACACTGACGAATACCGCAATCGGGCCCGAGAAGGCGATGGCGTTGTAGGGGCGGATGCCCACCAGCCGGGCAATCTCGAACTGACGCAGCATGAAGCCGATCAGGGAGAAGGCACCGTGCAGGGCCACGAAAGGCCAGAGGCCGCCGAGCTGACACCAGCGCACGAAGTCACCCTGGGCCTCAGGGCCCCAGAGCAACAGCAGGCTGTGGCCCATGGCATCAGCGGGGGTGCTGACGGCGGCGGTGAGGAAGTTGCAGCCCTCCAGATAGGAGCTGGCAATGCCGTGGGTGTACCAGGAGGTGACAAAGGTGGTGCCGGTGAGCCAGCCACCCAGCGCCAGGTAGGCGGTGGGGAACAGGAGCAGACCCGACCAACCGACAAAGACAAAGCGGTCGCGCTTGAGCCAGTCATCGAGGACGTCGAACCATCCCCGCTGTGGCGCGCGCCCTAAAGCGATCGTCATAAGAGCAGCTTCATGAAGCGTTACAACCGGACTCTACGGGTCGCGGCCGCCAAGTGCGCGGAACCGAACCACCGCTGAGCACTTCTACTTATGGCCTGGCGCCAAGCGGGGCGGGATTCGCCACAGTGGGGTCTGCCATTCCCCAGCCATGTACGTCGTCGAGCTCTCCCTCAAGCTCAGTCCCATGCCCGTTGCCGTGCAGCGCAAGGAGTTGGCCGACGCCCAGGCCCTCTATGGCGAAGTGCGCCAGGCCCTTGAGGGGGGCGGCCCCAGGGTGCTGGAGCTCAGCTGTGAAAAGGAGGAACACAAGCGGATCAGCCTGCTGACCAGTGAGGTGGTCGCCGTGGCCGTTTATGAGAAGTCAGCGGTGGCCAGTGGCGGCAAGCGCCCCGGCTTCAGCTTCGACAACTGAGCGGCCGGCGGCCCTCCCCCAGCGCCATGACGCCTCCCCTCAGCATCGAGCGGCTGAGCTACACCTGGCCGAACGGCCGCCCCGCCCTTAACCACTGCAACCTGCAGATCCCGGCCCCGGGCCTGTGGATGCTGGTGGGCAGCAACGGCAGTGGCAAGAGCACCCTGCTGCGGCTGATCGCCGGCCTGCTGACACCCCGCAGTGGCCACATCCAGGCCGGCGGCAAGGTGGCGCTGGTGTTCCAGAACCCCGATCACCAGTTGCTGCTGCCCAGCTGCGCCAGCGATCTGCAGCTGGATCTGCCGGCCGGCCTCAGCGAAGCCGAGCGGCGAGACAGGGTCGGCCAGGCCCTGGACCAAGTGGGGCTGGCAGGCTTCGAGCCGAGGCCGATCCACACCCTCAGCGGCGGCCAGAAACAACGCCTGGCGATTGCCGGCGCCCTGGCCAGCGCCGCCCGCCTGGTGCTGCTGGATGAGCCCACGGCCCTGCTCGACCCGGACAGCCAGAAAGCCGTGCTGGAGCTGGTGTGGGGCCTCAGCCACAGGGCTGAAGCGCCGCTCACGGCCCTGTGGATCACCCACCGGCTGGAGGAGCTGCAGCGCTGTGACGCAGCCGCTTTGATGGAGAAGGGGGCGGTGGGGAGCTGGCAACCGGGGCCCCGTCTGGCGGGTCAACTCGACCCCTTGCGGGGCGGCAACCCCAACCGGTAAGGTCTTCAGGCTGGTTTCGGCCGGTCGGGCCCCTGTCGGGTCGCCCCGTAGTCCTCGGTAGCTCAGCGGTAGAGCGATCGACTGTTAATCGATTGGTCGCAGGTTCGAATCCCGCCCGGGGAGTTTGTCTGGAATCAACCGCAGCCCTTCGGTTG
Source organism: Cyanobium sp. (assembly GCA_965662115.1). GTDB lineage: Bacteria > Cyanobacteriota > Cyanobacteriia > PCC-6307 > Cyanobiaceae > Cyanobium_A. Next base: position 2,136 of record CBFIGH010000041.1, read on the forward strand.
CGGTTTTTTTATGGCCAAACGGCTGGCCAGCTCTGAGCCCCAACTCCACCCCGGGCCGGCTGCAACAAAAAACTGAAAAGAAATCCTGAAGATCCCCAGCCAGGGCAGGCCGGTTTGGGCCCCAGAGGGCTTGGCGCCGCTGGCCCCAGCAGGCCCCAGGGGGCTGGAGCAGGCCCCGGATTCAAGCGACTGGCCCCAACCGCAGGGCAAAAACGCAGAAAATGCGTTGAAATTGCCTGCAGCGGAACGATTGATCCACCGCTTGACTCCATGAAGCCCTGCATCCTGCTGATCGAAGACGACAGTGACATGCGCGAGTTGGTGGCCGGCCACCTGGAGCATGGCGGCTTTGACGTGCAGCGCGCCGACGACGGCATCAAGGGCCAGGCCCTTGCCCTGCAATACGGCCCGGATCTGATCCTGCTGGATCTGATGCTGCCCAAGGTGGATGGCCTCACCCTCTGCCAACGCCTGCGCCGCGATGACCGCACCGCCAAGATCCCGATCCTGATGCTCACCGCCCTGGGCAGTGTCAAGGACAAAGTGAGTGGCTTCAACTCCGGCGCCGACGACTACCTGGCCAAACCCTTCGATCTCGAGGAGCTGATGGTGCGGGTGAAGGCCCTGCTGCGTCGCAGCGAGCATGCCCCCCCCTCCAGCCAGCAAAGCGAAATCCTCAGCTATGGCTGCCTCACCCTGGTGCCGGAGCGCTTCGAAGCGATCTGGTTTGATGCGCCGGTGCGGCTCACCCACCTGGAATTCGAACTGCTGCACTGCCTGTTGCAGCGCCACGGCCAAACCGTCGCCCCGTCGATGATCCTCAAGGAGGTGTGGGGCTATGAGCCCGACGACGACATCGAGACGATCCGGGTGCACGTCAGGCACCTGCGCACCAAGCTCGAGCCCGATCCCCGCAAGCCCCGCTTCATCAAAACCGTCTACGGGGCGGGCTATTGCTTGGAGCTGCCGAGCGACGCTCAGCTGGCCAGCTCCAGCAGCGCCACCTCCCAGGCCAGCCGCGGCTGAACGTAGGCCTTCAGCTGGCTGCGCAGACGCTCCAGCCTCTGCAAACGGGCCACCGGAGCCTGGCGGCGCCACAGGGCCAGCTGCCACCAGCCCAGCAGCCAGAGCTGCTGTTCGGCATCGAGGGCTTCGGCCAGATCCCGCGCCAGGCCCAGGGCTTCGAGGGGATCGACCGACGCCGCCAGACCCAGCAGCCGCTCCGCCAGACCCTCCGGCAGGGCCGCCCAAGCTTGGCGGCAGTGCAGCAGGGCCCCGGGTGAGCCCGCCGCCAGCTCGAGCAATTCGGGAGGATCCTGGCTGGGCGAGGGTTCGCCGCAGCGCTCCAACACCTGGGCCAGCTGGGCGGGGTTCAGGGCCGTGAACGGCACCGTTTGACAGCGGGAGCGGATCGTGGTCAACAACCGATCCGGGGCCGCCGCAATCAGGATCAACAGACCATCGCCGGGCTCCTCCAGGGTTTTGAGCAAGGCATTGGCCGCCCCTTCCGCCATCGCCTCAACCCCCTCGAGCACCACCAAACAACCCCGGGCCTGCACGGGCCGCCTAGCCAGGAAACGCGACACCTCCCGGATCTGCTCGAGCCGCAACTGGGCTGCCGCCCGCCGGGCCAGGCCCAGCTCGGCGGCTTTTGAGGCCGGCACCAGCTGGCCTTTCTCCTGATAGGTGGGCTCCACCCAAAGCAGGTCGGGATGGTTGCCCTCCTGCAGGCGCCGCCGCAGGGCCCCATCCCCCGCCGGGCCCGCCAGCACCCCCTCCAGAAACCGCAGCGCCACCAGGCGGCGCCCCACCCCGTCGGGGCCGGCAAACAGATAGGCCGGCGCCAGTCGGCCCTGGTCAATCGAGGCCTTCAGCAGGGCCAAGGCCCGCTCCTGCCCCACCACGTGGCCAAACAGGCCTGTCACGGCAGGTTGGCCAGATGGCTGCGACAGGCTTGGGCCACCAGCGCGGGCTCGCAGCTGGCATCGACCCGCCGCCAGCCGCGGGCGTGGGCCAGGGCCGCAAAGCCAGCCACCACCCGCTCCAAGAAGGCCTCGCCACCGGCTTCGATCCGGTCGGCGGCGCGGTTGCCCCGCCGGCGTAGCGATTCGGCCAGGGGCAACGCCAGCCAGAGGGTCAAATCCGGAACCAATCCGGCCGTGGCCAGCTGCTCGAGCTGGGCGATGACGGCCAGATCGAGGCCGCGGCCGTAGCCCTGGTAAGCGGCGGTGGAGCCGCTGAAGCGGTCGCTCAACACCCAATGGCCGGCCGCCAGGGCCGGGCGGATGCACTGCTCCACGTGTTGGGCCCGATCGGCGGCATAGAGCAGCAGCTCGGCCAGCGGCACGGGCGCCGCCTCGCCGGGCGGATGGAGCAGCAACTGGCGCAGGGCGGCGCCCAGGGCCGTGCCGCCCGGCTCCCGCGTGATCACCAGCTCGGCTCCCGGTGCCAACAGGCCGCTATCCGGCAGCCAGCTGGCCAGGGCCTGGAGCTGGGTGGTTTTGCCGCAGCCATCGATCCCCTCCAGCACGACGAACCGCCCCCGGGCGGGGCCTGCCGGCTCAACCACCTGCATTCAGCGCAGATCCTCAAGGCCATCCTGCAGCAGCAGGGCATTGACCACCACGGTGATCGAGCTCATCGCCATCAGCAAGGCCGCCAGCGGTGGGGTCAGCAACACCCCAAAGCCCGGCAGCAGCACGCCAGCCGCCAGGGGCAGCACGATCAGGTTGTACCCAAACGCCCAGGCGAGGTTCTGGCGCACCTTGGCCATGGTGCGGCGCGCCAACTGCAGCGCCTGCACGATGCCCTCGAGGCGATCGCCCATCACGACCAAACCGGCGCTGTCCTGGGCGATCTGGGTGCCGGTGCCGACGGCGATGCCCAGATCCGCCGCCGCCAGGGCGGGGGCATCGTTGATGCCATCCCCCACCATCGCCAGGCCGCCGCGGGCGGGGTGTTGCAGGATGTGCTCCAGCTTCTGCTCGGGCCGCAGCTCCCAGCCCAGCTCGCCAACGGCCAGGCCCAGGCTGGCCCCAAGCTGCTGCACCGGCTCGCGCCGGTCGCCGCTGAGCAGACCCAGCTGCAGGCCCATGCCCCTGAGGGCGGTCAGCACGCCAGCGGCATCGGGGCGCTGCCGGTCGGCTGCGGCCACCAGCCCCAGCACGCCCTGCTCGCCGCCCACGGCCAGCACGCTGGCGCCCTGGCACTCCAGCAGCGCCTGGCTGGCCAGCAGCTCGGGGCTGGGCGAGGCCTCCAGCCAGGCCAGTCGCCCCACCCGCAGCACCTGGCCGGCGATGCGGCCACTGACGCCCTGGCCGGCCCAGCCATGCCCATCGGCCACCGGCAGCAAGGCCAAGCCGCGGCGCTGGGCCTCCTGCAGCAGGGCAAATCCCAGCGGGTGGCGGCTGCCGGCCTCCAGGCTGGCGGCCAGCTGCACCAGCTGGTCCGCACTGCCCGCCTGGAGGGGCTGCACCGCCGTCACCAGGGGCCGGCCCAGGGTAAGGGTGCCGGTTTTGTCAAACAGCATGGCCCGCAGGCCGGCGGCGGTTTCAATCGCATCCCCGCCGCGAAACAGCAGGCCGAAGCGGGCGGCCCGGCCCATCGCCACGGTGATCGCCGTCGGCGTCGCCAGGCCCAGGGCGCAGGGGCAGGCCACCACCAGCACCGCAATCGAGAGCTGCAGGGCGAGGGCAAAGGGCGTTTCGGCCGCCACAGCCCACATGCCGTGGCCGCCATGGCCACCGGCAGCGCTGCCCCGATGCAGCACCTCCGGCCAAAGCTGGGTGCCCAGCAGCCACCAGAACAGCAGGGTTGCCAAGGCCAGGGCCAGCACCACCAGGGTGAAGCGACCGGCGAGGCGGTCCGCCAGACCCTGGATCGGAGCCTTGCGCGCCTGGGCCCGCTCCACCAGGTGGATGATCCGGGCAATGGCGCTATCGGCGCCGCGACGCAACACCTCCAGCACCAAGGGGGCATCGAGGTTGAGGCTGCCGGCGGCCAGCTCGGTGCCGCTGACGGCCGCGATGGGCAGGGGTTCGCCGGTCAGGCCGGACACATCCACCGCCGCAGCCCCCTCCCGCACCACCCCATCCACCGGCACCCGATCGCCGGGCAGCAGCTGGACCCGATCGCCCGGGCGCAGGCCGCCCACCCGCACCGGCCTAGGCGGCCCTTCGCCCAGCAGCAGCAAGGCGGTGTCGGGCTGGAGCTCGGCCAACTCCTCGAGGGCCCGGCCCGTGCGGAAGCGGGCCCGGTCCTCCAGGAACCGGCCCAGCAACACAAAGCCCAACAGCATCACCGGCTCGTTGAAGAAGCAGGGCCAGCCGGTTTGGGGCCAGAGAAAAGCCACCAGGCTGGCCAGGTAGGCGCTGACCATCCCCAGACCCACCAGGGTGTCCATGCTGGGCAACCCGGCCAGGGCGGCCTGGAAGCCCCGCACCAGAATGGAGCGCCCGGGCCAGGCCAGGGCCACGCTGGCCACCAGGGCATGGACCCAGAGGGCCCCCAACCCAGCCAGGGACAGGTGGCCCAGCACCGAAACCAGCAGCAGGCCCAGGGCGACGACCAGCTGGCGCCAGTGTTGCCACCAGGTTTCCGATTGCAGGCGCTGGCGCCGGGTGGACAGCTCGGCGTCGCTGCAGCGCAGCCGGGCCTGGAAACCCAAACCAGCCAGGGACTGGAGCAGGGCCGCCTGGCTGGCCTCGGGTGACACCACATCCACCCAGGCCGTGCGGGTGAGCAGATTGACGCTGGCCTGGCGCACGCCGGGCTGGTCGAGCAGGCGCTGTTCAACCGCCCGCACGCAGCTGCCACACTTCATGCCCTCGATGTCGAAAAGGAGGGGCTCCAGCAGGGGCGGCTCCTGAAGCGAAGACAAGACGGGCGCTGTTCAGATCAGCCCAGGCTAGGGAGATCCGCCAGGATGGGCACCATCCAGCCCCTGTGCGCCACCGTGCCCCGCAGCCAACGCAACGACAACTTCATCGACAAGAGCTTCACGGTGATGGCTGACCTGATCCTCAAGGTGTTGCCCACCAACCGGCGCGCCAAGGAGGCCTTCGCCTACTACCGCGACGGCATGAGCGCCCAGGCCGATGGGGAATACGCCGAAGCGCTGGAGAACTACGAAGAAGCCCTCACCCTCGAAGACGATCCCAACGACCGGGCCTTCATCCTCTACAACATGGCGCTGGTTTTCGCCAGCAATGGCGACCATGCCAAGGCGCTTGATTTCTATGGCCAGGCCCTCGATCTCAACAGCAAGATGCCCCAGGCGCTCAACAACATGGCGGTGATCCACCACCACCTGGGCTCGATCGCCGAAGAGAAGGGCGAAGCCGATGAGGCCGACCGCTGCTTCGACCAGGCCGCCGACTTCTGGGCCAAGGCCATTCGCCTGGCCCCCAACAACTACATCGAGGCCCAAAACTGGCTCAAAACTAGTGGCCGCGGCAGCGTCGACGTGTATTTCTGAGCCGTGTATTTCTGAGTCGCCTCAGGCCTCAGAGATCCGCAGGATTCAGCCAGCGCAACCCTTTGAAGCGGGCAAAGCCCCGATCAAAGGTCACCCAGGTGGCGCCTATCTCCAGGGCTGCTGCTGCCAGGTACACATCGGTCATGTCCTGAGAGCTGGGCCGATGGTCAAGCACCATCTGACGGAAAAGGTCCCAATGGCGGGGGCCTGGATCCAGGATCGACACCGCCGGAGAAGCGATGAGGCTGTCGATAAAGGCTATGGCGACGGCAGCATCCAGGGGTTCGCTGAACACGCGCCGGTCGGTGGCCACCCTGAGGAAGCCGCTCACCACCACAGAAAACAGGCCCAGACCCTCCGGCAAGACACGATTCGCTAAGAGCCAGGCACGCGCCTCGTGATGGCGTGGCGAGATCTGCAGGCAGGCCTGCACCAGCACATTCACGTCAACGCAGACCATCACGCTCAGCGCAGCTGCTCCAACGGCAGGCCCTCATCGAGCAACTCGCGGAGTGCCGACATGTCATCAAGATCAACACCTGGGCGCAGCACACCCCCCCCATGCACCGGCAGGGGAGGAAGCTCGCTCCGCGCCAGCTGACGCGCTCGATCGAGATAGGCCTGCAGCGCCGCCTCGAACACCGCGCCCACCGAAGCGCCCTCCCGGGCAGCCTGCAGCTTGGCCTGCACGTAAAGAGCGTCGCTGATGGTGAGCGTGGTGCGCATGAATGAATCTTAATGCGCACACCTTGCATCTTGATGCTCAAGCCCGATCATCGGCCGGATTGACCCCCAGGGCCGCCACCAGCGCTTCGGCCACACCACCGGCTTCCAGCAACTGAAGGCCCAGGCCGGCGGCCGCCTTGGCCAGGCCTGAGCCCTTGGGCACCACCGCCCGGCTGAAGCCCAGCCGCGCGGCCTCCTGCAGCCGCAGCTCCAGCTGCCCCACCGGCCGCAGCTGGCCGCCCAGCCCCAGCTCCCCCACCAGCACCGTGCCGGGCGGCAGGATCAGATCGCGGTAGCTGGCCACCACCGCCGCGGCCACGCCCAGATCAGCCGCCGGCTCCTCCACCTCCAGGCCGCCAGCCACGGCCAGGTAGCAATCGAAGCGCGACAGGGGCAGGCCCAGGTGCTTCTCCAGCACCGCCAGGATCTGGTGCAGCCGGTTGGCGGCGATGCCGGTGGCGCTGCGGCGGGGGCTGGCATAGCTGGTGGTGCTGACCAGGGCCTGCAGTTCCACCACCAGGGGCCGGGTGCCCTCACAGGCCACGATCGTGGCGGTGCCGGCACTGGGTTCGTCGCTGCCCAGAAACAGCTCGCTGGGGTTGGTGACCTCAACGAGGCCCCGGTCGCGCATCTCGAACACGCCCAGCTCGTGGGTGGCGCCGAAGCGGTTCTTCACGGCCCGCAGCAGCCGGTGGCTGGCAAAGCGATCCCCCTCGAAGGTGAGCACCGCATCCACCAGGTGCTCGAGCACCTTCGGGCCGGCCAGGGCCCCCTCTTTGGTCACGTGGCCCACCAGCAGCAGGGCGGTGTCCTGCCGCTTGGCGATGCGGGCCAGGGCGGCGGCGCATTCGCGCACCTGGGCCACCGAGCCCGGGGCACTGCCCAGTTCGCCGTCGTGCAGGGCCTGGATGCTGTCGATGATCGCCACCGCCGGCCGCAGCGCTTCCAATTCCTGCAACACCAGCTCCAGGTCGGTTTCCGAGAGCAGCTGGAAATCGGCCTGGGGGGCAAGCTCGGCCAGGCGGCGCCAGCGCAACTTCACCTGCTGGGCCGACTCTTCAGCACTCACGTAGAGCACCGAGGCGCGGCCGGCCATGGAGCAGGCGCTCTGCAGCAGCAGGGTGCTCTTGCCGATGCCCGGATCGCCACCCACCAGCACCAGCGAGCCCGGCACCAGGCCCCCGCCCAACACCCGATCGAGCTCGCCATAACCACTGCTGAGCCGCTGCAGGGGCCGCTCACCGACGGCATGGATCGGCTCAGAGCGACGGGGCTCGGAGCGCTCGGCCGCCACCGGTCGCCGGCGGCGGTTGTCCGCGGCCGGGGCGGCCTTCTGCTCCACCAACGTGTTCCAGCCACCGCAGCTGGCGCAGCGGCCGAAAAACTGGCGCGTCTGGGCTCCGCAGCTGGTGCAGACAAAAACGGAGCTGGGTTTGGCCACGGGCAGGGGGGGCTTGGATGACGGGGCTCTATGAAGAAAGGTGGCGGCGAATGAAAAGATCGCCCCTCATACCTTTTCAGTAGGGGCTATCTGATGTACCAGCTCGGCTGCAGTGATGACGGCTTCCGCCCCCACCCCCCCGCTCGGAACCCAGCACGGCAGAGAGACCATTTTGGTCGTTGACGACGAGGCCAGCATCCGCCGCATTCTGGAAACCCGGCTGTCGATGATTGGCTACCAGGTCGTCACCGCCAGTGATGGCGTCGAGGCCCTGGAGCTGTTCAAGACCTGCCAGCCCGACCTGGTGGTGCTCGACGTGATGATGCCCAAGCTGGATGGCTACGGCGTCTGCCAGGAGCTGCGCAAGGAATCGGACGTGCCGATCGTGATGCTCACCGCCCTGGGCGATGTGGCTGACCGCATCACCGGACTCGAACTCGGCGCCGACGACTACGTGGTGAAACCGTTCAGCCCCAAGGAGCTGGAAGCCCGCATCCGCTGCGTGCTGCGCCGGGTGGAGAAGGAGGCCATCGCGGGCATCCCCAATTCCGGCGTGATCAGCGTGGGCGACCTGCGCATCGACACCAACAAGCGTCAGGTGTATCGCAGCGACGAGCGCATCCGGCTCACCGGCATGGAATTCAGCCTGCTGGAACTGCTGGTCAGCCGCAGCGGCGAACCGTTCAGCCGCGGCGAGATTCTCAAGGATGTGTGGGGCTACACCCCTGAGCGCCACGTCGATACCCGCGTGGTGGATGTCCATATTTCCCGGCTGCGCTCCAAACTGGAAGACGATCCGGCCAACCCCGAGCTGATCCTCACGGCTCGGGGCACCGGCTATCTGTTCCAACGCATTGTTGACGCCGTTGTCTCCGAAGGGTCCTGACAAGCGCGCCAAGCCCAGCCGGGCGATCCGCCGACTGGTGATCTGGTATCGCCGCAATGCGGCGGTCACCAGCCTGGTCGACACGGCCACCTCCGCGGCAAGCTCTGCCGCCAGCACCGCGGGCACGGTGGCCGGCACCGCCACCAGCGTGGCCGGCAGCATGGCCAACACGGTGCTGCAGCCCCTGGTTTTCGATCCCTTGCGCCGCCTGCAACGCGGCTTGGGCGGCCCGGACGAGAACCAACCGATCAACGACGCCGACCGCCTCTGGGTCGCGGTGGATGGCATGGGCGGCGACCATGCCCCCGGCCCGATCCTCGAGGGGTGTCTGCGGGCCGTCGAGCTGCTGCCCCTGCGGGTGCGTTTCGTGGCCGAGAGCGCCCCGCTGCAGGCGGCGGTCACGGCCATGGACCTCCAAGAGCAGCTCAACGACGCCGTGGCGCGGGGCCTGATCCAGCTGGTGCCGAGCGGGCCCTCGATCGGCATGCACGAGGAGGCCACGATGGTGCGCAAGAAGCGCGACGCCAGCATCAACAGGGCCATGGACCTGGTCAAGCAGGGCGAGGCCATGGCCGTCTACTCCGCCGGCAACTCCGGCGCCGTGATGGCCTCGGCGATCTTCCGGCTTGGGCGTCTCGAGAGCATTGACCGGCCTGCCATCGGCGCCCTGTTCCCCACCAAAGACACCGAGCAGCAGGTGTTGGTGCTGGATGTGGGCGCCAACATGGATTGCAAGCCCGCTTACCTGCACCAGTGGGCCCTGCTCGGCCACATCTACAGCCGCGATGTGCTGCAGGTGGCCCGACCCCGCATCGGCCTGGTCAACATCGGCGAGGAGGAGTGCAAGGGCAACGAGCTCTGCCTGCGCACCTACCCACTGCTGGCGGCAGAGCGCCGCTTTGTGTTTGCCGGCAACTGCGAGGGCCGCGACATCCTCTCGGGCAACTTCGATGTGGTGGTGTGCGACGGCTTTACCGGCAATGTGCTGCTGAAGTTCCTCGAGAGCGTCGGCAGCGTGCTGCTGGATGTGATCAAGGAGGAGCTGCCCCGGGGCCGGCGCGGCAAGGTGGGCTCGGCCTTCCTGATCAACAACCTGCGCCGCATCAAAAAGCGCCTCGACCACGCCGAGCACGGCGGCGCCCTGCTGCTGGGGGTCGATGGGGTGTGCGTGATCGGCCATGGCAGCAGCAGGGCCCTCTCGGTGCTCAGTGCCCTGCGCCTGGCCCATTCCGCCGCCAGCCATGGGGTGATGGCCAACCTCCATGCCCTGAGTGGCCAGGGGGCAGCAGTCGCCTGTGATTGACTGAGCCGATCCCAGGCTGAATCCGGTGTCGCAAGGCGCAGTCCTCCCACCAGCGAGGGTCGGAATCGAGCCAAGGGGCATGGCCCTGGTGGGCTGTGGCAGCGCCGTGCCCGCGGCCAGCATCACCAACCAGCAGCTGGGCCAGCGGGTTGACACCAGCGACGACTGGATCCGCTCCCGCACGGGCATCGGCGCCCGCCGGGTTGCCGGGCCCAGCGAATCCCTCACCAACCTGGCCAGCCGGGCCGCCCAACTCGCCCTCGACCACGCCGGCTGGAGCGCCAGCGATCTCGATCTGATCCTGCTGGCCACCTCCAGCCCGGACGACCTGTTTGGCACGGCCCCGCGGGTGCAGGGTGCCCTGGGGGCCAGCCGGGCCGTGGCCTTTGATCTCACGGCGGCCTGCAGCGGCTTTCTGTTTGCCCTGATCACCGCCAGCCAATACATCGCCAGCGGTGCGATGGGCCGGGCCCTGGTGATTGGCGCCGACCAGCTGAGCCGCTGGGTGGACTGGGACGACCGCAGCACCTGCGTGCTGTTCGGCGATGGTGCCGCCGCCGTGGCGGTGGAAGCCTGCGGGGCCAGCGACACCGGCCTGCTGGGCTTTCGCATGCGCTCCGATGGCAGCCGCAACGGCTGCCTCACCCTGGCCCAGGTGGATCGCCATGCCCCCCTGCTCGGGGGGCTCACGGCCCAGCAGGGGGGGTTTGCACCGATCCAGATGAACGGCCAGGAGGTTTACAAGTTCGCGGTGCGCGAGGTGCCGGCGATCCTCAGCGAGCTGCTGGAGACCACCGGCACCGCCCCCGAACAGCTCGACTGGCTGCTGTTGCACCAGGCCAACCAGCGCATCCTCGATGCCGTGGCCGATCGCTTCGCAGTGCCCCACGCCCGGGTGCTCAGCAACCTGGCCCACTACGGCAACACCTCGGCGGCCACGATTCCACTGATGCTCGATGAGGCCGTCAAGGACGGGCGGGTGCGGCCGGGCCATCTGCTGGCCAGCAGCGGCTTCGGCGCCGGCCTGAGCTGGGGTGCGGCCCTGTTGCGCTGGGCCGGCCCCGCCGCAGCTGAGCCCTAATCTCCAAGCCATCCTCTGATTGGTGGCGGCATGGGCATCGCCTGGGTCTTTCCTGGCCAGGGCTCCCAGAAAGTCGGCATGGCTGAAGGCCTGCTGGATCTGCCCGGGGCCCGGGAGCGTTTTGGGCAGGCTTCCGAGCTGCTGGGGCGGGATCTGCTGGCCATCTGCGCCGGCACGGCCACAGGGGAGCTCAGCGACCTCAACGACACCCGCAACACCCAGCCGGCCTTGTTTGTGATCGAAAGCCTGCTGGCCGAGGGTCTCCAGGCCCAGGGGCGCAGGGCCCAGGTGGTGGCAGGCCACAGCCTCGGCGAACTGGTCGCCCTGCACGTGGCCGGCGTGTTCGACTTCAGCACCGGCCTGGAACTGATGCGGCGGCGCAGCACCCTGATGGCCGGGGCCGGCGGCGGCGCCATGACGGCGGTGATCGGCTTTGACCGCAGCCAACTGGACGACCTGGTGGCCGCCACCGAAGGGGTGGTGATCGCCAACGACAACAGCAGCGCCCAGGTGGTGCTCTCAGGCCACCCGGAGGCGGTGGCGGCCGTGAGTCACCAACTCACCTGCAAGCGGGCCGTGCCCCTGGCCGTCAGCGGCGCCTTCCATTCCCCCCTGATGGCCGATGCGGCCCAGGCGTTTGCCCTGGAGCTGGAGCAGGTGCCCTTCGCCGATGCGGCCATTGCGGTTCTCAGCAACACCGATCCCAGACCCGAAACCAGCGGAGCGGCCCTCAAGGCCCGGCTGATCCAGCAGATGACCACGGGGGTGCGGTGGCGCGAAACCATGGACCAACTCGGCGCCCTCGGCATCACCACCGCCGTGGAGATCGGCCCCGGCGCCGTGCTGAGCGGCCTGATCAAACGCAGCTGTGACGGCATCGGCACCGCCCAGATCGGCAGCGCCGCCGACCTGGGCCTGGCAAGCCGGGTGGACAGCGCCCCATGAACCGGCCCGTTGCTGCGGTCAAACGGGCCCTGCGCCGCCGTAAAACGGCCGACCCCCCCGCCCTGATTCGCACCCCCAGGCCCAGCCTCACCTACCGGCTGATCAGCTACCTGCTGGTGTTTCCGGTCTTCAGGCTGCTCTTCCGCGGCCGCACCAGTGGCAATGCCAAGGTGCCGCTGGAGGGGGCGCTGGTGGTGGTGGCCAACCATGGCTCCCACCTCGACCCCCCCCTGCTGGGCCATGCCCTGGGCCGCCCCGTGGCCTTCATGGCCAAGGCCGAGCTGTTTCGGGTGCCGCTCCTGGGCCCGATCATCCGGGCCTGCGGGGCCTATCCGGTGGCCCGCGGCGCCAGCGACCGTGAAGCGATCCGCACCGCCACCGACCGCCTGCTGCAGGGCTGGGCCACCGGGGTGTTCATCGACGGCAGCCGCCAGGCCGATGGCCGGGTCAACGCGCCCCAGGCTGGCGCCGCCCTGCTGGCGGCAAGATCCGGAGCGCCCCTGCTGCCGGTGGCGATTATCAACAGCAACCGGGCCCTGGGCCGGGGGCAAGCCAGCGCCAGGCTGGTGCCAATCCACATCCGCATCGGCACGCCGATCCCTCCGCCCGCGTCCAGGCGTCGCCCCGACCTGGACGCCGTCACCGCCGCCTGCCAGGCCCAGATCAATGCCCTGCTGGATCAGGGCCTGATCAACGACCGATCCCTCCCCCCAGCCAACCATGCAGGTGGGCTGCCGCCCAGCCCTTGAGATCGCGCCCACTCAACACCCATAGGGCCGCCCGCAGCCCATCCCCCCAGATCTTGCGGCGGCCCTCCGGCTGGCAGTGCTCGGCGCAGTCGACCGGCACGGGGGTGAGCTGGATGCCGCGGCTGCCGGCCACAATCCGGCCGACGAGCAGGGCCCGTTCCATGTGGTCACTGCTGGTGACAAGCAGGGCATGGCGAATGCCCGCCCGGCTCAGATCGTCCACCAGGGATGTGAAGTTGGAGAGGGTGTCGCTGGCGCGGTAGTCGAGCTTCACCTGGCTGGGCGGCAAGCCCTGGCGCTGCTCAAACAGCCAGTGGGCGTATTCGGGATTGCTGCCGCCGCTCACCAGCACCGGCAAGCCATCCCGGGCCGCCAGGGCCGCGGCCCGCTGCTCCCGGGCCAGATCTCCCCCCAGCACCAAAATCAACTGGGCTGGGGGGAGGGTGGACCACCAGATGCCGCGTGACAGCCACAACAGGCCCACAACCAGCCCGAGCCCCAGCCAGCCACGCCAGCCCCTGCGGCGTCGGGCGGGCCGCCGCCGCCTCGGGCGCCGGGGCTGGCGACCGGATGCCACCCCCATCAGATCCCAGCCACCGGCGAGGTGGGATAGAGGGGCAGCACCGGCTGCCAGGGGGCTGCCAGGCCCTGGGCCTGGGCCTCCAGGCTGAGCTCGAGCAGCTGGCCCACGTCTTCGGGCAACTGGGCAAGGGCGGCCAGCTGGGGGCCGGGGGGTACGGGGGTGCCCGGGCCAAACAACCGCGGCGGCGCCAGCTCGACAATCGCCCGGCTGTCGCCCCGGGGAGCGGGGCCGTAGAGCCCCGCCACCACGCCGCGGCGGGCCAGCTCCTGCACCAGCCAGGTGGGCTCCTGGATCCCCACCCGCCTGGCCACCAGCAGAAAACTCCCCACCCCGTCGAGGGGCACCTGGAGCTGCTGGGCCAGGGTGCGGGCAAATACCACGGTGAGCCGAGTGCTGGTGAAGCCGCCCGGCCCGATCGCCACCGCCAGGCGGCCCAGCCTGGGCCACTGCTCTGCCGGCAACACCTGCTCGATGCAGCTCAACAGCTGATTGGAGAGGCTGCGGCCCAGCGGAAAGGCGCGCAGCTCGGTGGGCCCTGCCATCCCGGGCCAGGTCACACCTACCCCCAGAACATCGCTGGAGCTGTGCAAAGCCAGCACGGCGCGCATCACCTCCCCCCCATCGGGCTGGGCCTCATCGCGGCAGGGCAGCGCCCGGACACAGACGCAGCCAGCGGCCAGCATCCGGCTGAAAACTGCCGCAGGCCCTCACATCCCATTCCACCCCGACGCCCCCACCGGGGAGGTCCTGCACCTGGATGTGAATACGCGGCTGCTGGGGCTCGATATCTGGGTTGGCGCTGAGATGGGGCACCCCATGTTGGCGCTCCACCGCGTGGTAGGCCTGACAGCGGTCGACCCAGTGGCAATCCACACAGATGCACATGCTGCCCAGGCCGAGCCAGGAGCCCATTGTGACCGCTGGCCGCTCCGCCGGCGAGCTGGCCGCTGCGCTGTGGCAGCGCCTGCTGGCCCAGCCCTGGCCCCTGCCCCCGGAGGCCCTACCCGCCCCTGCGGCGCTGGTGGGCGGCGCGGTGCGCGATGCCCTGCTGGGCTGCCTCGAGCCCCAGCCCGACCTCGATTTCGTGGTCGATGGCGATGCCATCGCCCTCACCCGCCAGCTCGCCAGAGACCATGGCGGCACTGTTGTGATCCTGGATAGCGACCACAACATCGCCCGGCTAGTGCTTGGCGATTGGAATCTCGACTGGGCCCGCCAGGACGGGCCAAACCTTGAGGCCGACCTGCGCCGCCGCGACTACAGCATCAACGCCATCGCCCTGCCGCTGCCCGCCGCTGGGGGCCCACCGCCTGCCCTGCTGGATCCCACCGGTGGCCTGGGCGATCTGCAACGACGCCAGCTGGTGGCGGTCAGCGAGGCCAACCTGCTCGCCGACCCCCTGCGGCTGCTGCGGGGGATCCGGCTGGCCTCCAGCCTGGATTTCGGCCTCGAACCCCGCAGCCAGGCCTGGATCCAGCGCCACGGGGCCCGGCTCACAACCGTTGCCGGCGAGCGGGTGCTGGCGGAACTGGAGAAACTGGCGGCCGCCCCGCAGGGCGAACGGGGCCTGGAGCAGGCCCTGGCCTGGACGCTGCTGCAGGGCTGGGGCGCCGATGCCAGCGCCCCCATCGCCTCCCTCAGCCAGGGGCGGGCCCGCCAGCGGGGCCTGCGCCCGAGCGAAATGGCCTGGGCCCTGCCCCTGGCCCGGCTCAGCGCCCTGTTGCCACCGCAAGCCCTGGCAGGCCTGCGCAGCAGCAACCGCCTGCAACAGCGCTGCCGGGCCCTGCGCCACTGGCAGCAGCAGGTGGGGCAGGTGGGCGGCTGGGCCAACCTGCCTGAAACAAGCTGTCTGGCCCTGCAGCGCCAATTGGAGGCCGATTTCCCCGCCCTGGTGCTGCTGCTGGACCAACCGGACCCCCAGCTGCTTGAGCGCTGGCGCAACCCCGCCGACCCCCTGTTCCATCCCCGCTTCCCCCTCGATGGACGCACCGTGCAGCAGCAGCTGGCCATCCCAGCCGGCCCGGAGCTGGGCCAGCTGCTGGAGCACCTCAGCCTGGAGCGATCCTTCGGCCGGCTGGCTGCAGGGCCGGAGGGGGAGCGGGCCGCCCTGGCTGCGGCGGCGCGCTGGTGGGCTGAGCGTCAGGGCCGGTGGCATGATTAACTTCGTGTTGCAAAGGCGCTTCGAGAGGTTTCTCCTCGCCTGCGGAACATTTTTTTCAATTCCTCCCCATGAGCATTCGCCTCTACGTCGGCAATCTGCCGCAAACCTTTGATGCCAAAGAGCTGGAGGGTCTGTTCAGCGCCGTGGGAGAGGGGGTGCGCTTCAAGGCCGTCAACGACCGTGATTCAGGCGCCTGCCGCGGTTTCGGCTTTGTCAACACCGATGATCAGGCCCTGGCTGACGCGGTGATCGAACAGCTCAATGGCAAGGAATTCGGCGGCAACGTGCTCAAGATTGAGGTGTCGGAGCGCAAGGACAGCCGCGGCGCTGCCCCCGCCGAGCGCCGCTCGGGATCGGCCCCCACCCCAACCCGCAAGGCGGTGAACAAAGTGGTGCACGCCGACAACGTCGACAGCGAAGCCCCCGATCCCCGCTGGGCTGGTGAACTGGCCAAACTCAAGGATCTGCTCGCCAACCAAAAAGCCCCTGTCTGAATTCACCTGGATCTGGCAAGGCCACCGGATCAACCTGGTGGAGGCCGGCGACCCCGCCAACGCCACCAAGGTGCTGCTGATCCATGGTTTTGGGGCGTCGGTGGGCCACTGGCGCCACAATCTCCCGGCCCTCGCCGACCAAGCCCATGTGCTGGCGGTCGACCTGCTGGGCTTTGGCGCCAGCGATAAACCGGTCTCCCGACTGGCCGGTGAGCCCCAGCAAGCCGGCGCCGTTCAGTATGGCTTCGATCTGTGGGGCCAGCTGGTGGCCGATCTGGTTGCAGAGAGGCTCGCCGGTGCCCAGCTGCACCTGGTTGGCAACTCGATCGGCGCCATGGTGGCTCTCACCGCCGCCCGGCGGCTCGTGGCCGCAGCCATCCCCCCGGCCCAGGTGATCCTGATTGACTGCGCCCAGCGCACCCTCGACGACAAGCGGGCGGCCCAGCTACCCGGCTGGGAGCGGGCCAGCCGCCCCCTGGTCAAACAACTGGTGCGGCAGCGCTGGTTGATCGCACCGCTGTTTCGCCTGCTGGCCCAGCCGACCTTCATTCGCAGCGTGCTGGCCCGGGCCTACCCCAGCGGCGCCAACGTCGACGCTGAGCTGGTGGCCCTGCTGCATCGCCCCAGCACCGACCCCGGGGCCACCGAAAGCTTCCGGGGCTTCGTCAATCTGTTCAACGATCACCTGGCTCCCCAGCTGCTCGCCGAGCTCAGCGCCAGCCAGCCCCCCGTGCCGGTGCGGATGCTCTGGGGCGCAGCAGATCCCTGGGAGGATCCGGCCGAAGCCCGCCGCTGGGCCGACAGCTTTTCCTGCATCCAGGAGTTGCGGGTGCTGCCAGGGCTGGGCCACTGCCCCCACGATGAGGCGCCCGAGCTGGTCAACCCGATCCTGCTGGAGTGGATCGGGCTCAGCCCTCAGCGCACCTGAGCCACCAGATAGGAGAAGGGAAGATCGATCAACTTGCCGGCCCTGGGCACATAGGCCCGCTTGTTGAACACGTCGTAACCGTGGGCTTCGATCACATCGAGAATGCCGCGATAGAGCCGCAACGACGCCCAAACCGGCCAGCGGGCATCCGGGGCCAACCAGCGCACCCCCGCCTCGGAGCGGGAAAACCAGAGGCGGGCGCGCTCCAGCTGGAAGCGCATCAACGCCCGCCAGTTGTCATTGACAACCCCCGCCATTAACTGCTCTTCGCTGTAGCCAAAGCGGGCCAGGTCCTCCTGGGGCAGGTAGATGCGGCCGCGGCTGCGATCTTCGCCCACATCCCGCAGGATGTTGGTGAGCTGGTTGGCGATCCCCAGGGCCACCGCCGAGCTGGAGGTATCGGGACGATCGCTCCAGGGGGCGGTGGTGTAGGCCGGATCCAGGCCCATCACCTCCTGGGTCATCAAGCCCACCGTGCCCGCCACCCGATAGCAGTAGAGCTCAAGCTGCTCAAAACTTGCATAGCGGTGCTGGTTGAGGTCCATCCGTTGGCCCTCAATCATGTCGAGATAGGCCTGCAAAGGCTGGGGATAGCGCTCAATCGTGTCGTGCATGACCAGATCGAGGCCGTCGTGCACCACCCCGGCGAAGAGCTTGCGGGTGCGCTCCTCCCAACGGTCGAGGCGCCCGGCCAACTCCGCCACGGGCCTGGCCTGGGCCTCGGCGCTGTCCATCAACTCGTCGGTGCGGCGACACCACACGTAAATGGCCCAGATCGCCCGCCGTTTAGCCGCAGGCATCAACAAGGTGCCCAGGTAAAAGGTTTTGGCCCACTCAGCCGTTTCCTGCCGGCAGGCTTCATAGGCCTGGGCGAGGCTTGGCAGGGCGGCAACCACCATGCTCAGACCGTTGCAGCAATGGCCTGGGCGCACTGCTTGCCGCTGAGCACCGCGCCCTCCATCGAGGCCAGGTAACGCTGCATGGTGTAGCAGCCAGCCAGGAAGAAGTTGGCAATCGGCGAGGTCTGGTCGGGCCGCAGCTGCTGGCAACCTGGCACGGTTTTGTACACCGAGCGGGGGGTTTTGACCACAATCGACTTGCGCAACTTGGCCTGATCATCGCCCGTGAAATGCATCGGGAACAGGCGCTTGAGCTCCTCCATGGTGGCTGCCACGATCTCCTCATCGGGGCGGCCGATCCAGTCTTTTGCCGGGGCAAACACCAGCTCGAGCATGGAGCGCTCGGGGTCCTCGTATTCCTTGCAGGTGTTGCTCATATCGGCGTAAACGCTCAGCAGGGGGCTGCGGCTGAACAGCAGGTGATCGATCGTGGTGAGTTTGCGATCAAACCAAAGGTGGATGTTGATCACCGGCACGCCATTGAGGCCATCGAGCTTCTTGAAGTAGGGAATCGACTTCCAGGGCTCCGGCAACAGCAGCTTGAAGGGATCCACCGGCATCGCGCTCACGTAGGCATCGGCCGTGAGGGTGCGGGGCTCCTGGCCCTTGATCCCGCCAATCTGAAAGGCTTTCACCGTGCCATCGGCATGGAGCTCGATCTGACGCAGGGGGGCATTGAGATGCACCTCTCCGCCACGGGCTTCGACATAGTCGACGATCGGCTGACAGAGCCGCTGGGGTGGATTGCCATCCAGAAAGGCCATTTTTGATCCATCGCTCTCCTGCAGGAAGCGATTCAGGGCCGTGAGCACCACGGTGCTGGAGATTTCATCGGGGTCGATGAAGTTGAGCGCCTTGGCCATGGCGATGAACACCTCGTCATTGACCCGTTCCGGGATGTTGTGGATCCGCAGCCACTCCGTCCAGGAATACTGATCACACTCCTCCACATACTGCTGGCCCCGCAGGATCGCCGGCACCAGGCCGAGGCCGAAGGCGATCTTCTCGGGCCAGGTGAGCAGGTCGTTGTTGCCGAGGATCGCTGCCAGGCCATTGAAGGGGGCAGGAATGTCGGGGAATTCAAAGCGGCTGTAGGTGCCGGGGGTTTCCTTCTGGTTGAAGATCATCGAGTGGCTCTTCCACTGCAGCCGATCTTCGATATCCAGCTCCTTGAACAACTGGCGCATGTTGCGGTAGGCGCCAAAAAAGATGTGCAGGCCGGTCTCGTACCAGTCGCCGTCTTCGTCCTGCCAGGCCGCCACCTTGCCGCCCAGCACGTCGCGGGCCTCGACCACCACGGGGGTGTGGCCGGCATCACAGAGGTATTTGGCGCACGACAACCCGGCGAGCCCTGCTCCGGCGATCACGACGCGCATGCCTGCTCTAAAAACCAGCTGCAACCTTAAAGGGGGCCAAGGGCCGCCGCGGCCCCAGGGCTTTCTAGAGTTGGCGGATCGGGTGTCCGTAATCGCTTCCCCATGGCCGACCCTCGCAATCCAGCGACCCTGCTGAAATCCACCACCCGCCACGTGCGGCTGTTCACCGCCCATGTGGACAACGGCAACCTGGTGGCCGATTCCGATCAACTCACCATGGATCTGGATCCAGACAACGAATTTCTCTGGGATGAACCGGTGCTGGCCAAGGTTCAAGACCACTTTCGTGGCTTGGTGGCAGCCCGGGCCGGGGCCGAACTCAGCGAATACAACCTGCGCCAGATCGGCTCCGAACTCGAAGGCCTGATCCGTCAGCTGCTCCAGGCTGGAGAGCTGCGCTACAACCCTGGCGCCAGGGTGCTGAACTACTCCATGGGCCTGCCCCGGAGCAGCGAAAACCTATGAGCCGCTCCCGCTACAACGCCGATCGCTCCCGCAACGACCCCTACGCCGAGGATCCCTACGACCGGGGCCGGGGCCGGGGCGAACCCCGCCCCAGCAATGGATCCGGGGGCAATGGGGGTGGCGGCAACACCCCCTTCAAGTTCAACGTCGCCACCATGGCCATCCTGGCCGGGGTGCTGGTGGTGGGCATCGGCATCGGCACCGGCCTCTCCAGCACCACCCAGGGAGACCAGGGCAACATCGCCAGCTCCCAGCAGCTCGACATGGCCGTTCCCGATCCGGAATTCTGCCGCCAGTGGGGCGCCAGCGCCTTCGTGATGGACATCGAGCTGTACACAACCATGAACCCCAGCTCGAGTTTTGTCACCCAGCCGGCGCTCAAGCCCGGCTGCGTGATCCGCAGGGAGAATTGGAGTGTGCTGCAGAAGGAAGGGGCCGTCACCTCCGAGCAGATGCGTCAATGCAAGCAACGGATGAACACCTTCGCGTACATCGGCTCGGTGAAGGACAAACCGATCGTGCGCTGCGTCTACCAGACCGACATCAGCCAAAACAAATTCCTCACCAAGGGCGTGGCCGATGACACCGTGGGCATCACGCCGGAAGCTGACCAGTTCTGAGCCCCCCCGCCTCAGGCCGGGGTCTCCTGCTGGAGGGGCCGGCGCAGGGGGCTATCGGGGCTGGCGAACACCGGCAGCACCTCCTTGCGGAAGGCATCGGCCGCCCTGGAGCAGTAGCGGGCCGGGTGGGTGATCAACTTGAGCTGGCGCCGCACCAGCAGATCGGCCACCTGGGGACGATGCAGGCTGCCGGCTGAAAGCTCCCGCTCAATCGACACCACGGGCAGGAAGGCTGCGCCGAGGCCGCTCTGCACGGCGTTCTTGATCGCCTCAAAGGAATTAAGCTCCATCTCGATCTTCAAGCGGGCCACATCCAGGCCCGAGCGGGCCAGCAGCTGGTCGACCATCTTGCGGGTGGTCGACTGGGCATCCAGGCAGACAAAGCCAAGCCGGTAGAGGTCTTCCTTGGTGAGTTCCGGCAGGCGGGCCAGGGGGTGCTTCACCGGCAGCACCAAGGCCAGCTCATCACTGGCATAGGGCACCACCTGGAGCAGCTCGCCCAGCTCACTGGGCAATTCGCCGCCAATGATCGCCAGATCCACCTGGCCGTTGGCCACGCTCCAGCCGGTGCGGCGGGTGCTGTGCACCTGCAGCTGCACGGCCACCTCGGGATATTTCTGGCGAAACAGGCCGATCATGCGTGGCATGAGGTAGGTGCCGGTGGTCTGGCTGGCACCAACGATCAGGGAGCCACCGCGCAGGTTGTGGAGGTCTTCGAGGGCCCGGCAGGCCTCCTGGCACTGGCTGAGAATCCGGTCGCAGTAACTGAGCAGCAGGTGGCCCGCCTCCGTGAGCTGGGCCTTGCGCCCACCCCGGTCAAACAGGCTGACGCTGAGCTGCTTCTCCAGATTTTGGATCTGCAGGCTCACCGCCGGCTGGGTGACATAAAGGCTGTCGGCTGCCTTCTTGAAGCTGCCCTCCGAAGCGATCGCCCGCAGGATGCGGAGCTGGTCAAGGGTGAAGGGAAGATCGGCCATCGGGATGCCTGGGTGGACCTGGGCCTGCCGGCTGGCGAGAGAAAAACTCTAAGAGGGAACGCTGACAGCCAGAATCGGCTGCTTCACAACTCCCCATCCGGCCCGTGCCCCCCAGCTCTCTCCACCACAGCAGCTGGGTGATGCTGGCCCTGTTGCTGGCCTTTGCGGTGGTGCACAGCGGCGGGGCCTCGCTGCGGGTCTGGGGCGTGGAGCGGATCGGTGAGCGGGCCTGGCGGTTGCTGTTCGCCGCCGTCAGCATCCCTTCGGCGGTGGTGGTGATCGGCTACTTCCTGGCCCACCGCTACGACGGCATCCGGCTCTGGAACCTGCAGGAGGCGCCCTGGATCGTGCCGCTGGTGTGGATCGGTACCGCCATCAGCTTCCTGTTTCTCTATCCAGCCACCTACAACCTGCTCGAGATCCCGGCGGTGCTCAAGCCCCAGGTGCGCCTCTACGCCACCGGGATCATCCGCATCAGCCGCCACCCCCAGGCCGTTGGCCAGGTCCTCTGGTGCGCCACCCACCTGCTCTGGATCGGCAGCAGTTTCATGGTGGCCACCTGCGCCGGCCTGATCGCCCACCACCTGTTTGCGGTGTGGAATGGCGACCGGCGCCTGGCCAGGCGTTTTGGGCCAGCCTTTGAAGAGCTGCGGGCCCACACCTCTGTGATTCCGTTCAAGGCTGTGCTGGATGGGCGCCAGCAGCTGGTGCTCTCGGAGTTTCTGCGGCCAGCCCAGCTGGGCATTGCCCTTGCCGTGGGGCTGTTCTGGTGGGCCCATCGCTTCATTGGCAGCGGGGCCACCGCCTTCAGCCGCTCCCCCCTCGGGCACTGGCTCTCCTGATGGGCGAGCCCGCACAGAGTCCAGAGATCCCAGGCTCGGCCTGCCTACACTTCGCAAAGCCAGCCTGCGCCGCATGCCGTCAGCCGCCGAACTCGCCTGGTTGATCCCCGTGCTGCCCCTGATCGGGGCCTGCATCACCGGGCTGGGTCTGATCAGCTTCAACCGCACCATCAACCGCCTGCGCAAACCGGTGGCCTGGCTGCTGATCAGCTGCGTGGGTGCGGCAGCGGTGCTCAGCTATGCCGTCTTAGCCGAGCAACTGGCGGGGGCAGGCCCCACCGAGGTGCTGTTCAACTGGGCCAGCGCCGGCACATTCAACCTGGAAATGGGCTTCCGGGTGGATGCCCTGGGGGCGGTGATGCTGGCGCTGGTCACCACCATCGCCGTGCTGGTGATGGTGTACTCGGATGGCTACATGGCCCACGACAAGGGCTATGTGCGCTTTTTCACCTACCTGGCCCTGTTCAGCAGCTCGATGCTGGGCCTGGTGATCAGCCCGAATCTGCTCGAGATCTATGTGTTCTGGGAGCTGGTGGGCATGTGCTCCTACCTGCTGGTGGGCTTCTGGTACGACCGCGATGGCGCTGCCAATGCGGCCCAGAAAGCCTTCGTGGTCAACCGAGTCGGCGACTTCGGCCTGCTGCTGGGCATCCTGGGGCTCTTCTGGGCGACCGGGGACTTCGACTTTGAGGAGATCGGCATCAAGCTGCAGGAGGCCATCGCCAGCGGCAGTTTGTCCAATGCCGCGGCGATCCTGCTCTGCCTGCTGGTGTTCATGGGCCCGATGGCCAAATCGGCCCAGTTCCCCCTGCATGTGTGGCTGCCCGATGCCATGGAGGGCCCGACGCCGATCTCCGCCCTGATCCATGCCGCCACGATGGTGGCGGCGGGCGTCTTTCTGGTGGCCAGGCTCGAACCCGTCTACGCCCCCTTTCCGGCCGTGCAGGCCACGATTGCGGTGGTGGGCACCATCACCCTGGTGCTGGGGGCCTCGATTGCCCTCACCCAGATGGACCTCAAAAAAGGCCTGGCCTACAGCACCGTCAGCCAGCTGGGTTACATGATGCTGGCCATGGGTTGCGGTGCCCCGGTGGCCGGGATGTTCCATCTCGTGACCCACGCCTTCTTTAAGGCCATGCTGTTTTTAGGCTCGGGCTCGGTGATCCACGCCATGGAAGAGGTGGTCGGCCACGAGCCTGTGCTGGCCCAGGACATGCGCCTGATGGGCGGGCTGCGCAAATACATGCCGATCACCAGCGCCACCTTCTTGATCGGCTGCATCGCCATCGCCGGCATCCCACCCCTGGCGGGCTTCTGGAGCAAGGACGAGATACTCGGTGTGGCCTTTGGCAGCTTTCCGGTGCTCTGGGTGGCCGGGTTTATCACCGCCGGGATGACGGCCTTTTACATGTTCCGGCTCTACTTCCTCACCTTTGAAGGCGAGTTCCGCGGTGGCGACAAAGCCCTGCAGGCCCAGCTGATGGCGGCCGCCGGCAAGCCCAGCGGCGACGCCGAAGCCCATGGCCACGCCAGCCATCCCCATGAATCGGGCTGGCAGATGGCCATGCCCTTGGTTGTTCTGGCGGTGCCCTCGGTGCTGGTGGGCCTGCTGGGCACCCCCTGGAACAGCCGCTTCGGCACCCTGCTCGATCCCCAGGAAGCCGCCGAAGTGGCGGAGCACTTCAGCTGGAGCGCATTTCTGCCCCTGGCTGGGGCATCGGTGGCCATCTCCGTGGCGGGCATCAGCCTGGCCGTGCTGGCCTACGCCCTCCACAAACTCGACCTGGCGAACGCCGTGGCGGCTCGCTTCCCGGCCCTCAATGCCTTCCTGGCCAACAAGTGGTATTTCGATGCCATCAACGACAAGTTGTTTGTGCAGGGCAGCCGCAAATTGGCCAAATCGGTGCTTGAGGTGGATTCCAAGGTTGTCGATGGGGTGGTCAACCTCACCGGCCTGGTGACCCTGGGCAGCGGCGAGGGGCTCAAATACTTCGAAACCGGCCGTGCCCAGTTCTATGCGCTGATTGTTTTTGGCGGGGTGATCGCCATGGTCGTCCTGTTCGGCTCGCTGGGCTGAGACCCGGCTCTCTGTGTGCCATCCCCCATCAGCAGAGTGGTTGGCCCGCCTTGATTTCTACACTCAGCTCAATGATGAGGCTTGGTGCGTGCCCTTCCCCTGGTTGAGCGCGGCGATCCTTTTTCCGATTGCTGCGGCCCTGATCATTCCCTTCATACCCGATGCCGGCGACGGCAAGCGGGTCCGCTGGTACGCCCTGGGGGTGACCCTCACCACCTTCCTGCTCACGGTGGGGGGATATCTGAATGGCTACGACCCGGCTGTCGAAGGCCTGCAGTTGGTTGAGCGGGTTGCCTGGCTGCCCAAGTTGGGGCTGGCCTGGTCGGTGGGAGCCGATGGCCTCTCGATGCCCCTGATCCTGCTGACCAGCTTCATTACCTCCCTGGCGGCCCTGGCGGCATGGCCGGTGACCTTCAAGCCGAAGCTCTTCTACTTCCTGCTGCTGGCCATGGATGGCGGCCAGATCGCGGTATTCGCCGTGCAGGACATGCTGCTGTTCTTCCTGGCCTGGGAGCTCGAGCTGCTGCCCGTCTACCTGCTGCTGGCGATCTGGGGGGGCAAGAAGCGCCAGTATGCGGCGACCAAATTCATCCTCTACACCGCAGGCAGCTCCCTGTTCATCCTGGTGGTCGGGTTGGCGATGGCCTTCTACGGCGGCGGCACCCCCAGTTTTGAGTACACCACCTTGATGGCCAAGGACTTCTCAACGAAGTTCCAGCTCTTTGCCTACGCCGGCCTGCTGATCGCCTTCGGCGTCAAGCTGCCGATTGTGCCCCTGCACACCTGGCTGCCGGACGCCCATGGAGAGGCCACCGCGCCGGTGCACATGTTGCTGGCCGGCATCCTGCTGAAAATGGGCGGCTACGCCCTGCTGCGTTTCAATGTTCAGCTCCTGCCCGAGGGCCATGCCCAGTTCGCGCCCCTGCTGGTGGTGTTGGGGGTGGTCAACATCATCTATGCGGCCCTCACCTCCTTTGCCCAGCGCAACCTGAAGCGCAAGATCGCCTACAGCTCGATCAGCCACATGGGCTTTGTGTTGATCGGCATTGGCAGTTTCAGTGCCCTGGGCACCAGTGGCGCCATGCTGCAGATGATCAGCCATGGCCTGATCGGCGCCAGCCTGTTCTTCCTGGTGGGCGCCACCTACGACCGTACCCACACCCTGCAGCTCGATGAAATGGGCGGCGTGGGCCAGTCCATGCGCAAGATGTTTGCCCTCTGGACCATCTGCTGCCTGGCCTCCCTCGCCCTGCCGGGCATGAGCGGCTTTGTGAGCGAGCTGATGGTGTTCTCCGGCTTCGTCACCAGTGAGGCCTATTCGCTCAGCTTCCGCATCGTCATGGCGGCGCTGGCGGCAGTCGGGGTGATCCTCACCCCCGTCTACCTGCTCTCGATGTTGCGCGAGATCTTCTTCGGCAAGGAAAATGCCGAGCTGGCCTCCCACACCCACCTGGTGGATGCCGAGCCGCGGGAGATCTACGTTGTGAGTTGTCTGCTGGTGCCGATTGTCGGCATCGGCCTCTATCCCCGGATCATGACCGACACCTACCGGGCTTCGATCGAAGCCCTGGTGAACCGGGAGACCGCTGCCCTCGCCAAGGTGATCCAACCCCAGCCCGGCAGCCTGATCCGTCAACCCCTGCTCACAGCCCCCGCCCTACCCGTGTGAACCCGCAATGAAACAGCTGAATTTTCTGCTGATCTTCAGTTTTGGCCTGGCCATGGTGATGTTCACGCTGGAGAACACAGCCCCCACCACCGTTCACTTTTTACCCGGCCTGAGCGGCACCCTGCCCCTGGCCGCCCTGTTGTTGCTCGTCGGCGGCATCGGCGCCACCGCCGCCTGGGTGTTTGCTGTCTGGACCGGCGTGGTGCGCAAGGTAGAGGCCGTGCAGAGCCAAAACGAAGCCGCCGCCCAGCAGGTGCGCATTGAGGAACTGGAGAGCGACCTCCAGCGCTACCGGGCGACGGTGGATGCCCAGCTGGGCCTGCTGCCGGCCGCCGGCCAGAGCTCCGCGGCCCACAGCTCCGAATCACCGCTGGTGCCCAGCGAGCAGCACCGGTAACTTGTGGACGACACGTAACCAGCAGCAGGTCATCACCTTTGGCTGAAGGGGGCGCCAGGCTGGCCATCCGTCTGCTCCAGGACGCCGCCGAGCGGGGCGATGTGGACCCCTGGGATGTGGACGTGATCGCCGTGGTGGACGGCTTCCTCGACCAATTGCACCAGCGGATTGCCATGCCCCGCCTGGTGGGTGGCAGCTATGAACAGGACCTCGCCGAAACCAGCGAAGCTTTTCTGGCGGCCTCGGTGTTGGTGAGTCTCAAAGCCGAGGTGCTCGAGGCGGCCACCTTTGCCAGCGAACCCCTCGAAGAGGACGCGTTTGACTTTGATTTTGGCGCCGATGGCCAGGGCTGGCTGGTCAACCCGGGCATCGAACTGCCCAGACGGCCAGAGCGGCACCTCTGGCGCCGGCCCGTGGCCCCTCCCCCCCTGCAGCGCCCCGTAACCCTGGGGGAACTGATTCGTCAGTTGGAGGATATCGCCGAGCGACTCGAACAGGACGGGGGCCGCAACCGCCAACGCCACCGCCCCAAGCGCTATAGCGAACGGGCGGCCATCCAGCAGGTGGCCGCCCTGGCCCACCGCGAAAAACTGCCGGAAACCACCGCAGCCCTGAGTCAGTATCTGCTGGGCTGGGACCCTGCCCATGATTGGACAGGCTTTAACGATCTGGTGCATGCCTGGGCAAGCGAGGTGACCAGCCGCGGGGCCAGCGCCGAACTGGATTGCGACCGGGTGGGGGTGTTCTGGGCGCTGCTCTTTCTCTGCCACCAGGGCAAGGTGGAACTGGAGCAGGAGGGAGGCCTCTATGGCCCGCTACAACTCCGTCGCCTGCTGCACAGCGGCGAAACCCGCCAGCTACCCCTCGTGCCGGCCGGCAATGCGGCGGAGCAACTCTTGGCAGCTTGAGCAAACCCAATAGAATAGGTTCTTGCAATCAACACGGTAAACGCCGATGAAGGCGATGATCCTGGCGGCTGGCAAGGGTACTCGGGTGCGTCCCATCACGCACACCATTCCCAAGCCGATGATCCCGATCCTGCAGAAGCCCGTGATGGAGTTTCTGCTCGAGCTGCTGAAGGAGCACGGCTTCACAGAAGTGATGGTGAATGTTTCCCACCTAGCCGAGGAGATCGAGAACTACTTCCGCGATGGCCAACGTTTTGGCGTGGAGATTGCCTATAGCTTTGAGGGCCGAATTCAAGATGGCGAGCTGATCGGTGACGCGCTCGGCTCAGCCGGTGGCCTCAAGAAGATTCAAAACTTCCAAAGCTTCTTCGACGACACCTTTGTGGTGCTCTGCGGAGACGCCCTGATCGATTTGGACCTCACCGAAGCGGTGCGTCGCCACCGGGAAAAGGGGGCGATGGCAAGCCTGATCACCAAGCGGGTGCCGAAGGATCAGGTGAGTAGCTACGGCGTTGTGGTCACCGACGCTGACGGCCGGGTGCGCTCCTTCCAGG
This sequence comes from Cyanobium sp., assembly GCA_965662115.1. Lineage (GTDB taxonomy): Bacteria > Cyanobacteriota > Cyanobacteriia > PCC-6307 > Cyanobiaceae > Cyanobium_A. The sequence goes on from CBFIGH010000041.1 coordinate 29,693, forward strand.
AAAAGCCGGCGGTGGATGAGGCCGCCAGCAACATGATCAACACCGGCATCTACATCTTCGAGCCCGAAGTGCTCGACTTTGTGCCGAGCGGCCAGCCCTTCGACATCGGCTCCGACCTCTTCCCCAAACTGGTGGCTGCCGGTGCGGCGTTCTACGCGCTGCCGATGGAATTTGAATGGGTGGATATCGGCAAGGTGCCCGATTACTGGCAGGCGATTCGCAGCGTGCTCCAAGGGCAGGTGCGACAGGTGCAGATCCCGGGCAAGGAGGTTCGGCCGGGCGTTTTTGCCGGACTCAACGTGGCGGCGGACTGGGACAAAATCAAGGTGGTTGGCCCCATCTATGTGGGCGGCATGAGCCGAATCGATAACGGCACCACGATCATCGGCCCGGCAATGATTGGCCCCAACTGCCACATCTGTGAGGGGGCCACGATCGACAACTCGATCATCTTTGACTACTCGCGGATCGGCCCCGGAGTGCGGCTGGTCGAAAAACTGGTGTTTGGTCGCTACTGCGTCGACCGCAACGGCGACCACTTCGACCTGCAGGAAGCAGCCCTCGACTGGCTGATCACCGATGTGCGCCGCCAGGATGTGATTTCACCTTCACCGCAGCAGAAAGCCATGGCCGATCTGCTCGGCACCGACCTGGTGATGGGCCGCTCAAAGTGAGGCGGTAAGGCCTGCCTGGCTCAGGATGGCTGGGATCCGCTCCTCCGCCTTGATCGCCATCAGGTGCACCCCCTGGGCGATGTCCAGATAGGCGGCCACCTGCTCCGCCGCGATCGCCACCCCCTCGGCTGCCGGGTCGGCGGCCGCCGCCAGGCGATCGATCACGGCTTGGGGGATCTGGGCTCCGGGCACCACCCGGTTGATGAATGCCGCATTGCGGGCTGACTTGAGCAGAAAGACTCCGGCTAAGACCGGCACCTCAAGTGGCGCGGCGATCTCACCAACAAACCGTTTGAGGGCTTCGCCATCCATCACCATCTGGGTTTGGATAAAACGGGCTCCCGCATCCTTCTTGCGGCGCAAGCGGCTCTTGAGTCCACTCCAGCTGGAGGACTGGGGATCGGCCGCGGCACCGGCAAACAGATCGGTGGGCCCATCGGGAAGCGGGCCCTGCACCGGATCCAGGCCCGCATTGAACTGCCGCACCAGCTGCAGGAGCCGCACGGCCTCGAGCTCGTTCACCGGCCGGGCATCCGGTTGGTCGCCAGCCCGCACCGGGTCACCCGTGAGGCAGAGCAGATTGCGGATCCCCAGGGCCTGGGCACCGAGCAGCTCAGCCTGCAGGGCGATGCGATTGCGATCCCGGCAGGCCAGCTGCAGCACCGGCTCGATGCCCGCATCCAACAGCAGACGGCACACAGCCAGGCTGCTCATCCGCATCACGGCCCGGCTGCCATCGGTCACATTCACGGCGTGCACCCAGCCGCGCAGACAGGCGGCGGCCTCGAGCACCCGGGCCGGATCACCACCCCTGGGGGGCATCACCTCTGCAGTCAGGGCGGGCGTCCCACTGGTCAGGGCCCGTTGAAGCAGCACACCGCTCGATTCATTGCAGCCCCCATTATTGGCCTTCAGCTTGCCTAAGCTGATCCATAGCCTGTGGCCTGGGCGAATGGATTCGGATCGCTCTCCTGCAGGCCCCCTGGGTCCGCTGCGCCAAGAGATCTCAGAGCGGGAGATCGAGATCATCGAATTGGTCGCCCAAGGCCTCACCAACCAGGAAATCGCTGGCACGCTGACCATCAGCAAGCGCACCGTGGACAACCACGTCAGCAACATCTTCACCAAAACCGGCGCCAAGAACCGGGTGGCCCTGCTCAACTGGGCCATGGATCACGGCAAGATCTGCCGTGAAGGCTTCAACTGCTGCTCAATCGAAGCAGCTCCTCACGCTCCTGCTCAGGCCAGCGAGCCAGCGGGCAGCGGGCCAGGGACGCATTGCTAAGCCGGTGGCGGCCGGTGAGCTCGGCCACACACCAGGGGGGGATCGCCAAAGGGGCCTCTGGCACCAGCGCTTCGGGATCCAGCTCCACTTCCGCCACCACCAAGGGCGCATTGTCTGCTTCAAACACGTCGACCACCCACTCCCCCCCTGGCAGGTTGAGGCCGTAGCGGCATTTGCTGAGCTTTTCCGGGGCCAGGGCCAACAGGGCCGTGGCATCGCCCTGGGGGATGGGGTATTCGAATTCCTGCCGCACCAGGCCCTCCGGCTCAAGCGAACCGCCAGCCCCACGGGCCGGCAGGCGGGCCTTGAGGGTGAGCCAGGCCCCGCTCACCGCAGGGGCACCCCAGGCTCTGCGCACCCGCACGGTGAGTCCATCGGCACTGGCCAGCAGGTAGCCCTGCTCCAATCGAGCCTCCCAGCACACCTGCTGGCGCCACTGGTGCCCACGGACCAGAAAACGGCGTTCGATCTCCAGGGCCATGGCGGCGGTTGGTTGGTGCAACAACATCCCAACTCTGACCGGGCTCAGTTCGGGTCGGGCTCAGTGCGGCCAGTGCTCAGTTGTGGGAGGGCTCGGCGGCGGTGAGGCTACCGGCCCAGTGGAGCTTGTGGGTGAGCGTGCGGTAATAGGACGGACTCTGCTCCAGCAACACCTGCAGGGCCGGATGGGGGCTCCTCTCCACCACCGCCCGGTCACCCGGCTCGAGCACGGTGGCATGGGCGCCATCTTTCCAGAGCTTGACCCGGCGACTGGTTTCGCCCAGCGGCCACACCGAAAGCCGGGCCCTGGGGGGCACCACCACGGCCCGGCTCGAGAGGCTCATCGGGCAGATCGGGTTGACCACGATCGCCTCAATGCCGGGGTGGAGAATCGGCCCGCCGGCGGCCATCGCGTAACCCGTGGAGCCGGTGGGGGTGGCGATGATCAGGCCATCCCCCCGGTATTGGTCCACCACCTCACCATCGATCTCCAGCTCAAGCACGCAGGTGGGAGACACCTCATCAAGGCAGGGGCGGAAATAGAAATCATTCAGGGCCAGATGGGGGCCATCGGCCTGATCCACACCATCGCCGCGGTTGATGTGGGCCTGGAGCATCATGCGCCGCTCGAGGGCAAAACAATCGTTGCGCAGGCGATCCCATAGGCTCACCGGCCCCGCTTCGGCCTTCTGGGCGTCGGCGGTGAGACGCAGCAGGCTCCGGTCGTGGGTCAAGAAACCCAGGTGACCACCCACGTTGAAGCTCAGAATCGGCACATCCAGGGGGGCCAGATGGCGGGCTGCTCCGAGCACGGTGCCATCGCCACCGAGCACCAGGGCCAGATCGGGCAGCTCGGCCTCGCTGGCCAGCAGGCCTGGAAAAGGATTGCGGGCCAAGCCGCTGGAGGCCGCCACCACATGCACGCCCTGGGCGGCAAGGTCTTCGGCGCAGCGCTTGGCCTGGCGCTGGGCAGCCTGGCTACCCAGCCTGGAAATCAGCCAGACCCTCTCAAGCCGCATCGCAAAGGCCCTGCTACCAGCGCAGCAAATTGAAGCGCTCCATATCGACCGTTTCCCGGTTGCGATAGAGGGAGAGCAGGATTGCCAGGCCCACGGCCGCCTCAGCGGCCGCCACGGTGATCACGAAGATGGCAAAAACCTGGCCGCGGATCAACTGGCCATCGAGGTAGTCGGAGAAGGCCATCAGATTGATGTTGACGGCATTGAGCATCAACTCAATGCTCATCAACACCCGCACCGCGTTGCGGCTGTTGATCAGCCCCCACACACCGGTGCAGAAGAGCACCGCCGCCAACACCAGGTAGGCCTGCAGGGGGATGGTGGTGGGAACCGTGATCTCCATGGAGTGGCGGGGGCTGGGGAAAAAGGAGGACTGGGCTGGGGCGGGGGCTAGCGGGGCGCGTTCTCGAGCAGCAGGGGGGTGCGCTCCTTCTCGATCAGGCCCTGATCCACCACGTCGCCGGTGATCACATCGGTTGTGAGCACGTCACGGCGGGCCAGCACGATGGCGCCGATCATCGACATCAACAGCAGCACCGAGGCCAACTCAAAGGGCAAGAGGTAGTCGCTGAAGAGATGCTCGCCGATGCGAATCGTGGCCTCTTCGCCCACGGCCACGGGGCCGGGCAGGGCCCAGGGGGTGGTGAAGGCCACCCTGATCAGCAAGACAAACAACCCCCCACAAACCGCTCCAGAGAGCAGGCGGCGCAGGCCCAGACCAGGAATGGCGGCAAGCGTTTCCTTCTTGTTGACCAGCATGATCGCGAACAGGATCAACACGTTCACGGCGCCCACGTAGACCAGCACCTGGGCCGCTGCCACAAAGCTGGCATTGAGCAGCAGGTAGAGCCCAGCCACCGAAAGAAAAACCCCGCCCAGCAGAAAGGCTGAATAGACGATGTTGGGCAGAAGCACCACCCCGAGGGCACCGAGCACCAGGGTGACCGAGAGAACAATGAAACAGATCAGCTGGGTGGTGGAGGCGATGATCATGGGGCGGTCTCCTCGGTGGCCTTGGGCAGGCTATCCAGCACCTGCTGGGGCAGTTTGCCGACCCGGGGGGCCGTGGCGGGCACGTCGTGGGGATCCATCACACCCTTGGGCAGGTAGGCCAACTCCTTGAGCGGCACCACGGCCGGATCGCTGGTCACACTGGTGGGCAGGCGGCCCAGGGCGATGTTGTCGTAATTGAGGCTATGGCGGTCAAAGGCCGCCAATTCGTACTCCTCAGTCATCGACAGGCAGTTGGTGGGGCAGTACTCCACGCAATTGCCGCAGAAGATGCACACCCCGAAGTCGATGGAGTAGTTGCGCAGCTCCTTTTTCTTGGTGGCCTTGTTCATCACCCAATCCACCACCGGCAGATTGATCGGACAGACCCGCACACACACCTCACAGGCGATGCACTTGTCGAATTCGTAGTGGATCCGGCCCCGGTAGCGCTCGGAGGGGATCAGCTTTTCGTAGGGGTACTGGACCGTGATCGGCCGGCGCCGCAGGTGATCAAAGGTCACCGCCAGACCCTGGGTCAGGTAATTGGCTGCACCCACCGCATCGCGGGTGTAGTCACCGACTTTCTTGAGGAACCCGAACATGGAGCTGGCTCTTGAGGGGGAAGCGGTCGAAATCGATCAGCCCATGATGGCTGGTCTGGAGAGGGGCTGGGTTGGGTGGTGGCAGAAATCAGCCACCGAAGACCCCTGGAAAGGCCAGCTTGAGAGCCGCCGTGATCAACAGGTTGACCAGGGCGATCGGCAACAGGAATTTCCAACCCAGGTCGAGCAGCTGGTCGATCCGCACCCGCGGGGTGGTCCAGCGCAGCAGGATCGCCAGAAACACCAGCAGGTAGGCCTTCAGCACGGTCATGACAATGCCCACCGATGCCGTGATCAGCTGCACCAGGGGCGCATCAATCGGCTGGCCCAGCCAGCCGGCCAGCCATTCCACCGGGATCGGGAAGCCCCAGCCACCCAGGTAGAGCACCGACACCAGCAGGGCCGAGAGCACCAGGTTGATGTAGCTGCCCAGGTAGAAGAGGGCAAACTTCATGCCGGAGTATTCGGTCTGGTAGCCGGCCACCAGCTCCTCCTCGGCCTCGGGGAGGTCGAAGGGGAGGCGCTCGCATTCAGCCAGGGCGCAGATCCAGAAGATCACAAAGCCCACGGGCTGGCGCCAGATGTTCCAGCTGAGGATGCCGGCACCGGTCTGCTGGTTGACGATGTCGACGGTGCTGAGCGAATTGCTCATCATCACCACCGCCAACACGGCCAGGGCCAGCGGGATCTCATAACTGATCGACTGGGCCGCCGCCCGCAGCCCCCCCAACAACGAATACTTGTTGTTGGAGGCGTAGCCACTCATCAGCAGGCCGATCGGCTGGATGCTGCTGAGCGAGATCCACAGAAAAATGCCGATGCCCACGTTGCTGATCAGCATGTGCTGACCGAAGGGCACCACCAGCCAGCTGAGGATCACCGGGATCAGCACCAGCACGGGCCCCAGGGTGAACAGGAGACCATCGGCCTTGGCCGGGATGATGTCTTCTTTGAAAACGAGCTTGAGACCATCGGCGATCGGTTGCAACACGCCGAGGGCCCCGGCGTATTCAGGGCCGATGCGTTGCTGCACGGCCGCCGAGATCTTGCGCTCCAGCCAGACATTCACAAGCACGCCCACCACCGCCGCCACCAGCACCAGCACCATCGGCAGGGGCAGCCAGAGCAGGTGGGCGGCGCCGGGGCTCAGCCCGAAACCCTGCAGGGCCTGCTCGAAGCTGGCCTCGAGATCCAGGCCTGGAGCCGTGTTGGTCACCATGGCGTCAGCTCAGATGGAAAGCAACTTAGCGGGCCCCAATCGGTTGCCAGTCGCGGCCGAGCTCACCGGTATAAATCTGGGAGGGTCGGTAGATGCGATTGGCGCCCAGCTGCTCTTTCCAATGGGCCAGCCAGCCAGCCGTGCGGGCGATGGCAAAAATTGGCGTGAAGAGGTCTGTGGGGATGCCGAGTTTTCTGTACACCAGACCCGAATAGAAGTCGACATTGGGATAGATGCCCTTGGGGCCAAGCCGCTTGCCAGCGGCTTCCTCCAGGCAGCGGGCCAGGTCGTACATCGGATCGTGACCAAAGCGGTCAAACAACTCCTCAGCCAGCTTCTGAAGAATGCCCGCGCGGGGATCCTTCACCCTGTACTCCCGGTGACCGAACCCCATGATCTTGTGCTTCTCGGCAATGGCGCGATCCAGCCAGGCCTCGACCCGATCCTCGCTGCCAATTTCAGCCAGCATGGTGAGCACATCTTCGTTGGCACCGCCATGGAGCGGGCCGGCCAGGGTGCCCACGGCCGAGGCCACCACCGCATAGGGGTCGGTGAGGGTGCTGGCGGTGACGCGGGCGCTGAACGTGCTGGCGTTGAGGCTGTGCTCGGCGTGGAGGATCAGGCAGGCATCAAAGATGCGGGCGGCCAGGGGGTCGGGCTCCCGCTCGGTGAGCATGTAGAGGAAGTTGGCGCCGTAGGCCAGATCGTCGCGGGGCTGGATCGGATCCTGGCCTTTGCGGATCAGCTGGAACGCCGCCACCATCGTGGGGATCTTGGCGATCAGCCGCACCACCGCCGACACGATGTATTCGGGGTTGTCCAGAGCCCGCCGGGAATAGAACAGCCCCAGGGAAGCGGCGCTGCTTTGCAGGGCATCCATCGGGTGCCCCCCGGAGGGGAAGCACTTCATCATGTCGCGGATGCGGAAGCTCACCCGCCGGTGCATCTGCACCTGGTGCTCAAACTCCTGCAGCTGCTGGGCGTTGGGGAGCTGGGCCCAGATCAGCAGATAGGCGGTTTCCAGGAAGGTGCTGCGCGCCGCCAGCTCATCGACCCGGTAGCCCCGGTAGGTGAGCACGCCCCGCTGACCGTCGATGTCGCAGATCGACGACTGGGTGGCAGGAACCCCCTCCAAACCAGGGCGAAAGGGGCACTGGGTCTCGGCTCCGTTTCCTGTCATGCCCGCCGCTGACACGTTTGACTCACCATTGTGCTTGGGGTCGAACCTACGGCGAAGGCGGCCATGACTGCCGTAGCCGCAGCAACCGAGGACCAATCAGGGCCTCCAGGCTGGCACCGGCGGGGCCGATGCGAATCAGGACGATGCCGGCCTTGCGCAGGGTGATCGCACCGGCCGGCAGGCCCAACAGCCGCGCGGCCAGCTCACCGAGGTCGGGCTCATGGCCCACCAGCCCCAACCGCAGCCCGTGGCCAACCTGGAGCAGGGGTTGGGGGTTCCCGCCCGGGGCCAGGCTGGCCTCGATGCCAAAACCGCTGGCCAGGCCGGCCGCCACTCCGAGCTCGGCCGTCTGTACAGCCCGTTTCAGGGGGCTGCTCAGCAACGGGGCACAGCTGAGCTGCAACCGCACCAGCTGTGCCGCCACGGCGGCCGTGCGCTGGATTCCCTCGGCGGTGAGAGCCCGCTCCGCATCCGGGTGATCGGGATGGCGCTCCGCAGCGATGCCGTGGCGCCAGAGCAGCAGTTCACGATCAGCCAAAACCCACGCTGGCTTTGAGGTGCAACGTGGTGTCGTCCGCGGGCTCGAAGCCAAGGCTGAGGCCCTGCACCGCCGGTGCCAGCGGCCGGCCGGCAAGGCCCGAAAGCAGTTGCCAGGGGCTCCACCGCTGCAGCAGCGCCTGGGCCGGCCCCCCGTCCATCGCCCACTGCAGGGAAGCCTGGGGCAGGTTGAGGGCGGCGAGCTGGGCCAGGCGCTGACGAGGGGGCTGGCGGGACTCCCGCTGCTCCTGCAGCACCGCCAGGGTCTGGCCCCACCAGGCCACCTGGCCCTGGGTAGCCCGGGCCCCGGCCAGGCTGGCCTGGAGCACGGCCCCCTCCTCCCGCCCCGCCCGACGCCCGGCCTGGGGGGCCTCCAGCCGGGTCCAAACCCGCACGGTGGTGTCCCCCCCGAAGGGCAGGGGGGCGGCGGTGAGGCCCTGGGCAGCCAGGCCCGGCTCCAGGCTGGCCGGGTCGGGCTGGTCGACCCCCGTGCCGATCAACCAGCCCTGGCGGCCGGTGCTCCACAGCAGGGGGCCAGGATCGGCGCCGGCCACCAGGGCCGGCAGCGCCGCCTCGCCCCCCCGCAGCACGGCCGCCAGCAGGGGCTGCCAGGGCTGGGGCCAGGAGGAGGGTTGCTGCACCAAGGCCAGGCTGTTGGACTGGGCCTGCAAGGACGCCAACAGGGCCGCCCCGGGGGCACCCCCATCGGCGGATAGGGCCACAGGTGGAGCGGCGGCCCCGCTGGCCAGCTGGATCAAAGCTTCGATCGCCAGGGAGCGGCCCTCGGGTCGCAGGCTGGCCACGAGCTCCTGCACCGCGCCGGGGCCGGCCAGCGGAGCTGGCAGACCCAGCCAGGACCCCAGCACCTCTGGCCGAGCCGTCAGCAGGGCTGCCCCCCGCTCCAGGCGCTGCACCGCCTGTTGAAAGGAGGGGCTAGCGGCCTGGTTGAGCTCGTCAATCTGGGAGACGTCGAGGGCCAGCTCCAGCACCCCACGGCCGGAGCCGATCAGCACCAGATCGTCATCGATCAGGGCGGTGGCGATCGGCACCGGCGTGGTGCCCACCAGGGCGCCGCGGCCGCTGATCAAACCCATGCCGCGGTAGCTGCTGATCTGCAGGTCGGTGCCGGCCAGGCTGCGGGTTTGCCAGAAGCGCTGCAGGAAGCGCCGGGCCCCATCGGCATCGCGACTGCGCAGGGAGAGCAGCCAGCCATCGGCAGGACCGCCCGGCTCGTTGGCCAGCAGGGCCAGGCCCAGTTCGGGGCCGAGCCAGGCCGCCAGCTCCGTGGGGTAGTCCAGACCAGCCGCCGCGAAGGCGCCATCCCGTAAGCCGGCCACGGCAGCGGCAGCCTGGCGGCGCTGGCGGGCAGGCGCCACCGCTCGGGCATAGCCCTCGGGCTGCTGCCCATCGGTGAGCAGGTAGAGGCTGAGCGGTGTCTGGCGGGGCACAAAGCGGGCGGCCCTGGGCGCCGTCAACAGCTGGTGCTGCAACTGCAGCGGTGAGCGCTGCAGGACCAGCCACCAACCACCAGCCGCCAGGCTCAGCAACAGCAGCGCCGCCGCCAGCACGACCGCCAGGAACGGGCGGGCCTTCATGCGTCCCACGCAGGATGGGCCCATCTTGACCCCAACCCCAACCTTCTGCCCGCCATGGAGAGTTCCGAGACCCCCCAAACCATCCGGGCCCGCGACCTGCAGCTCCGGCTGGACCAGGGCGAGCCGATCCAGTTGGTCGATGTGCGCGAGGACGCCGAGCTGGAGCTGGCCAGGTTGCCCCATCCCGTGGTGCACCTGCCCCTGAGCCGCTCAGCTGCGTGGGTCGACCGCCTGGACGAGCTGCTCAGCCGGGACCGCCCGATCGTCGTGCTCTGCCATGCCGGGGTGCGCAGCTGGCAGCTGGGCTGCTGGCTGATCCAAACCCAGGGCTATGGAGCGGTCTGGAACCTCCAGGGGGGCATCGACTCCTGGAGCCTCGAGGTGGATGCCAGCGTGCCGCGTTACTGAATCCTGCCACGGCTGCCTACGATCACCCCACTCCCTGCAGCGCCAGCTTGCAGTCCGCATCTTCCGGCCCCTTACCCCTGCGCCAGCGGGAGGTGCTGCAGCTGGCCGTGCGGCATTACGTGGACACGATGGAGCCCGTGGGTAGCCAAACCCTGGTGCGCCGCTTTGGCCTGGGAGCCAGCCCTGCCACGGTGCGATCGGCGATGGGGGCCCTCGAGCAGCGTGGGCTACTCACCCAACCCCACCCCTCGGCGGGCCGGATCCCCAGCCAGCAGGGCTACCGCACCTATGTGAACCAACTCCTACCCGCCCCGGGGGCCGCGGCCCTGCAACTGGAACGGGAGCTCACCGGGCTGAGCCTCCAGTGGGCCGCCCTCGACGACCTGCTGCTGCACCTGAGCCGGCGGCTGGCCGATCTCACCGGTCTGCTCAGCCTGATCACCCGACCCCAACGCAAGCAATCCCAGCTCCAGGCCCTGCGGCTGGTGGCCAGCGGCGAACGCCTGCTGGTGTTTCTGGTGGAGGGCGGCGCAACGGCCAGCAGCCTCAACCTGCGGCTGCCCGCCCAGGCCGAAGCCGAGCTGGCACCCCTGGAGCGGTGGGTCGGCAGCCAGTTGCAGGAAGGCCCGATTGACTGGGCAAGCCTGCCTTCCCAACTGAGCAGCAGTGGTGCGGCCCTGCGCCAGGCCCTAGCCAGCCATGGCCAATCCCGCCAGCTGGAAGGCGAAGGTGCCCTAACCATGGGTCTGGCCGGCCTGCTGGCCCAGCCGGAATTCAGCCAGACCCTGAGCCTGCGTCCCCTGGTGGAGCTGGTGGAGGACTCCCCCCACCAGCTCCTCCCCCAGCCGGGCATCTGGATCGGCGCGGAACATCCCCACCGGGCCCTGCACCAGTGCGCCGTGGTGCAGGCCAACTACCGCAGCGGCGACGGCGGCATCGGCCAGGTGGCCCTGGTGGGCCCGATGCGGATGGCCTACGCCACCGCCCTAGCCGCCGTGCGCTCGGTGGCGAGGGTGCTGGAGCGCCTGCTGGGTTGAGCTTCCGGATCGTGCTTGGATCTGCAGCTCCACGATGACACCTTGCCAGCAGCGTGGCAAGCCCAGCTGGAAGTGATCCCCACGGTGAAGGACGCCGCCGACCGGGGCTATCGGGGGGTGTGCCTCGGGGATGCCTGCCAGGCTGAGGCGCCGGAACGTCACCCGGTCGCGCTGGCGTGCTTCGTGGCAGCACTGCACCCCAACTCCGCATCCCCATGACCCTGGACCATCTCAGTTTCGGCACCCACGACATCAGCGCCACCCGCGCGTTTTACGAGGGAAAGCTGAGATTTCCCGTGCTGATCCACGAGCGGATGCTGATGCAGGAAGGGGGCACGGTGGAGCACATCTTTTTTGATTGCGGCGGCGGCTGTGCCCTGGCCTTCATGCAATGGCAGGCGGTGCCTGGCGTGCCGAATGATTACGACAGCGGCATCAACCGCGGCCTCGGCGTGCCAAGCGGCACCTTTCACTTCGCCTTTCGCTGCCCCTCGCTGGAGGCCCTCGAAGCGCGGCGTCAAGAGCTGATCTGCGCCGATGTGCTGTTGGGAGAGCTGCTCGATCTCGACCCCTACCGCTCCTTCTTTTTTGACGATCCGGTGAATGGCCTGCGGCTGGAATACACCACCCGACTGCGCAAGCCTGAGGCCGCCGACCGCGATCCCAGCCAACGTCAGTTTCCTGCCAGCCTGGCGCTGTTTGAGCAGGCCTCCCATCCCTGAATGCCCCACAGACCGGGGGGTCATCCCTTCTTCCCAACTGAGGAAGGGGAGGACTGGCCAGGGCAAGCAAGACCGCCGTATCCACCGCCGGGACGGCCCTAGCCGGGCACAGCTGGAATCAGGCCAGCCGCTTCCAGCTCAGGAATGAAGCCGAAGGCGGCGGGGTCGCTGAGGCGGTCAGGGAACAGCACCCCATCAAGGTGGTCGCATTCGTGCTGCACCACCCGGGCATGGAAACCCTCCACGCAACGATCCACAGGCTGACCCTCCCTATCGATTCCCTGATACCGCAGGTACAGCCAGCGCGACACCCTTCCGCGCAGCCCCGGCACACTCAGGCACCCCTCCCAGGCCTCCTCGCGCTCCGGGCCCAGCGGCGTAAGCACCGGGTTGATCAACAGGGTGAGGGGTAGCGGTGGGGCATCGGGGTAGCGGGGGTTGGGCCCAGCGCCGCCGAACAGCACCACCCGCAGCGGCACGCCGATCTGGGGGGCAGCTAGACCGGCTCCGCTGCAGGACACCATCGTGTGCTCCAGATCCACGATCAACTGCTGCACCGCCGGATCCTGCACATCGGCCACGGGCTGGGCCCTCTGGCGCAGGCGCGGATCACCGAGGCGAAGCACGGGGCGCATCGTCCTCATCCTGCGGAAACAATTCCAAAACTAAAGGGGATGGAGGTTATGTCGTGCCTCCAATCCATCCTGGATCCAGGCCTTGACGGGAAACTCATGGTGCGCTGCTGAACAGGGCCCGCACCTCCGGCTCCGGTCTGGCCAAATCAATCGCCAGGCTCCGCAGTCCTGGACGGTCGACACCAGCCAGCCGGTTGACCCGATCACACACCGTCTTGGCCTCAGGGCCGAGGGCCGCCTCCGTTCTGGGAAAGCGGCGGAAATAGGCCAGATCCACCCCCAAACGATCCGCCAGGGCCACCGTCTGCGACGGCTCAGCGCTGGCATGGGCCTGGAGCAGCAGCTGGCGGGCATATTGGCCCATAGACCAGCAATCGAGCGCATTGAACTGGCCAGGAGACTGCCCGAGCCGCTCATCAGTGCTGAACACCATCAGGCGCTGACCAGCCGTGAATGCCAGGGCTCCCTGCCCCATCAGCGAGCGGAGACTGTCGAGCACCACCATCTCACCGCCGGTATGGGCGCCGCCAGCCGTGGCGAATGCGGTGGCGCGCACCCCCTGCAGGGCAACATCCCCACCCAGCTCGAACAGGCGCCGCAGGGGCGCTGCCGAGCCCTGGCTCCAGGTGGAACCTCCCAGCACCAGCACACGGGGTTGCCCATCGAACAGAGCCCTAACCTCTGGGCGCCCGGCCTGCAGCGGCAAGGCCATCAACCTGATGCGCACCGGCAACTGTTGCTGCCGCGCGACTCGCTGCAATTCCAGAGCAATACCCAGGCCCGCGCGGATGGCATCGAAGCGGCCTGTGTAAGGGGAGGGAGCTGCGAATACGAAGCGCACCTCCGGCGCAGGGACCTGGACTGCCGGCTGGTTGAGGATGGGCATCGGGAAAGGGGGCAGCAGGCAAGGCAGGCTGAATCGTCAGGCCGGCAAGAAGTAGCGCACCAGGGTGTAAACCCGATTTTGGCGCGCATCGATGGCACGGCGCAGGCTGATGCCGTGCTGGTTGAGCAGCAAGTTGTCCAGCCAATAGCGGGGAATGGCCATCGGCATCACGATCGTCCACTGCTGATCGGGATGGATGCTTTCGAGCGTGTTCAAAAAGGCAACGAAGGGGGTGATCACCGAGGCAAAGGGGCTCTCCAACAAGCTGAGGTTGATGGCCGGATCCCGTCCCACCAACGCGCTCCAATCAGCCCGGATCCGCTCAGGGTCGTCCCCATCCTTCAGCACCCAGACCGCATCCACCCGGTCGGAAATCGTGATGGCGTAGCGCAGGGCCTCCAGGCCCGGCTGGTTGAACATGCTCAGCCAGACAATGCTGCGGTTGCCGATCGGCTCGCGCCTGGCTGGGAGGCTCAACGGTTGTCGGGCGCCCGCCGGCAGGCTGATGGCGGCATAGACCCGGCGGTAGCGCTGGCGGATCCGGGCCAGCAGCCATACGAGCAGGGGAATGGCGATCACCACCGTCCAAGCGCCCTCACCAAATTTGCTGACGCCGATCACCAGCAGCACCACCAAGGTGCAGAAGGCGCCCACCCCATTCATCAGGATCCGCCCCTGCCAGTGACTACCCCGCTGACGCCAACCATGGATCACCATGCCAGCCTGGGAGATGGTGAAAGCCAAAAACACGCCAAGGGCGTAGAGATTGACCGCCACGGTGGTATCGCCCTTGCTGACCAAAATGATCACTGCAGTGCCCAGCACCAGGGCCAGGATGCCGTTCTGGAAAACCAACCGGTCGCCCACCCAGGCCATCTGCCGCGGCAGAAATTGATCGCGGGCCAGCAGGGCTGAAAGGCGGGGAAAATCGGCAAAGGCGGTGTTGGCGGCGAGCATCAAGATCAGCAGGGTGGTGACCTGCAGAAGCCAATACAGGGGATTGCCCGCTCCAAACAGCCGTTGGCCGATCTGGGCCAGCACGGTGATGTCGGGATGGGGAGCGATGCCATACATGAAACCCAAACCACTCACCGCCAAAAACATCGCCGCCAGCAGGCCGCCCATCACCAACAGGGTGCGGCGAGCCAACTGGGCTGAGGGTTCGCGGAAGAGTTGCACCCCATTGGCGATCGCTTCGATGCCGGTCATGGCAGAGCAGCCCGAGCTGAAGGCGCGCAGGATCAAAAACAGGCCAAGCGGCTCGGCCCCGGCCAGCGGTGGGGGAGGGTCGGGGCTGAAGCCGTGGGAGAAAAGCAGGTTGGCCGCGCCGGTCACGGCCAACACCGCCACCATGAGCACGAAGGAGTAGGTGGGCAGGGCGAACAGCCGCCCCGATTCGCGCACGCCGCGCAGGTTGGCCCAGCCCACCACGATCAGAAGAGCCAGGGCGATCGGCACTTCCCAGGGCAGCAGGACCGGCACCAGGGAAGTCAGCGCCTGGGTGCCCGCCATCAGGCTCACGGCAGCCGTCAGCACATAGTCGATCAGCAGGCTGGCTGCCGCCACCAGCGCCGCCAGGGTGCCGAGGTTTTCCCTGCCGACCACATAGGCGCCGCCGCCTTGGGGGTAGGCCTCAATCGTTTGCCGGTAGGAGAAGACAACAATGGCGATCAGCAGCACGATCGCCACCGTGATCGGCCAAGAGAGGCGCAGGGCGCCGCTGCCCGCCAGCACGAGCACTCCCAGGGACGCCTCGGTGGCATAGGCCACCGAGGACAGGGCATCGGAGGAGAGAATCGGCAGGGCCGCAAAGCTGGGCAGCTTTTCAGCCTCGGCCTGGCTGCGGGGCAATGGCGCGCCCAGTAACTGCCGGCTGAGTTCCATGCTTAAGGATCGGGCATCAACGCTTGCTGGCCGTCCTGCTCAGCCACCCATCTGGTCGCCCAGCTTCTCGGCCACAGTGTTGACATCCTTGTCGCCGCGGCCCGAGAGGTTGAGCACCACCTCGGTGCCAGGGGCGAGGGTGGGGCAAAGCTTCTCGAGCCAGGCAAAGGCGTGGGCCGTTTCCAGGGCCGGGATGATCCCCTCAAGGCGACACAGAAGCTTCAGGGCCTCAAGCGCCTCCGCATCGGTGACGGCGCCGTATTCGGCCCGACCGATCGTTTTGAGGTAGCTGTGCTCGGGGCCCACCCCGGGGTAATCGAGGCCGGCGCTGATCGAGTGGGCCTCCTGAACCTGGCCTTCGTCATCCTGCAGCAGCAGGCTCATGGCGCCGTGCAGCACCCCCACCCGGCCCTCGGTGATCGTGGCGGCATGGCGCCCAGTGGCCACGCCATCGCCGGCGGCCTCCACGCCCACTAGGCGCACGGAGGTGTCCTGCACAAAGGGGTGGAACATACCCATGGCATTGGAGCCGCCGCCCACGCAGGCCACCAGCACATCGGGATTGCGGCCGAAGGCCTCCTGGCACTGGCGCTTGGTTTCCTCGCCGATCACGGCATGGAAATCGCGCACCAGCATCGGGTAGGGGTGGGGGCCCGCCACCGAACCGAGGATGTAGTGGGTGGTTTCCACGTTGGTCACCCAGTCGCGGATCGCCTCGCTGGTGGCGTCTTTCAAGGTTGCGGTGCCGGCGGTAACGGGCTGCACCGTGGCGCCCAGCAGACGCATGCGGAACACGTTGAGGGCCTGACGGCGCATGTCCTCGGCGCCCATGTACACCACACACTCGAGGCCGAAGCGGGCGCAGACGGTGGCGGTGGCCACGCCGTGCTGGCCGGCGCCGGTTTCGGCAATGATCCGCTGCTTGCGCATGCGCAGGGCCAGCAGCGCCTGGCCGAGGGCGTTGTTGATCTTGTGGGCGCCGGTGTGGTTGAGGTCTTCGCGCTTCAGCCAGATGCGCGGGCCGCCCTCGGCGCGGCGGTAGTGCTCGCTGAGCCGCTCCGCCTCATAGAGCGGGTTGGGCCGCCCCACATAGGTGCGCAGCAGGTGGTTGAGCCGGTCGGTGAAGGCCAAATCGGCCCAGGCCTCAGCTGCGGCCTGCTCCAGCTCCAGCAGGGCTGGGATCAGGGTTTCGGGCACGTATTGACCGCCGAACTGGCCGTAGCGGCCCAGGCTGTTGGGGCGGGCGGCGAGCTCCAGGGCGGCGGGATCGGGGCTGGTGATCAAAGGGATCGCGCTGGTCACCGGCGGCGGAATCAGATGAGCAAAGCCTAAGAAGCCAGTGCCAGGCACCGGAACGGTTCCATAGTGGTTGGGTTGCCTCAGGAGCGCTGGCTGCCATGGCCAAAACCATCACGCTCAAAAACCTGCCCGACGCGCTCCATGCCCGGCTCACCGCGGCGGCCAAGCGGCACCGGCGCAGCCTCAACAATGAAGCGATCGTTTGTCTGGAGGCAGGTCTGGGCAACGATGCTGTAGCTGTCGAGCAGCAGCTGGCTGAGATCCAGGCCCTGCGCGACAGCCTGGCTCCGCACCACTTTGATCCGGCTGAGATCGATGCCTTCAAGCGCGAGGGCCGGCCTTGATCGTTGTCGACACCAACGTGCTGGCCTATCTGCTGCTGCCTGGACCCAAAACAACCTCGGCAGAAGCTCTGTTGCTCGATCAACCCCGCTGGGCAGCACCGCCGCTCTGGCGCAGTGAGTGGCGCAATGTGCTCTCCACCTACCTGCGGCGTGACCTGCTGCTGCTCCCGCAGGCCGTGGCGCTGATGCACCGAGCCGAGGTGCTGCTGGCTGGCCAGGACGCACCGGTGGCTTCCGATCAGGTTTTGCAGCTGGCCCACAGCAGCCGCTGCAGTGCCTACGACTGCGAGTTCGTGGCAGCAGCTCTACAGCTGGGGGTGCCGCTGGTCACGGAAGACCGCGCCGTTCTCGCAGCCTTCCCGGAGGTGGCCAGACCCCTGGTCTAGGGCTGGCGCGAGAGAGGCGCCCTCAGGGCAAAACGAGCCGCAAACCTGGAAAAGCTTGGCGATAGCGACGCTCATCTCGGGTGAGCAGCCCCGTGGACTCCAGAAGGGCGTGGGCGCCGATCAGGAAATCCGGAAGGATCATGGAGCGCTGGCCACCGCGCTGGCGGTAGTCAGCATGGGCCATGGCGGCGAGGAAGGAGGCCTCGCGGGGGATCGGCCGGTAGGCATAGAGGTGCTGCGGCAGCAGAGCATCAACTGCCTCGATGGCCTCGCAGGCAAACGCGATCTCGGCGTAAACGATGGCGTTGATCAAGACCGGCCCGGTATCGAGGGCACGAGCAAGCCGGGCAGCACTCCAAGGGGCCCAGTGGGGATCGTCCGTGATCACATCGAGGATCACATTCGAATCCACGAACAGCATCAGCGCTCCTCACCCCGACACAGGGCCAGGAGCTCATCGGTGCTGAGGCGGGTGCGCAGACGGGCCTGCCGCAACCGGCGCAACCCCTCCTCACCCCGCCCCCCGGGTTGATCCTGTTTCACCAGCAGCACCCGGCCCTCCTCCAGCTCGAAGCGCACCTCGGTGTGGGGCAACAGCCCGCACTGCTCACGGATTGCCTGGGGGATGGTGACCTGACCCTTACTGGTGATGCGCATGGTGGCCGCGACCGCAGGCTCAGAGAATCGGTAAGAATCCTACTCGAGTCGGCCACCTGTCCAAAGTCAGACTCCTTGCAGAGGCGCAGGGTTCGACATGGCCAAGGGCGGCTGGCAGGAATTCAGCAGGCCGGAGAGCCTGGAGCGCGGTGCGGCCAACGGCAGCGATGGCGAGCCCGCACCCAAGGCCCAGCAGCGGGTGCGGGTGCAGCGCACCAAGGCCGGCAAGGGCGGAAAACTGGTGACGGCCATCACCGGACTGGAGGCATCGGACGCCGAGCTCAAGGCCCTGCTCAAGCAGCTCAAGGCTGCCGCCGGCACCGGCGGCACGCTGAAGGACGGGGTGATTGAGCTGCAGGGCGACCAGGTGGCCGCCGCGCTGGCGGCGCTGGAGGGGGTGGGCTACCGGCCCAAGCAGGCGGGGGGTTGAGCACGCAGAGCCACGCCCTTGCGGCCCACACATCTTGACGCGCCTCAGGGCAGACATCATGATGCCAAACCGATACACAAGAGATTTGTGCGCACCACGCTGACCCTCGATGACGACCTCGGTGAAGCGCTCAATCGCACCGCTCGTCTGTCAGGGCGAAGCTTCAAGGAAGTGGTGAATGCCGTGATCCGCCAAGGGCTATCGGCCGGTGAACATCCCCC
>CBFIGH010000042.1:0-16296 GCA_965662115.1 Cyanobium sp.
ACTACGGCATCTCCGAGCGTCAGCTCGTGCGCTACGTGAAGAAAGCGCGCGCTCAGGAAGGTTCCACCGGAACCAACCTGCTGAAGCTGCTCGAGAACCGTCTCGACAATGTGTGCTTCCGCCTCGGCTTCGGCCCCACCGGTCCCGGTGCCCGTCAGCTGGTGAACCATGGCCACGTGACCGTGAACGGCCGCGTCGTGGATATCGCCAGCTACCAGTGCAAAGCCGGTGATGTGGTGGCCATCCGCGAGCGCAAGCAGAGCAAGAAGCTGGCTGAAGGCAACCTGGAATTCCCGGGCCTGGCCAACATCCCTCCCCACCTGGAGCTCGACAAGAACAAGCTCACCGCCAAGGTGATCAGCAAGTGCGAGCGCGAGTGGGTCGCCCTGGAGATCAACGAACTGCTGGTGGTGGAGTTTTACTCCCGCAAGGTCTGAACCCAGCGGCCCGGTTCACCCCATCGCCCCGGCTGGTTGCCCTCAACCAGCCGGTACTTTTTGTTGGCGCCGGCCGATGGCCAACGTGTCACCCACCAGGCCGCTGGCGATGCGCCGCAGCGCCCGGCTGCCCAGGCCCCTGAAGCCCAGCTCCCCTCCCAGCAGCCGCACCGCCACCGGCGTGGCCCGCGGCTTTGAGATGCCGTAGCGGTAGGTGAGCCCGGGCAGCCCGTAGAACAGCCGCGCCAGTCGCCGAGCCGCCTCGAAATCATCGGCGAGCAGAGCATGCACGCGGGCCGTGTGGCTGGTGGGCTGACCCGCCAGCAGCGCCTCGGCCGCCAGCCGGCCGCTGCGAATGGCGTGAAACAGGCCGTCTCCGAAGAGGGGATTGATCAGGCCCGCCGCATCGCCCACCAGCAGCACCCGGCCATCGGCGCTATGCAGCGGTTCGGGGCCATCCCAGAAGGGCAGCGGATGGGCATGGCCGCGCAGGCCCCGCAGGCGCTCGGGTGCCACCCCCAGGGCGGCGGCGTAGGCCTCGATCGCCGCCCGGATGCGGGGGCGGGCGCTGGGGTCGCGGCGCACATCGCGCTGACGGCCATGGAACAGGCCGGCGCCGATGTTGAGGTGGTCGGCCTTGGGGAACACCCAGCCATAGCCGCAGCGCAGGGCGCCGTATTCCAGATGCAGCAGATCGGGTCGCAGCAGCGGGTCGGCCGGATTCCAGCGGTGCGGCACCTCCAGCTCCAGGGCCAGGGCGATCCGGGGCGCGCGCCGCAGCCCCACGGCAGCAGCCACTCCGCCGGCAGCGCCATCGGCACCGATCACGGCAGCGGCCAGCAGCGTGCCCGCCCCAGCGTCCTGGCCGGCCACGGCCCGCCGCCGCACCTGCAGCGTCACGCCGCCTTCGCCGCACTGGAGCCCGGCGAAGGCATGGCCCTCCAGCAGCTCCACACCGGCGGCCTGGGCCTGGCGCACCAGGGCATGGTCGAAGCGGGGCCGCTGCACCATCAGCAGCCCACGCGAGCGCTCCAGCGGCGTGCCGGGCGGATCGATCGGCGCCTCCACGGCCCGGCCAAAGCACCAGCTGTGGCGCATGAAGCGCACCCGCGTATCCACCAGGGCTTCGGGGGCCAGATCGAGCAGCTCCTGCTGCACAGGCACCGGCATGCCGCCACCACAGGGTTTGTGGCGCGGCAAGGGCTGCTTCTCAAGCAGGGCTACCCGCAACCCACCCCGGGCAGCGACAGCGGCCGCCGTGGCGCCGGCCGGACCGGCACCCACCACCACCAGGTCGTAGCGCGGCCACTGTTGCAAGCCTGCCAGTTGTTGCATGGGTGTCAACCGCCGATCAGGGTCTCGAGGGCGGCGGTCACGTCGCGCTGACGCATCAGCGACTCCCCCACCAGCACCGCATCGGCGCCAGCGCCCTGCACCCGGTCGAGGTCGTCACGGCTGACCAGCCCCGATTCGCTCACCAGCAGGGCTCCCTTGGCGCGGATCTGCCGGCCGTAGCTGGCGGTGAGCTGTTCGGTGGTGGCCAGATCGGTTTCAAATGTTGCCAAGTTGCGGTTGTTGATGCCGATCAGCTGCACACCCTCAAGGGCCAGCACCCGCTCCATCTCTTCGGCGTCATGGACCTCCACCAGCACGGTGAGCCCGAGGACCCGGGCCACCTTGAGCAGATAGGCCAGGTCCTGGTCGCTCAGGATCGCCGCGATCAGCAGGGCCGCATCGGCTCCGGCAGCCCTGGCCTGATACAGCTGGTAGGGGCTGAGGATGAAGTCCTTGCAGAGCAGGGGCAACTCCACCACCTGGCGCACCTGCACCAGCACATCGAACCCCCCCTGGAAAAACTGCCTATCGGTGAGCACCGACAGGCAGTTGGCGCCACCGGCGGCGTAGCCCCGGGCGATTGCCTCGGGGTCGAAATCCTCACGGATCACACCCTTGCTCGGGCTGGCCTTCTTGATCTCGGCGATCACCGCCGGCTTGCGGGAGCTCGCCTTGAGCGCCGCCAGAAAGTCGCGCGGGGCAGGCAGATCCGCCACCTGCTGCTTGAGCTTGTCCAGGGGCACCCGCTCGCGGGCCGAGGCCAGCTCGCGATCTTTCTCCCAGACGATGGTCTCCAGGATGTGGCGCGGTTCGCTCTCCTCGTGCCGGATGGCGTACTCCAAATGGAGCACTTTCACCTTGGGGTTGGGGGGCCGGCGGCGGAACTCCATGTCAAGCACCCACCGCGACGGGAACCAGAGCAGCCGCGGCCTGCTTGTACGCCACCTCCACCACCTCACTGAGGGTGGGGTGGGTGTGCACTTCGGTGGCCAGCTGCAGCACGCTCTGGCGGCGGGCCACGGCGTTGGCGATCTCCTGGATCAAATCGGCAGCGTGCAGGCCGTAGATGTGGGCGCCCAGCACCTCGCCGGTGGCCTTGTTGAACAGCAGCTTCATCAGCCCGTCGCTCTCCAGTTCAGCCAGCGCCTTGGAATTGGCCTTGAAGTAACTGCGCACCGAACCGAGCTCAAAGCCCTCCCGGGCCGCCATCGCTTTGGCATCGGCCTCGCTCAGACCCACCGAACTGATCTCCGGGTGGGTGAAGGTGGCGGCCGGGATCGAGCGGTAGTCGATCTGGCGGGCGTGGCCGAGGATGTTGTCGATCGCCACGGTGCCCTGGGCAGCGGCGGTGTGGGCGAGCATCATCTTGCCGGTCACATCGCCCACGGCCCAGAGGTGGGGCACCGGCTCGCCGCCCACCAGCACGCGCAGCGCGTCATCCACGGGAATGAAACCCCGTTCGGTCTCCACCCCCACGGCGGCCAGATTCAGCTCGGCGCTGGTCGGCACCCGGCCCGTCGCCACCAGCACCGCATCCACCTCGAGGGTTTCCACCAACTCCTTGGTGCCCATGTCGGCGAGTTCGATGGTGACGGGGCAGCCGGGGGTGACCTTGCGGGCCAACAGACCCGCACGCGCATCGATGTCGCGGCCATCAATCAGGGTTCGGGCCGCGATCTTGGCAATGTCGGGATCGAAGGTGGGCATCAGCTTGTCGAGGGCCTCGATCATCGTCACTTCGCAGCCCAGGGCCGTGTACACATCGGCAAATTCCAGGCCGATGTAGCCGCTGCCGATGATCGCCAGCCAGCGCGGCAGCCACTCCAGGCTCACCGCCTCATCACTGGTGAAGACGGTGCGGCCATCGGTCTCAATGCCCCGGGGCACAAAGGGCTCTGAACCGGTGGCCAGAATGATGTCCCTGGCGCTGAAGGTGCGTTCGACGCCACTGCCGCTCTCCCGCACCGTCACCCGCTGCTGGCCCGCCAGTCGCCCCTTGCCCAGCATGATTGTGGCGC
This sequence comes from Cyanobium sp., assembly GCA_965662115.1. Lineage (GTDB taxonomy): Bacteria > Cyanobacteriota > Cyanobacteriia > PCC-6307 > Cyanobiaceae > Cyanobium_A. The sequence goes on from CBFIGH010000042.1 coordinate 3,791, forward strand.
CGGCCCGCTCGAGGGTCTTGGTGAGGTTGGTGCGAATCGTGGCCACCAGTTGATTGGCATGGTCGGCGATCTTCTGGCGTTCGAACCGCACCGGTGCGGCATGGATGCCGAAGCCGGCCAGGTGCTTGGCGTCGGCCAGCTCCCGCACCCGGCCGCTGGCGGCCAACAGGGCCTTGGAGGGCACACAGCCCCGGTTGACACAGGTGCCGCCCATGTCGCGCGCCTCCACAACCGCGACCCGCAAGCCATGGTCAGCAGCGTGCTTGGCCGCATCAAAGCCGCCGTAACCGGCACCGATCACGATCACGTCGTAATCGAAACCTGATCCTGGGGAGGGGGCGTTGCTCACCGGGCAGCACTGCGGTTGTTTGGGGCATTCTCCCCCTTCAGGCCCCGGCCTGCTGCCGCAGGCGCTCGAGCAGCAAGGGGGCCGCCGCCACGGCCACATTGAGGGATTCCACCGCCCTGCTGTGGGGAATGGTGACCCGCTGGCTGGCCAGGGCTTCCAACTCTGCAGACACACCAGCCCCCTCATTGCCGAGCAGCAGCACGGTGGGCCGCCGCCAATCGACCTGCCAGTAGGGCAGGGGTGGCAGCGGCCCAGCCCCGGGCCGAACCGCGACCACCAGCTGCAGCCCGGCGGCCCGCGCCGCCCCAAGCCGCTGGGCCAGCGCCGCCCGGCTCTCGCGCCGCAGCGGCAGGGCCAGGGCAGCTCCCGCCGAAGCGCGCAAGACCTTCGGTTGGAAGGGATCGGCCCCATCAGCCAGCCACAGGGCCCCAACCCCACTGGCCAGGGCAGTGCGCATCAAGGTGCCGAGATTGCCGGGATCCTGCAGACCATCAAGGGCCAGAACAAGGCAAGGCTGAACACCAGGCTCAAGCCCGCAACTGGCCTCCGCTGGCGGCGTGAGGGTCAACACCACCCCGTCTGGATGGCGGGTAGTGGCGATGGCGCCGAGCACCTCCTCGCTGACCAGCTGACAGGCACAGCCAGGCGGCAGGGCGGCTACCAAGGCGGCCTGGCGGCTCCACCACAGCGGCGTTGCGAGCAGCTCGACCGGTTGGAGCTGCAGCCGCAGAACCTCTTGGAGCAGATGGGTGCCCTCCAACAGCAGCAGACCCTGCTGGCTGCGGCCCTCGGCGTGCTGAAGCAGGCGCAACCGCTTGACCAACGGATTGCGACGGCTGGTGATCGGATCTGCGCTGGTCAGCCTGGCGCCGGCAGCCACCTCAAAAGGTGTGGTGCTTGCGGACGCGCAACTGGTCGTGCAGCACCAGTTCCCTGCCGGCCAGGTCAAGCCCCCGCACCGAGGCAACTTCGCCCTTGAGGCCCTCGGCCTGGAGGTTTTGGACCAGCTTTTTCAGAACCACATCTTCAATCGTTGCCTGGTCCAACCCGTCGGGCGTGAGGCTCTCAAGAAACTTGCCCAGCTTCGAGGCCATCAACTCGGAGGCGTTCGAAATCTTGAGAATGATCATAAAAAAAAATGCGGATGGGGAGACTTGAACTCCCACGACATTGCTGCCACTAGTACCTGAAACTAGCGCGTCTACCAATTCCGCCACATCCGCGTGGCTGCCGCCGAAACGACCCAGAAAAGATACGTCATCAAGGGGAGCCCGTCAGCCGCCAGACCCGCTGCCAGTCAGGCCAGTTCGACCGGCGGCTGCCTAGACGTTCCCAACTTTTGTTGTCAATATTCCCCAGCAGTAGCAGGGCAGCCCTCGATGAGCTTGAACGCTGTCCTCACCGGCTCCATCCCTTCGGCCCTTTCCAGCCCCCAGCTGGAGATCAGCGGCGGCCGAACCCTGTCGGGCGACCTTCGGGTGAGTGGGGCCAAGAATTCAGCCCTGGTGCTGATGGCCACCTGCCTGCTCACCCGGGACCAGGTGCGGCTGCGCAACGTGCCACCCCTCACCGACATCGCCGCCATGGGCGAGATGCTGACCAGCCTGGGGGGCCAGGTGCGCCGTGAAGGCGGCTCCCTGGTGCTTAGCGGCGAAGCAATCAACAATTCAACGGCTCCCTATGAGCTGGTTAACAGCCTGCGGGCCAGCTTCTTCTGTATCGGGCCACTGTTGGCCCGGATGGGCATGGCCAAGGTGCCCTTGCCGGGCGGCTGTCAGATCGGCACCCGGCCCGTGGTCGAGCATGTCAAAGGCCTCAAGGCCCTGGGCGCCCAGGTGACGATTGAGCACGGGGTGGTCACCGCCGTGGTGCCCGGCCGGGGCCATCGCCTCAGCGGCGGTCGCATCCACATGGATTGTCCCAGCGTGGGCGCCACCGAAACCTTGATGATGGCCGCCGCCCTCGCCGACGGCGAGACCGTGATCGATAACGCCGCCCTGGAGCCCGAAGTTCTGGACCTGTCGGGTCTGTTGATCGCCATGGGCGCCAGGATCCGCGGCGCAGGCACCCCCACCATCACCATCACCGGAGTGGAGCGCCTGCATGGCGCCGACTACGGCGTGATCCCCGATCGGATCGAAGCCGGCACCCTCCTGCTGGCCGCCGCCATCACCCGCTCCGAGCTCCGGGTCGCCCCCGTGATCCCCGACCACCTCGGGGCCGTGATCACCAAATTGGAGGAAGCCGGCTGCACGATCGAACACGACGGCATCGGCCTCACGATCAAGGCCGACCAGATCCACGCCGTTGACCTGCGCACCCAGCCATTTCCGGGATTCCCCACCGATCTGCAGGCCCCATTCATGAGCCTGCTGGCCACCGCCCGCGGCACCAGCGTGATCACCGAAAATATTTTTGAAAACCGGCTGCAACACGTGGCCGAGCTGCAGCGCATGGGAGCCGCCATCCGAATGCAGGGCAACACCGCCTTTGTCGAAGGGGTGGGACGCCTCAGCGGCGCGCCGGTGCAGGGCACCGACCTGCGGGCCTCGGCGGCCATGGTGCTGGCCGGGCTTGCCGCCGAAGGCATCACCACCGTGCGAGGGCTGCAATTCCTCGACCGCGGCTACGCCGACCTGGAGGGCAAGCTCAATGCCGCCGGGGCCCGCATCCAGCGGGTCGGCGGTTCAGAACCGGGCGCGGGCATCGCCGCCTAAGCTCTTCACTGCGGGAGCGTGCCGGAATTGGTAGACGGACTCGACTCAAAATCGAGCGCCTTCGGGTTTGTGGGTTCGAGTCCCACCGCTCCCATCCCGCCCATCACCAGCGCAGCCCTGTCCAGCTCAGCGGTGATGGACACCTATGCCCGCTTCCCGATCAGCCTGGTGCGGGGCCGGGGCGTGTGGGTCTGGGACAGGGCTGGCAAGCGCTATCTCGACTGCGTCGCAGGCATCGCCGTCTGCACCCTGGGCCATAGCGACGGGCGGTTGAAACGGGCCCTCAGCCGGCAGCTCGGCCAGCTCCAGCACGTGTCCAACCTCTACCAGATCCCCGAACAGGAGCAGCTGGCTGCGGCGATCACGGCGCGCAGCTGCCTGGACCGGGTGTTCTTCTGCAACTCCGGCGCCGAAGCCAACGAGGCCGCCATCAAGCTCGCCCGCAAACACGGCCATCAGCGCGGCATCACCGCCGGCGCCGGCCCCCTGATCCTCACCGCCCAGGCCAGCTTCCATGGCCGCACCCTGGCGGCCGTCACCGCCACGGGCCAGCCGAAATACCACCAGGGCTTTGAGCCGATGGTGCAGGGCTTCCGCTACTTCCCCTACAACGACACCGACGCCTTTGAGGCCCTGCTGACCTCCTGCGAGGCCGAAGGTCCCCGCGTGGCAGCCGTGCTGCTCGAACCGATCCAGGGCGAAGGCGGCGTCCATCCCGGCAACCGCGCCTTCTTCCAGCGGGTGCGGCAGCTCTGCGACGCCCACAACATCCTGCTGATCTTCGACGAGGTGCAGATCGGTGTCGGCCGCAGCGGCCAGCTCTGGGGCTACGAGCAGCTGGGGGTGGAGCCCGATGCGATCACCCTGGCCAAGGGCCTGGGCGGCGGCATCCCGATCGGCGCCCTGGCGGTCAAAGCCAAGGCGGATCACTTCCGGCCGGGGGATCACGCCAGCACCTTCGGCGGCAATCCGTTTGCCTGCCGGGCCGGGCTGACGGTGCTGGCCGAGCTCGAACGCCGCAACCTGCTGGACCACGTGCAGCAGATGGGTGCCCTGCTGCAGGAGCTGCTGGCCGAGCTGGTGAGCCGCCACCCCACCCTGCTGGAGGGGGTGCGGGGCTGGGGCCTGCTCCAGGGGCTGGTGCTACGGCAGGAGGCCCCGAGCGCCCCGGAGATCGTCAAGGCCGCCATCGAGCAGGGCTTGCTGCTCGTGCCTGCCGGCCCCCGGGTGGTGCGTTTCGTGCCGCCGCTGGTGATCCAGCCCCGCCACCTCCGCCTGGCGGTGGATCGGCTCGAGCGCGCCCTGGCCAGCCTGAGTCGCTGAAGCCGCCTTGGCATTCGGGCCCGACAGCTTCGACGACCTGATCGAACCGTTCAGCCGGCGCGGCGTCAACCTGGGCCTGGATCGCCTGCAGGCCGCCCTGGCCGAACTGGGCCATCCCGAACGTCGCTTCACCGCCGTGCAGGTGGCGGGCACCAACGGCAAGGGCTCGATCTGCACCCTGGTGCACCAGGCCCTGCTGGCCGCTGGCATCCGGGCCGGCCTCTACACCTCCCCCCACCTGCTGAGCTGGACCGAGCGCATCCGCCTCGGCGACGCCCCGATCGCCACGCCAGCCCTGCGCCGCCAGCTGGAAACGGCCACACCGATCGCCCAGCGCCACCAGCTCACGCCCTTTGAGCTGGTCACCGCCGCCGCCTTCCTGGCCTTCGCCGAGGCGGAGCTGGAGCTGGTGGTGCTGGAGGTGGGGCTGGGGGGCCGGCTCGATGCCACCACCTGCCATCCCGACCGGGGCGTGATCGGCTTTGGCTCGATCGGTCTCGACCACACCGAGGTGCTGGGGCCGGATCCAGCCACGATTGCCGCCGAGAAGGCCGGCGTGCTTCAGCCAGGCGCGATCGCGTTCAGCGGTCCCCAGACCCCGGCGGTGGCAGCCGTGCTCAACCAGCAGGCCGCCGCGGTGGGGGCCGATCTGCACTGGGTGGAGCCCCTGGATCTGAACCGCTGGCCCCTGGGACTTCCGGGGGCCTTTCAGGCCAGCAACGGCGCCGTTGCCCTGGCCATGCTGCAGGCCCTGGCCAGCCGCGGCTGGCCCGTCGATGGGGCGGCCATCCGCCGCGGCTTTGCCGGCGCCCAGTGGCCCGGCAGGCTGCAACAACTGAGCTGGCGCGGCCGGCCCCTGCTGCTCGATGGGGCCCACAACCGACCCGCCGCCATCGCCCTGCGGACCGAACTCGACAGCCACCCGAGCCGCCACGGCCTGGAGCCGGGCCCCCGCTGCTGGGTGGTGGGCATGCTGGCCAACAAGCAGGGGCCGGAGATCGCCTCGGCCCTACTCGCCCCGGGGGACCAGGCCTGGATCGTGCCGGTGGGCGGCCATGCCAGCTGGAGCCGGCCGGCCCTGGCCGCCGCCTGCCCCCAACTCGCCGCCCAACTGCAGGACGCGGCCGACCTGCCGGCAGCCCTGGGGGCGGCGCACCAGGCCCGCACCGGGCGAGTGATTGTGGCTGGCTCGCTCTACCTGATCGGCGAGCTGCTGGCGAGCGCCGGCCTGGATCAAAAAGGTCCAGAGTGAAAGCTCCGACCCTTCTGGCCATGGCTGACCCCCTGGGCAAGGCACTGCTGAGCGTGGTGTTGAAGCTCCTGCACCGCCTGCACCGCTCTATCGGCGCCGTCCTGCGCCCCAAAGCCAGCTGGGCCCCAGCCCTGCCCCTGCTGCTGGTGTTGGCCCTCAGCCTGGCTGCCGCCAGGCCGGCGTCAGCCGAGTTCAGCGGGGTTGACTACACGCTCACCAACCAGAACGGGCAGGATTTCAGCGGCCAGAACCTGGCCAACACCTCCTTCGCCGGGGCCACGGGACGACAGGCCAATTTCAGCGGCGCCGACCTGCACGGGGCGATCCTGACCCAGGCCGCCTTTCCGGAAGCCAACTTTGCCGGCGCCGACCTCAGCGGCACCCTGATGGACAAAGTGGATTTTTCCGGCGTCGATTTGTCCGGCGCCAATCTGACTGGCGCGATCGCCTCGGGCAGCAGCTTCTATGGCGCCACCGTCACCAATGCCGACTTCACTGACGCCCTGATCGATCGACTCGACCAGCGCTCCCTCTGCCGAGACGCCGAGGGCACCCACCCCAGCACCGGCGTCGACACCAGGCTCAGCCTGGGTTGCTGAGCCAGCCGGCCAGCTTGCCGGGGTTGAGCAGGCCAGCCGGGTCATGGGCCGCCTTGGCCGCCACCTGGTCGGCATCGACCACCCCCAGCCCGCCAGCCTCCACGCTGATCACGTGGGGGTTAAAGATCACGGCGCCCGCCTCCCGGCAGTCGGCCATCAACCGGCCCAGGACCGGCTCCCCACGCCAGCGCAGCAGCGGCAAGGCGGCCAGGCGCGACGCACCCAGCTGCTTCACCGCCTCGAGGTGCCAGAGCAGGTCGTCGCCCCAGCGCTGGTTCAGCAGCTCCAGGCAGGGGCGCTCCGGCTGGGGCAACAGCATCTGGAGGTAGGTCCAATCCGGATGCTGGGCCCGCCAGTGCAGGGTGGTGTGGTTCCAGCTGAGTTCCCGCAGAGGCAGGCCCCGGCTCTCGCCCTCGGGCGCCTGCCAGTGGATCTGGCCGCCAAAGGCGGCCAACCAGGCCGGCAACACCTCGAGGGCATCGGGGGCGGCCAACAGCAACAGGCGGTGCTGCCCCAGCGGCGCTGGCGGACAGCCCCCCGGCCAGGGCAGCTTGTGGGCAATCGGCCCATCCAGCAACGTGAGGGCATGGAGCTGCAGTGCCGTGGCTGGCAGGGCCTGGGCCGCCGCCAGGGCCCGATCCCAGCTTTCAAAGCCCACCACCACCTGCTGCCAGGCCAGCAACGCTGTGGTGGGCAGGCGCAGGGCGGTGAGGATGCCGTTGCTGCCGTAGGCGTGGTTGAGCGGGGCGCTGGCCGCCGCATCGAGTTGCAGCAGCCGGGGTTCGGGTTCGAGCGTCACAACCTCCAGGCCCAGCAGGTTGCCCGGATCGCGCAGAAAACCCCAGCGCAGCGACCCGATCCCCCCGGAGCCGCCGGCGATGAAGCCACCGATCGTGGCACTGCGAGCCGTGCTGGGCACCAGACGCAGGGCCCGACCCAGGGGTGCCAGCTGCTGGTTGAGGGCGCCCATCAAGCTGCCCGCTTCCACCTCGATCACCCCCGTGGCGGCATCGCAATGGCGCAGCTGATTCAGACCGCAAAGATCCAGCACCAACCCCCCCTGCAGCGGCACGCACTGGCCGTAATTGCCGGTGCCGGCGCCCCGCACCGTCAGGGGCACGCCGTGGCGGGCGCAGGCCCCAGCCACCAGACGCACCTGGTCAAGGCGGGAGGCAAAGGCCACCAGCTGGGCCCGGCAACCCCGCAGCAGCTCCACCAACACGGGCGAGTAGTCGTGGTAATCACGGGAAAAGCGCAGCAGCTCGGCTGGCGCCTCCGAACCCAGCAGGGGCAGGGAGGGATCCAGCCGGCGCAGCTCCGCTGCCAAGGCGTCAATCCGCAGCTCGGAACACAGATCAGCCATCGGACTTGGCAACGGGGCTAGGGGACGAGGGCAGACAGGAGCGGTGAGGACAGCTCCTGCTCAGCAGGGGGCAACCACTGCCCCCCCCGCAGCACCCGCCGCTGGGGCGGTCGGGCCAGCAGCTCAACCCAGGAACCTGCCCCCAGCACTACCAGGTCGGCGGGGGCACCCACCCGCACCACCCCATCCCAGGCCAGCTCCAGCACGGCGGCCGCAGCGGTGCTGAAGGGGGCCAGGCCCAGGCGCTGCCAGGGCATCAATTGGCAGAGGGGTGCCGCCATGCGCAGCAGCTCAATCGGATCAAAATCACCCCCCGGATACCAGGGATCCTGCACATTGTCACCGCCGATCGCCAGCCGCACGCCCGCCCGCTGCAGGCTGCGAATCGGCGCCAGGGGCCGGCGCCAGGGGGTGCGCTCCACCCGGCGCCCCAGGAGCCAGAAGTTGGTGGTGGGCAACGCCACAACGGCGATCTCAGCCTCGGCGAGCCGGTCGGCCAAGCGATCGCAGGCCCGCTCGGCCAGCAGGCCCATGCTGCTGGCGTGGCTGCAGGTGATCGCCACGGCACGGCGCTGCTCCAGGGCCAGACCAGCCACCAGCTCAACCCCCACGCCAGGGTGGGCGGCGGATTCATCGACGTGCAGATCAACACCACAGCCACAGCGCTCGGCCAGCTCGAGCAGGGCCCGCAACGCTTCACGGTCGGCAAGGCGGCGGGCCAACCCCTGGCCATAGGGAGGGCCGATCACCCCACCCAGCAACCCCTGGCCGTCGGCCACCTGGCGGGCCAGGGCAACACCGCTGGCGCTGAGCCAGTGGTCCACAGGCGCCATCGCCACGAGCTGCAGCTCCACCCGGCCCAGCCAGCGCTGGCGGGCTTCCAGCAGGGCATCCCAGCTGGGCTGGGCCGCAGGACCCAGGCTATCGATGTGGCTGCGGATGGCCCGCAGACCATTGCGCCAGGCCCGATCCAGGGCCCGCTCGGCCCGCTGGGCCACCTGCTCGGCCGTGCGTTCAACGTGCTCCCGCTGGTTGGCCGCCATGGCCGCGGCCATGGTGCCCTGGCGGTTGGCAAAGGCAGCGGCGCTGTAGGCCTTATCAAGGTGGGCATGGGGCTCCACCAGGGGGGTGAGCGCCAGCGGCAGCGGCGCGATCAACTCGGCGGCCGCGGCGGGCAGGGGTTCGATCGCCGTGATCAGACCACCAGCCAAGCCGAGCCGCAGCGCCACCAAGCCATCGGCGTCAGCCCCGAACCCCGCGGCCAGCCCCGGATCCAGCAGGCCGCGGGGCAGGCGCAGCCGCAGGGAGCTCGGCGGGGCAGCAGGGCTCAAGGCGCCTCCTCGGATGGGTCGCTGCTGGCCGCGATCAGCACAAACTGGCCGGCCACGGCCAGCACGGTGGAGCGGAAGCGCGGCACCCGCCAGGCCAGCACGCTCTGGCCGCCCACCTCACTGCGATAGAGGCTCGCCACGATCAGGTCGGTGCGGCGGGTGTGGCGGGCGACAACGCCGGCCAAGGCTTCCCGCTGGCCCTCCACCAGCTCCTGGCAGTTGGGGATGACCATCCGCATCAGCACGGGCAGCCCCCCCTTGACGCAGAGCGCGTCGCTGATTTCGTCGACCAAGCGATCGGCGGCAAAGGCCTGGAAGTCGGCAGGTGTGGGGTTGGTGACAGCCAGGCCGGCGCCGACCAGCACCAGCACCCCCAGGCCGGACAGCCAGGGTGCACGGGCGGCAAGGTCCGAACGGCCAGGCAAACGAAGCGTCGCGGCGTGGAACTCCAGGTTGGCACCCAAGCGCTCCCGGCCATGCAGGGAGCGGGCCGGCGGGCTTGGTACATTGGGGTTGTTCGTGGCGGGCGTCGCCAAGCGGTTAAGGCAGCGGCTTGTGGTGCCGCCATCCGGGGGTTCGAATCCCCTCGCTCGCCCTTGTTGGTTGCCGTCTCCACCCCGGTGGGGGCGGTTTTTTTTGCTCAGCCGTCGGCCAGCAGGGCCTCCAGCAGCAGAGCAGCCCCCTGCCGCACCGGATCGGCGCAGGGCAGGCCGGTGGCCGCGGCCGAGGCGGCGGTGACGGCCTCCGCCTCGCTCGCCTCGAGTTTGGCGGTATTGAGTGCCACGGCCCGCACCCGGGGCCGCAGGCCATCGGGGCGGCCCAGGGCCGCCAGGGCCTCCAGCGCCGTGATCAGCTCCGGCAGCGGCGGAATTGCCACCGGCGCCGCCCCGGGCCGGCTGCGCACCAGGGCCTGGCCGGCCCGATGCACCAACAACAGATCGGTGGGCTGGCTGCCGCGCAGCAGCGGCAGGGTGGCGGTGGAGCCCGGATGGCAGAGCGACCCCTGGCCCTCCACCAGCACCAGCGCCTCAGCCCCCGCCCCCGCAGCGGCGGCCAGCACCGCCGCCTCCACGGCGCCGGCGGCGTAATCCACCCGCACCGCATCAAGGGCCACGCCAGTGCCGGCAATCAGGATCCCCGCCTGGCCCGTGCCGACAAAGCGGCAATCGAGGCCCCGGCGCCGGGCCTCGGCCTGCAGCTCCAGGCAGGCACTCATCTTGCCCACGGCCATGTCGGATCCCACCGCCAGCAGCCGCCGGCAGGGCAGGGCGGCGGCCCGGGCGGCAGCCACCTCCAGCCCCTCGGGCTCCTGGCGCAGATCCCAGATCCACTGGCCGGGGCGGGTGCAGGCTGCCGCCAGCTCGGGATCGTCTCCCAGGCGACTGTGCAGGCCGCTGGCCAGATGCAGCCCGGCCTGGAGCCCCGCCAGCAGATCGGCGCGCATCGCCGCCGGCAAGCGACCGCCGGAGGGGGCCAGCCCCACCACCGCCACCGCGGGCCCGTAGGCCAGGGCCGCCGCCATGTCGGCCACCACCGGCACGGCCCGGTCGATGCCCGTAATCGCCTCCAGCGAGGCGCCGGCGAAGGCCGGATCAATCACCGCCACGATCGGACCGGTGCGGTAGCGGAGCATCGCCAGGCCGGTCTTGCCGGAGAGGTCGTCGAGGCCGCCGTGCTGGAGCAGCACGACCGGGGCGCTGGCGCTCAACATGCCTGATCACCGCTCAGCCCAATGCCCAAACCGGGGCCAGGGGGCGGCACCAGCACGTCACCCGTCAGGGCCAATCCCGTAAACGGGTCATCCACCAGGTTGAGGTGGCTGTCGAGATCGGGCCAGGTCACCAGGGGCAGCAGCTGGGCGGCGCCGCCATTGAGCAGGGCCCCATCGGAGTAGCAGCCCAGCATCACCCCCAGCCCCAGCCGCCGGGCCGCCTGGGCCATCAGCAGGGCCTCGCCGAGCCCGCCGCTTTTGAGCAACTTGATGTTGATGCCATCCAGAAAGGGGGCCAGCCGCACCAGATCGGCCAGGTCCCAGCAGCTCTCATCGGCCACCAGCGGCATCGGGCAATCGAGCTCCAGGGCCTCGAAGCCGGCCGTGTCGAGCTCCGCATCCAGCAGCGGCGCCAGGGGCTGCTCCAGCAGCACCACCCCAGCCCGCTCCAGCGGCTCGAGCATGGCCCGGGCCGTGGTCAGATCCCAACCGCCATTGGCATCCACCTGCAGCTCGCAGGCCACGCCGGTGCTCTGGCGCCGCTGCTCCAGGGCCGCAGCCACCGCCTCCAGCAGCACCAGGTCGTGGGTCACCCCCTCGGGGCTGCCGAGCTTGAGCTTGATGCGGGTGGCGGGCAGCTGCAGCCACCAGCGCTCGAGCCGCGCCAGTACAGCCTCGGGGGGGCCTAAGCCGAGGGTCACGCTGGTGGCGACACAGGCGCCCGGATCCAGGCCCCAGAGCCGGTGCAGCGGCTGGTTCAACCGCTTGCCCCACCAGTCGTGCAGGGCCAGATCGAGGCCGCAGCGGGCCGGCGGGCTGAGGGCGGCCAGCAGGGGCTCGAGGGCCTGGAGCGGCTCCGGCGCCATAGCCGCCAGCTGGGGGGCGAAGGCCTCCAGCTCCGCCGCCACCGCATCGGTTTCGAAATGGCGATGGCCGGTGTCGAAGCCGCCGGTCTCACCGATGCCCGTGAGCCCGTCGTGCTCGAGGCTCACCAGCAGGTGCTCAACGGCGCTGGTGGTGCCGCGACTGATCGCCAGGGGCACGGCCTTGGTGAGCGGAAAGCGTTGCAGGCTCAGGCGCATGGGGCTGGGGCGCTGCCTTCAAGCTGGCACGCGGATGGCAGGCGTTCTGAAATCCGTACAGCTTGTACAGACTTCAGGGCACCTGCTCAACGCCACCCCCTTCCCGCGCCCAACCCCTGACCGCGCCCAACCAGGGACGAACCCGATGGCCGAAACTGGTGCGATGACGGCCACCACGCACAGCCCCCGCGGCAGCTACTGGATCACCACCTTCGGCTGCCAGATGAACAAGGCGGATTCCGAGCGCATGGCCGGGATCCTCGAAACCATGGGCTATCGGGCCGGCACCGGCGAGCACAGCGCCGATCTGGTGCTCTACAACACCTGCACGATCCGCGACAACGCCGAGCAGAAGGTTTATAGCTACCTGGGCCGCCAGGCCCAACGCAAGCGCACCAATCCCCACCTCACCCTGGTGGTGGCGGGGTGCGTGGCCCAGCAGGAGGGTGAAGCGCTGCTGCGGCGCGTGCCCGAGCTGGATCTGGTGATGGGCCCCCAGCACGCCAACCGGCTCGACACCCTGCTGGCCCAGGTGGAGCAGGGCCAGCAGGTGGTCGCCACCGGCGAACACCACATCCTCGAAGACATCACCACCGCCCGCCGCGACAGCCAGGTGTGCGGCTGGGTGAATGTGATCTACGGCTGCAACGAACGCTGCACCTACTGCGTGGTGCCGTCGGTGCGGGGCCAGGAGCAATCGCGTCTGCCCGAGGCGATCAAGCTGGAGATGGAGGGGCTGGCCGCCCGCGGCTTCAAGGAGATCACCCTGCTCGGCCAGA
>CBFIGH010000043.1:0-19377 GCA_965662115.1 Cyanobium sp.
GCCGCGGCGCATCGGCTGCTCCAGGCGAACCTTCAGCCGCGGCAACAGCTCAAGCTGGGCCCCCTCCAGCCGCTGCAGCGCTGGCCAGAGCAGCTGCAGCGCCGTGATCGCCGCCGCCACCGGATTGCCCGGCAACCCGAAAAACGGCACCCCGGCCACCTGGCCCCAGGCGAAGGGCCGGCCGGGCTTGAGAAACAGCTTCCAGAAGCGCACCTGCCCCAGCTCCGCCACCAGTGGGCGAATCCAATCGCTGTCGCCGGCCGACACGCCGCCGGTGCTCACCACCACATCGCAGCCCGCCGCCAGCTCCTGGAGGGCGGCCCGCAACGGCTCGGGCTGGTCCTCCACCACCCGCTGCTCCGCCACCCCATAGCCCAAGCGCTGCAGCAGGGCGCCCAGCAGGGCTGAATTGCTCTCCCAGATCTGGCCTGGCCCCCGCTCCTGCCCAGGCGGCAGCAGCTCATCACCACTGATCAACACGCCGATCCGCGGCCGGCGCGTCACCAGCAGCTGCTGCACACCGCAACTCGCCAGGCGCCCGAGCTCGGCCACACCGAGCCGCTGACCCGCCGCCACCAGCTCCTGGCCTGGGGCCGCCTCCTCCTCCGCTTGGCGGATCCAGCCATTGGGTCCGCAGGCCTTCACCAGCTGCAGCTGATCCGCCTGGGTCTCCACCAGCTCCTGGGGGAGCACCCGCTCGCAGCCCTCCGGCACCACGGCGCCGGTGAGAATCCGCACCGCTTCGCCCGCAGCCAGGGGTGCGGCATAGGGAGCCCCGGCGGCTGAAGCGCCCACCAACCGCCAACGGGCACCCGGCTGCGGCTGCTCACCTCCGGCAATGGCATAGCCATCCATGATCGAAGCGCGGAAACCGGGCACCGCCGCATCCGCCTGCACCGCCGTGGCGGTGGTGCGCCCGAGGGCCCGGGCCAACGGCACTGTTTCAGAGAGCCCAAGGGGCTGCAGGGCTTGGAGAATCTGAACTCGCGCTTCCTCCAGGGGCAGCCCTTCGCGGCCATAGGGCTCAACCATGGCGCTGCCAGTCGCCATGGCGGCCGCCGCTCTTGCTCAGCAGGCGCACGCCCGTGATCGTCATGGCCGGGTCGGCGGATTTGAGCATGTCGTAAAGGGTAAGCAGCCCCACCTGCACGGCCGTGAGCGCCTCCATCTCCACCCCGGTGCTGCCGGTGGTGCGGGCGCTGGCCTCCAGCCGCAAGCCGCAGCCATCGGCACTGGCAGCGATCGCCACCTCCATGCCGCTGAGCGCGATCGGATGGCACAAGGGAATAAGTTCCCAGGTGCGCTTGGCCGCCTGAATCGCCGCCACCCGCGCCACCGCCAGCACATCCCCTTTAGGGGCCCGGCCCTCCAGCACCAGGGCGAGCACCTCAGGGCGCATCTGGATAAATCCCTCGGCCCGCGCTTCCCGGCGTGTGGCCGGCCGCTCACCAACCTCCACCATGTGCACCTCACCGCTGGCGTTGAGATGGGTGAGCTCCCCTGCAGCCATTACCAACCAGCCATTGGCTCAAGCATGAACCCCAACAGCAGCCCAGGCAGCGCCTGCCCCATAACGTGAGGCTCTTCTCCATCTCGCCATGACCCAACGCCCCGCCACCGCAGCCCTGGCGCTGCTCCTGGCCACTGGCCTGGGCCTGCTGAGCGCCCCAGAAACCCAGGCGGGCCCACTGCTGCGCCGCGCCCAGGAACGCAGGGCCTGCCAGGAGTTCGCCGGCAAGCTCCAGGCCGCCTCCAGCAATCCCCAGCAGGCCCAACTGGTGTATCAGCAGGGGGTGCTGAAGCTGGTGGAAACCTTCGGCGAAAACCCCTGCGGCGACATCCCCGCCCCCACGGCCGCGGCACCAGCTCCGGCCACCCCCCAGCCCGCCAAGCCCCAACAGGCGCAGGCTTGCCAGGAGTTTGCAAGCAAGCTGCAGGCCGCCCAGGGCAACCCGGCCCAAACCCAGCAGATTTATGCGATGGGCAGCCAGAAATTGAGCGGCATGTTTGGCGCCAACCCCTGCCCGCAGATCAAGGCTCCCTGAGCCCCAGCAGACCCATCAGCCCCGCAAGCACCCGCTTGCTTTTTCCTTGTCGCTCTCCCGCCCCTCCACGTTCTTCTGCGCCTTTCTGACCCTGCTCAATGACCGGCTGGGGGAGTCGATCGTGTTTCCCCTGTTGCCCTTCCTGCTGGCAACCTTCACCAGTGACGGTCGGGTGCTGGGGCTGCTGGCCGGCAGCTATGCGGTGGCCCAATTTGCCTTCACGCCCCTGATCGGCGCCCTCAGCGATCGCTACGGCCGCAAACCGGTGATCAGCATCTGCGTGGCCGGCTCGGTGGTCGGCCTGGCCCTGTTTGCCCTCACCGTCAGCCTGCCCGGCATGCCCCTGGCGCTGCTGTTTGGCGCCCGGCTGATCGATGGGGTGAGCGGCGGCACCGCCGCCACGGCCAGCGCCGTGCTGGCCGATATCTCACCGCCGGAGAAACGGGCCAAGGCCTTCGGCCTGATCGGTGTGGCCTTTGGCCTGGGCTTCATTCTTGGCCCTGCATTGGGGGGCGTTCTGGGGCGGGTCAACGTCACGCTGCCCCTGCTGCTGGCGGTGGCCATCGCCGTGCTCAACCTGGTGCTGGTGCTCACCCTGCTGCCGGAAACCCACCCGGTGGAGGCCCGCCGGGCCCTGCCGCGCAAGCGGGATCTCAATCCCTTCACCGCCCTGCAGCGGGTGTTCACCAACCCCCAGGTGCGGCGCCTGTGCGTGGCCTTCTTTTTGTTTTTCCTCGCCTTCAACGGCTTCACCGCCGTGCTGGTGCTGTATTTCAAGCAGGCCTTTGACTGGGGGCCTGGCCTGGCGGCCGCGGCCTTTCTGGTGGTGGGGGTGGTGGCCACGGTGGTGCAGGGCGGCCTGATCGGCCCCCTGGTGAAGCGCTGCGGCGAATGGCGGCTGACCCTGGCCGGCCTCGGCTTTGTGATCGCCGGCTGCCTGCTGATTCCCCTGGCCACCCGGGCCAATGCCCAGCCGGTGGTGTTCAGCGCCGTGGCGATCCTGGCCCTGGGCACCGGCCTGGTCACCCCCTGCCTGCGCAGCCTGGTGTCGCGCCGACTCGACAGTGAAGGCCAGGGTGCGGCCCTCGGCAGCCTGCAGGGCCTGCAGAGCCTGGGCAGTTTTCTGGGCCCTCCCCTGGCTGGCTTGGCCTACGAAACCACAGGCCAGCAGAGCCCTTTCTGGCTGGGCACCATCCTGCTGG
This sequence comes from Cyanobium sp., assembly GCA_965662115.1. Lineage (GTDB taxonomy): Bacteria > Cyanobacteriota > Cyanobacteriia > PCC-6307 > Cyanobiaceae > Cyanobium_A. Next base: position 3,248 of record CBFIGH010000043.1, read on the forward strand.
CGGGGGTAACCCTGTTGGTGGCTGGCGGCCTGCGGGGGGTGGGGCCAGGGGGGATGACAACCCCGATACACGAAGCAGAAGGCTGAGATTGCTACCTTGCGATCGACAAGGGCCCGGGGCGGCATGGCCAAATCCACAACCGATCAGCCCCTGGCTCCCGAGCTCTACATCAACCGCGAGCTGAGCTGGCTCGATTTCAACTATCGGGTGCTGGCCCAGGCCCTCGACGAGTACACACCCCTGCTGGAGCAGGCCAAGTTCAGCGCCATCTTCAGCAACAACCTCGATGAGTTCTTCATGGTGCGGGTGGCATCGCTGAAGTCCCAGATCGAGGCCGGCGTGACCAGCCTCAGCGACGACGGCCTCACCGCCCAGCAGCAGCTCCAAGCCATCCGGGCCAAGTTGCGCCCCCTGCTCGAGATCCAGCAGCAGCACTACCGCCACTCCCTCAAGGGCCAGCTCTCCGGCTATGGCGTTCACCTGATCGACTACGCCAACCTCAACGACAACCAGCGCGAATGGATTGAGGCCTACTTCCAGAAGGCCATCTTTCCCGTACTCACCCCCCTGGCGGTGGATCCCTCCCACCCCTTCCCCTTCATCAGCAACCTCAGCCTCAACGTGGCCGCCCTGGTCCGCGACCCGGATACGGGCCAACAGGAGTTCGCCCGGGTGAAGGTGCCCCAGAAAAACCTGCCCCGCTTTGTTCAGATTCCCGCTGAGCTAAGCGGCAAACAGCCTGAACCGGTGTTCACCGCCGTGCCGCTGGAGCAGGTGGTGGCCTTCAACCTCAGCCTGCTCTTCCCGGGGATGCATGTGGAGGGGCACTACTTCTTCCGCGTCACCCGTGACGCCGACCTCGAACTGCGGGATCTCGAGGCCGACGATCTGATGGAAGCCCTCGAAGAGGGCCTGCGCAAACGGCGCCGCGGCGGAGAGGTGGTGCGTCTGGAAGTGGCCAACGAAATGCCCGAAACGGTGGTTCAACTGCTGATGGAAGGCACCGCGGTGGAAGCCGAAGACGTCTACCGGGTCAATGGCCCGCTGGGCCTCGACGACCTGATGAACCTGCTGGCGATCCCGTTGCCCCAGCTGAAGGACAAACCCCACAAGGGGCGTACGACCCCAGCCCTGGCCCGCACCCAAAAGGGTCAACTGGAAGACGGCTCGATCAAGGCGGAGGAATTCGAGAGCATCTTCTCGGTGATCCGACGCGGAGACGTCTTGCTGCACCACCCCTACGACCTGTTCTCCACCTCGGTCGAGGAATTCCTCAACCAGGCCGCCGACGATCCCCTCGTGCTGGCGATCAAGATGACCCTTTACCGCACCTCCAAAAATTCCCCGGTGGTGGCAGCCCTGATCCGGGCCGCCGAAAACGGCAAACAGGTGATGGCGCTGGTGGAGCTCAAGGCCCGCTTCGACGAAGACAACAACATCCAATGGGCCAAGCAGCTGGAGGCCTCAGGCGTCCACGTGGTCTATGGCGTGCTGGGTCTGAAAACCCACACCAAGATCCTGCTGGTGGTGCGCAAGGAAAAGGACCGGCTCAACAGCTATGTGCACATCGGCACCGGCAACTACAACTCCAAAACCTCCAGCCTCTACACCGACATCGGCCTGCTCACCGCGCGGCCGGAATTCGGGGCCGACCTGGTGGAACTGTTCAATTATCTGACCGGCTTCTCCAAGCAGCAGAGCTTCCGGCGGCTCCTGGTCGCCCCGGTTACCTTGCGCAGCCGCCTGGAAGGCCTGATCAGGCGCGAAATCGACCACGCCCAAGCCGGCCGGGGCGGCCACATCCGCGCCAAGATCAACGCCTTGGTCGACCCGGCCATCATCAGCCTGCTCTACGAGGCCTCCCAGGCAGGGGTGAGGATCGAATTGGTGGTGCGGGGAATGTGCAGCCTGCGGCCAGGGCTGGAAGGCATCAGCGACTCCATCACCGTCATCAGCGTGATAGGCCGCTTTCTTGAACACTCCCGCGTCTTCTGGTTTGGCAATGGCGGCGAACCGGAATTGTTCATCGGCAGCGCCGACTGGATGTCCCGAAACCTTGACAGGCGGGTGGAAGCCGTTGCCCAAATTGAAGATCCGCGCCTACGCGATCAACTCGAGCAGATTCTCGATCTCTACCTCCAAGACACCGGCGCCTGGCACATGAATAGCCAGGGCCAGTTCAACAAGCGGCAGCATGCTGGTGAACAACATTTGGTGCAACAGGAGATGGTGCAACGCTGGCGGGGCGCCCTGGTAGCAGCCACATAGGCCCCGAAAAATCCAACCAGCCTTATTAAACGGCAGCAATCCATACAGGAAGCCTCACCAAACACCAAGCACTGTGCGTAGAAGTGCTACATTCCTGTCAAATTCAATTCGGAGCTTGGGTGTGGGGACGCCTTTGCAATCCGCTTCTGATGTTGTTCACAGCAACGTCTTGGAGCTGGCGCAATCAAACAGTTCGCCATCCTTGATGGCATCCACACCAGGGGTAGCTACGGCCAAAGCCAAGGTTGCCCTGCCTAAAACCGGCGGTCGTGTCAGTGCCGATTCAATCGGCTGGTATCTGAGCACCATCGGTCGTGTGCCCCTGCTGACCGCAGCCGAAGAAATCGAGCTGGCCCACCATGTGCAGGCCGGCAAAAAGCTTCAGGAGTTGCCGGCCGAGGAGCACACCCCCAGGCACAAGCGCCAGCTGCGCATGGCCCAACGGGCCCGCGACCGCATGATGGCCGCCAACCTGCGTCTGGTCGTCAGCGTTGCCAAGAAATATCAGAACCAGGGGCTCGAACTCCTCGATCTGGTTCAGGAGGGCGCGATTGGCCTGGAGAGGGCCGTCGACAAATTTGACCCGGCGATGGGCTACAAATTTTCCACCTATGCCTACTGGTGGATTCGCCAGGGGATGACCCGGGCCATCGACAACAGCGCCCGCACCATTCGCCTCCCCATTCACATCAGTGAAAAGCTGTCCAAGATGCGACGCATCAGTCGGGAGCTCTCCCACCGCCTCGGTCGCCAACCCAACCGGCTGGAGCTCTCCCACGCCATGGACATGGCCCCCCACGAACTGGAGGAGCTGATGACCCAAAGTGCCCCCTGCGCCTCACTCGATGCCCATGCCCGCGGCGAAGAAGACCGCAGCACCCTCGGCGAACTGATCGCCGACCCGGCCAGCAACGAGCACATGGACTCGATGGACCGCCACATCCAGAAAGAACATCTGGGCGCCTGGCTCTCCCAACTGAATGAACGGGAGCAGAAAATTCTCAAATTGCGCTTCGGCCTGGAGGGTTCCGATCCCCTCACCCTGGCTGAGATCGGCCGGTTGATCAATGTGTCCCGAGAGCGGGTGCGCCAGCTGGAGGCCAAGGCGATCATGAAGCTGCGGCTGATGAGCAACGTTCAGCAGGCCGCCTGAACCGGTGCCCGGTGGCTGGCAGCAGCAGCTGGTTGGTGTTGCCTCCGTAGCGGCCTGGCTCTGCCTGTTGGCGATCGCCGCCCGGCAGGTGCGGCAACGCTGGAACGGGCAGGGGGAATGGAGCCGCAAGCTGGTGCATATCGGCACCGGTGCCGTGGTGCCGATTGCCTGGGCCTGCGGCACCCACAGGCTGATCGCCATTCCCGCCGCCGCCACGATCACCCTGCTGGCAGCGCTCAACCACCGCTTTCGCCTGCTGCCCGCCATCGAAGATGTGGGCCGGCCCAGCTATGGCACCGTGGCCTATGGCGCCTCCATCACCCTGCTGTTGCTGCTGTTCTGGCCCCAGCAACCGGCGGCGGTAGCGGCCGGAGTGCTGGTGATGGCCGTCGGTGATGGCCTGGCCGGACTGCTGGGTCCCCTGGTGGCCTCACCCAGCTGGCAGGTCTGGGGACAACGCAAATCCCTGGTTGGCACCGCCGCCATGGCGGTGGGCAGCCTGGCCATGCTGCTGCTGGTCAGCCGGCTTGCCCAGGCAAGCGGACTTGCCCAGCCTTCCCTGGCCGCCCTGTTGGCGATCACGGCAGCCAGTGTGATCCTCGAGCAAGCAGCCGTGATGGGCCTCGACAACCTCACCGTTCCCCTGGCCGCCGGCTGGCTTTGGCAACAGCTGGGCTGAGGGACCGCCGCTCAGGCGGGCTGCAGGCTGGCCGCTAGCTGGGCCTGGCAGACAGCCTGGGCCAGGCTGTCGAGGGCATCAGCGGTGGTGGCCAGATCGATGCAGGCATCGGTGATGGATTGTCCGTAGGTGAGCGTGGAGCGGTGGAGCTGGCAGAGATCGGTGGGGATTTTCTGGCTACCGGCCACCAGATGGCTCTCCAGCATCACGCCCATCACCTGGCTGGAGCCGGCCCGCAGCTGCTCTGCCACCGCGCTGGCCACCGCGCTCTGACGGCGATAGTCCTTGTTGGAGTTGCCATGGCTGCAATCCACCATCACCCGGGCGGGCAGCCCCGCCTTGGCAAGCTGGGCGGCGGCTTGCTCGACTGCCTCAGGGTGGTAGTTGGTGCCCCCCTTGCCACCCCGCAGCACCAGATGGCCATCGGGATTGCCGGTGGTCGAGACAATCGCTGCCTGGCCGTTACCGTTGATGCCCAGGAAGTGGTGGGGGCGGGCCGCAGCCTCCATCGCATTGATGGCTGTGATGGCGCTGCCATCGGTGCCGTTCTTGAAGCCAATCGGCATCGATAGACCGGAGGCCATCTCCCGGTGGGTCTGGCTCTCGGTGGTGCGGGCGCCGATGGCGGTCCAACTGATCAGATCGGCGATGTACTGGGGAACCACCGGATCCAACAGCTCGGTGGCCGCCGGCAGGCCCATCTCGGCCAGGTGCAGCAACAAACCGCGCGCCACCCGCAGACCGGTGTTGATGTCATAGCTGCCATCGAGGTGGGGATCGTTGATCAGCCCTTTCCAACCCACCGTGGTGCGGGGCTTCTCGAAGTAGACCCGCATCACCACCTCCAGCTCGGCCGCGTGCCGTTGGCGGGCCTCGGCGATGAAATCGGCATACTCGTGGGCCGCCGCCACATCGTGCACCGAACAGGGCCCGACAATCACCAGCAGGCGGGAATCCCGGCCGTGGAGAATCGCCTGGATCTGCTCCCGGGCCCGCAACACCGTATGGACCGCCCGCTCGCTGAGGGGGAGATCCCGATGCAGCACCGCTGGCGGCACCAGCGGCCTGGTTTCCACGACGTGGAGGTCGCTGGTGGTGGCGTGCATGGGGTGCAGCGCGGAAGTGATTCAGCCTAGTGAGCGGTCTCCCAGCAGCCCGTGCCACCTGGCAGAGCCCCCCTCCCCGGTTCTGCAGCCTTTGTCACCAAGCAGCGATCGGCCGCCAAGAAGAATGGGAAGCAGATGATTCCATCGGGCATGTCCGCAGCCACCTTCCTCACCAGCTACCGCGCCACCGCGGCCGAGCGGGAGGCCCTGGGAGTGCCGCCCCTGCCCCTGGACGCCGCCCAGGCCCAGGCCGTTACCGAGCTGCTGGCGGCCCCCCCGGCGGGCGAGGAAGCCTTCCTGCTGCAACTGCTCAGCGAACGCATCCCGCCTGGGGTGGATGAGGCCGCCTACGTGAAGGCCGGCTGGCTCGCGGCTGTGGCCAAGGGCAGCGCCAGCAGCCCCCTGTTGAGCCCGGTGCAAGCGGTGGGCCTGCTGGCCACGATGATCGGCGGCTACAACGTGGGCGCCCTGATCGAGCTGCTCAGCTGCGCGGATCCGGTGATCGCCGCCGCCGCCGCCGAGGGTCTGGGCAAAACCCTGCTCGTCTACGACGCCTTCCACGACGTGCTGGAGCTGGCCCAGAGCAACCCCTATGCCCAGCGGGTGATCGACAGCTGGGCCGCCGCTGAATGGTTCACCGCCAAGCCCGAACTGCCGGCCGAGATCACGGTCACGGTGTTCAAGGTGGAGGGAGAAACCAACCCCGACGACCTGTCGCCAGCCACCCCCGCCACCACCCGGCCCGATATCCCCCTGCACGCCATGGCGATGCTGGAAACCCGCATGCCCGGCGGCCTGGAGCTGATCACCGAGCTGAAAACCAAAGGCCATCCCGTGGCCTACGTGGGCGATGTGGTGGGCACGGGCAGCTCGCGCAAATCGGCGATCAATTCCGTGCTCTGGCACACCGGCACCGACATCCCCCATGTGCCCAACAAGCGCGGCGGCGGCGTGGTGCTGGGCGGCAAAATCGCCCCGATCTTCTTCAACACGGCTGAGGATTCCGGCGCCCTGCCGATCGAGTGCGATGTCAGCGCCCTGGGCAGCGGCGATGTGATCACGATCCGCCCCTACGCCGGCACGATTGAGCGGGCCGCCGGTGAGCCGAATGCCGGCGAAATCGTGGCGCACTTCGAGCTCAAGCCCAGCACGATCAGCGATGAGGTGCGGGCCGGCGGCCGCATTCCCCTGCTGATCGGCCGCTCCTTGACCGACAAAGTGCGCGCCCAGCTGGGCCTGGGCGCCAGCGACCTGTTCATCCGCCCGGTGGCCCCGGCCGACACCGGCAAGGGCTTCACCCTGGCCCAGAAGATGGTGGGCAAGGCCTGCGGCCTGGCGGGCGTGCGCCCCGGCACCAGCTGCGAGCCGCTGATGACCACCGTCGGCTCCCAGGACACCACCGGGCCGATGACCCGCGATGAGATGAAGGAGCTGGCCTGCCTGGGCTTCAGTGCCGACCTGGTGATGCAGAGCTTCTGCCACACCGCCGCCTACCCCAAGCCGGTGGACCTCAAAACCCACGCCGAGTTGCCCGATTTCATGGCGTCGCGCGGCGGCGTGGCCCTACGCCCTGGCGATGGGATCATCCACAGCTGGCTCAACCGCATGCTCCTGCCCGACAGCGTCGGCACCGGCGGCGACAGCCACACCCGCTTCCCCCTGGGCATCTCCTTCCCGGCCGGCTCGGGCCTGGTGGCCTTCGCCGCCGCCATCGGCGCCATGCCGCTCGACATGCCCGAATCGGTGCTGGTGAAATTCACCGGCGCGCTGCAGCCGGGCGTGACCCTGCGGGATGTGGTGAACGCGATTCCCTATGTGGCCATCCAGCAGGGCCTGCTCACCGTGGCCAAGGAGGGCAAGAAAAATGTATTCAACGGACGGATCATGGAGATCGAGGGGCTACCCGATCTCAAGCTGGAGCAAGCCTTTGAGCTCACCGACGCCACCGCCGAGCGCTCCTGCGCCGGCAGCACGATCAAGCTCTCAGTCGAAACGGTGAGCGAATACCTGCGCAGCAACGTGGCCCTGCTCAAAAATATGATCGCCCGCGGCTACGGCGATGCCCGCACCCTCGCCCGCCGCATCCAGGCGATGGAGGCCTGGCTGGCCGATCCCCAGCTGATGGAGGCCGACGCCGACGCCGAGTACGCCGCCGTGATCGAGATCGATCTCGATGCAATCACCGAACCCATCCTGGCCTGCCCCAACGACCCCGACAACGTCAAAACGCTCAGCGAGGTGGCGGGCGAGCGGATCAATGAGGTGTTCATCGGCTCCTGCATGACCAACATCGGCCACTACCGAGCAGCGGCAACGGTGCTGGAGGGCCAGGGACAGAACGCGGCGCGGCTGTGGGTGTGCCCGCCCACCCGCATGGACGAGGAGATGCTGAAAGCAGAGGGCTACTACGCCATCTTCGAGGCCGCCGGCTCCCGCATGGAGATGCCCGGCTGCTCGCTGTGCATGGGCAACCAGGCCCGGGTGGAGGAGAACACCACGGTGTTTTCCACCAGCACCCGCAACTTCAACAACCGCCTCGGCAACGGCGCCCAGGTGTACCTGGGCAGTGCCGAGCTGGCGGCGGTGTGCGCCCAGCTGGGCCGCATTCCCGCCAAGCAGGAGTATCTGGCCATCGCAGCCGAAAAGATCGATCCCAAGGGGGCGGAGCTCTACCGCTACCTCAACTTCGATCAGATCGAAGGCTTCGAGGACCAGGGCCGGGTGGTGAGCGCCACCGAGGCAGCCAAGGTGCTGGCGGAAGTGTGAGCTGGGTCACCGGATATTGGGGCGCTTCCAGCTGCCAACCGCGCCGATGAGCCCGGCCGCCTGTCTGCGGCCGAAACTGGATCCGGTGCGCAGCACCTCGATCCGCACGCTGCTCGAGCACCAGTGGCTGGCCGTGGTGCTGGCCTTGGTAATCACAGGTCTGGGGGCGGCCACGGCGGCCCTGCTGTTCCGCGCCGGGCTCGATGACCTGGGCCGCTGGCGCATCCAGATGCTGGCGCTGGGTCCGGATCTGCTGCTGCTGCCGGCCATCGGCGGCGGCGGCGGCCTGGTCGCCGGCCTGCTGGTGCAGACCCTGGCTCCGGCTGCCCAGGGCTCGGGAATCCCGCAGGTGATGCAGTTCCTGCGCCGTCGCCCGATCCCGATGGGGATCCAGGTGGCGGTGGTCAAGCTGGTGGCCGGCATCGTGGCGATCGGCAGCGGCTTTCCGCTCGGCCCCTCGGGTCCGTCGGTGCAGATGGGCAGCTCGGTGGGCTGGGAAATGGCTCGGCTGCTGCGGGCGCCGGACGCCTTCCGTCGCATGATTGTGGCGGCCGGTGGTGGCGCGGGCATCGCGGCCGTTTTCCGGGCACCGATCGGCGGCTTCCTCTACGCCCTGGAGGAGCTCCTGCAGGGCGCCCGACCGGTGGTGATGCTGCTGGTGCTCGTCACCACCTTCTGGGCCGATACCTGGGCCGACCTGATGGGCCTGGCCGGCCTGGTCAGCCTGCAACCGAGCATCGCCGAACCGGCAGGCGGCAGCGGCAGCTTCGAGCTCTCCCGCCAGGTGACCACCTACGTGCAGGTGCGGCCGATCGACCTGATGGTGCTGTTCATCCTCGGGGCCCTCGTCGCCCTGGCCGCCGAGCTCTACTGCCGCTACGTGGTGGGGCTGAATCGGCTGCGGTTGCAGCTGCAGATCCCTCTGGCGGCGACCATGGCCGCCACCGGCACCCTGCTGGGACTGCTGGATGCGCTGCTGCCAGCGGACTTCATCAACCGCGCCGGCATTCGCCAGGCGATCGCCGAGGGCAACGTGGACATCGGCCAGGCTCTGGCAATCTTTCTGGTGCTGTTCTTCACCACGGGGCTGGCCGCCGCGGCCGGCACCCCTGGGGGCCTGTTTGCTCCCATGCTCACCCTGGGTGGAGCACTGGGTCTGGCAGCTGCCGATCTGCTGGAGCAGTGGGGCCCTGATGCGCCGAACACAGCAGTGTTCGCCGGCATGGGTGCCTTCATGGCGGCCTGTGCCCGCACACCGATCAGTGCCACGTTCCTCACCTTCGCGATCAGCAAGGACCTGCTGATCCTCAAACCGGTGCTGGTGGCCTGCCTCGGCAGCCTGGTCACAGCGCGACTGCTGCATCGCCAGTCGCTATTCAAGCGGCTGATTCCCACGGGCGAGGCTTCCCAACCCCCTCCCGAGGCGGATCCGTGAGGCAGGGGCCAGGCTCGGAGCACGGAAGGAAAGGCCGCGAAATCCGCCTGGTTCAGGGTACCTTCGCCGTTGGGGTCATTGGCGAAACCCACGATCACGTTGTCGTAAGGGGAGTTGGCGGTGGTGAGCACACTCGCCACCCCGGAGGAGCCCCGGGTGGAAGAGAACACCACGGTGTTTTCCACCCGTACCCGCAACTTCAATAACCGCCTCGGTAACGGCGCCCAGGTGTACCTCGGCAGTGCCGATCAAGCCAATGGCTCAAACCAAAGCGAGCCAATCGCGCAACGCCTGATCAAGATCAGCGAAGAGCTCCGGCTCAAACTGGCCGATCACAGCTCCAACAGCAGCTGTGGGCACGGTGAACAGCTTGTCGACCATCAGCTGAGATGGCTTCTGCAGACCATTGCAACGCGACGGCTGCACCGCCAGTCGAATCAGCGGCGCCTCAATCAGCGTGCTGGTGAGCGGGCAAAGGGTGACGCTGGGATGAACCCGCAACCAGCGATCGGCCTGAACCACAACCGCAGGCCTGGGTTTTCCTGTGTACACACCAGGGGCCGCCACGGTCACCACCGCGCCGCGCCGTAGGGCCAGTGACGTCATGCGGTCCAATCGGACCAGTCGGGCACTTGCTCGCTCCAATGAAGGGCTTGCTCGCGATCGGCCACCTGCTGGGACTGACGCAAGGCCCCATCGACCGCACCATGGCGGTGCAGATAAGCTGCAATTGCCTCACGTACACAGGCGCTGCGGCTCTTGCCAAGCTGACCAGCCAGCTGGTCCAGGCGTTGCTCCAGCTCAGGCTCAAGCCGCACACCGATAGCCAAGGCCCTTGTTGTTCAACACATTGTTGAACAGCGTAGTGCGGCCACCGCAATGCAGCTTCAGGGGGCTGCCGGTGGGCCGAAGGGTTGGGACTGCAAGATGAAGGTCGTTGTGCTGCCTACGTCAGTTCCCTGAACCAGGAAATCCTGCTGTTCGAACCCGCCAAGCCGGCAGCCGGAGCGCTGCGGGCCGTGCTGGCTTTCCCCAGCACCTACACGGTGGGGATCACCAGCCTGGGCTACCAGGTGGTGTGGGCCACCCTGGCCGAGCGAACGGATGTGGACGTGCGGCGCCTGTTCACCGACCAGGGCGATCCACCGCACCGCCACTGCGACCTGTTTGGCCTGTCGCTGAGCTGGGAGCTGGATGGCCCCGTGCTGCTGGAGCTGCTGGAGCAGCAGCGCATCCCGATCTGGGCAGCCGAGCGGGGCGACGACGATCCGATCGTGTTCGGCGGCGGCCCCGTGCTCACCGCCAACCCCGAACCCCTGGCCCCCTTCTTTGATGTGGTGCTGCTGGGCGACGGCGAGCTGCTGCTTCCCGCCTTCATCGATGCCCTGCAACAGCACCACAGCGCCCCGAGGGCCGAGCGGCTGCGCCAGCTGGCCCACGTACCCGGCGTCTATGTGCCCAGCCTCTACGCCCCCCGTTACCGGGCCGACGGCGTCTTGCTTGGCGTGGAACCCACCGAGACCGGCATCCCGGCCAGCATCGCCAAGCAAACCTGGCGGGGCAACACCCTCAGCCATTCGACCGTGATCACCCCGGAGGCGGCCTGGCCCTCGATCCACATGGTGGAGGTGGTGCGCAGCTGCCCGGAGCTGTGTCGCTTCTGCCTGGCCAGTTACCTGACCCTGCCCTTTCGCACCCCCAGCCTCGACGACGGCCTGATTCCGGCGGTGGAGAAGGGCCTGACGGCCACCCAGCGCCTCGGCCTGTTGGGGGCATCGGTGACCCAGCACCCCCAATTCGCCGACCTGCTGGCCTGGCTCGACCAGGATCGTTTCGAGGACACACGCGTGAGCGTCAGTTCGGTGCGGGCCGCGACCGTGACGCCTGAGTTGGGCCGGATCCTGGCCAAGCGGGGCAGCAAATCGCTGACGATCGCGATCGAGAGCGGTAGCGAGCGCATGCGCGAGGTGGTGAACAAGAAACTGGCCACCGAAGAGATCTACGCCGCCGCCCGCTACGCCAAGGAGGGCGGCCTCACCGGCCTCAAGCTCTACGGCATGGTGGGGCTGCCCACGGAGGAGGAGGCCGATGTGGAGGCCACCGCCGCCCTGTTGCTGGCTCTCAAGCAAGCCACGCCGGGCCTGCGGCTCTCCTTAGGGGTGAGCACGTTTGTACCCAAGGCCCACACGCCATTCCAGTGGCAGGGCGTGCGCCCCGAGGCCGACAAACGCCTCAAGCTGCTCGCCAAACGCCTCAAGCCCAAGGGCATCGAGCTGCGCCCTGAGAGCTACGGCTGGAGCGTGATCCAGGCCCTGCTGTCGCGCAGCGACCGCCGGCTCGCCCCCGTAATCGCCGCCGCCCGCGGCCGCCACGGAAGCCTGGGGGGCTGGAAGCAGGCCTACCGCGCCGTGCTGGAGCAAAACTCCGGCCCCGAAGCCCCGCCGGCCTGGGAAGAGGTGGTCCACCAAAGCTGGAGCCCGCAGCGGGTGCTGCCCTGGGAGCACTTGGAGGGGCCGCTGGCCAAAACCACCCTGGCCCAACACCAAACGGCGGCCCTCACTCAAACACCGCTGTCCGGCCGCGATAGACCATCACCTGACGCCTGAGGTGCAGGCGCACGGCCCTGGCCAAGGCCAGCCGTTCGCAATCGCGACCCATCCGGATCAGGTCGTCCACCTCATCGCGGTGGCCGACGGCCACGGTGGATTGGGCAATGATCGGGCCACCATCCAGCTCGTCGCTGACGTAATGGGCCGTGGCGCCGATCAGCTTGACGCCCCGCTCCCAGGCCCGGTGGTAGGGCTGGGCCCCCTGAAAGGCCGGTAAAAACGAGTGGTGGATGTTGATCACCCGGTGAAAGGGATCGGGAGGATCGAACGCGGCCAGAAAACGCGGCGTCAGCACCTGCATGTACTTGGCCAGGATCACCAGCTCAATGCGGTGCTCCGCCAGCAACTCCAGCTGGCGGTCTTCAGCATCCTGCCGATTTGCCGCTGAGATCGGCACGCAGACAAAGCTGGCCCCGAATTGCGCCGCGATTGGCCCCAGATCGGGATGGTTGCCGATCACCAGGGGCACCTGCATGGCCAGCTCGCCGCTGCGCACGCGCCAGAGCAGATCGAGCAGGCCGTGGTCCTGCTTGCTGACAAAGATCGCCGCCGGCGGTCGGTCATCGGAGAAATTCACCCTATAATCGCCGCCCAGGCAGTCTGCCAGGGCGCTGGCCGTGGGGCAGATCGCTTCCCGCGGCAAGCCAAACCCCTCCAACTGCCACTCGATCCGACTCAGGAACAGGCCGGCTCCCTGGTCGCTGTGGTGGTCGGCGTGCACGATGTTGCCGCCATTGGCAGCCACCCAGCCGGAAAGCTCCCGCACCAGCCCGGGCTGGTCGGGACAGATCATCTGCAGGATGGCGGTGGGGGCAGACATGGCGCTAGCTCCATCAGCTGCAGACGTAGCACTCAAGGGATCGCCAGGGTGCAGATTGCAAGCGACTACAGACGCTTCGGGGAAGCGGACCAACCCCGATACACTCAGGCCCACGCACACCTGGCCTTGGCGACTGCAATGGTTTTTGCACAGATACCCGCCCTAAACCGTGCCCTGGCCCAGCAATGGCGCCGGCTCGCCGCGCTCGGCCTGGCCCTGGCCCTCTGCCTGGGTCTGGCCGCCTGTGACGGCAGCCAGAGCAAGAAGGCTCCAAGCATCAGCCCTGTGGACATGGCCCTGATCGAGCGGCAAGCGGAGGGTTTCCTCCAGGCCCGCAACCGCCTGCCCGAACTGGCTGCCCTGGTCAACGAGCGCAACTGGGTGTTCACCGCCAACCTGATTCATGGCCCGATGCAGGAAGTCGGGCGGGAGATGAGCTACATCAACCAGCGCCTGTTGCCTGCCGACCGACCGGAAGCCCAGAAGCGTGCCGTGACGCTGAAAACGGCCTTTGCCCAGCTCGATGAGGCGGCCAAACTCCAGGATGGCGACAAGCTGCGCAAGGCCTACATCAAGGTAGCCAGCGGCTTCGGCCTCTACGCCCAGATGCTGCCTCCCCAGGTGCAGGAAGACCTCAAACAGATCTGATCCAGGCACGCCTGATCGACTCCCGTCAGAGGGCCGCCAGGCCGCGATCGGTGCTTGTGATCGGCGCAGGTCTGGTGGGCCGGTCCTGCGCCTGGCTGCTCCAGGGCCGGGGCCACCAGGTGCGGCTGGTCGATCCCGATCTGGGCGGCCCAACCGATCCAACCTCCGGCAGCTGGGCGGCCCTGGGGGTGGTGATGGCCCACGTGTTCCAGCGCAGCAGAGGCCGGGCCTGGCGCCTACGCCAGCGCAGCCTGGAACTCTGGAGCCTGTGGCGCCAGGAGCTGCAAGGGCGGGGCTGGCCGCTGGCCTGGCAACCGGGACTGCTGATCCTGGCGAGCAGCGCCGACGATCTGGAGCGCCAGCAACGGCTCCATGCCGAGCGTCAGCGACAGGGCATCCCCCTGGAGATCTGGAACAGCCAGCACCTGGCCGGCCTGAAACCGGCACTGCCGCATGGAGCTCTTGGCGGGCTCTATTCCCCGGCCGACGGCCAGCTCGATCCAGGCCCAGCCCTGCAGGCCCTGCTGGGGGATGGGCGGCGGCTGGGGATGCACACCTGCAGCGATGCCGCCGAAAAGCTCGAACGCCGATCGGGTCAGTGGACGGTGCACACCCGGGGGGGTCACGCCCTGCAAGCCGAAGCCGTGGTGCTTTCGGCAGGGGTGGCCAGCAGCGGCCTGCTGGAACCCTTGGGTCACAACCTGCCCCTGGAGCCGGTGCTGGGTCAGGCCCTGGAACTCCAGCTTCCGCCGAGCGACCAGTGGACCAGCGACCCAGCCTGGCCCGGCGCCGTGGTGTGGCAGGGGCTGAACCTGGTGCCCCGCCCCACCGGCCAGGCCGAGGGGGGCCGGATGTGGCTGGGGGCAACCCTGGAGCCAGGCTGCCGGGCCAATCCCGCCGCCCTGGCTGGCCTGATGGAGCTCGGTGCCGCCGCCCCCACCTGGCTGCAGCAGGCGCAGATCATCCGCCACTGGCAGGGCCACCGACCCCATCCGATTGGTCGCCCGGCCCCCCTGCTGGAGCGGCTCGAACCGGGGCTGGTGCTGGCGAGCGGCCACTACCGCAACGGCGTGCTGCTGGCACCGGCGACGGCGGAGTGGGTCGCCGACCAACTGGAGGGCCCTCCTTAACCAAGACCTAACCTGAACGCTCGGGCCAACCCTTGGCCGCTTCCATCGTCTGTCTATGGCCCGGCCCCGCTTTCTCCCAGGCGCACTGATCGGAGCGGCCCTCGGCCTGTTTGGCCTCAGCGGATGCGGCGGCTCCCCCACCGGGGGTGCCAGGGAAAACCTGCAGGGAGCCGGAGCCAGCTTTCCGGCGGGGCTGTACCAGCGCTGGTTTGGCGACCTGGCTGGCCGGGAGCGGATCCGGGTCAACTACCAATCGGTCGGTTCGGGGGCAGGCGTGCGCCAGTTCCAGGCAGGCACCGTGGATTTCGCGGCCAGCGACAAACCGCTTGAGGCCGCCGAGCTGGCCCAAATCCAAAAAGGGGTGGTGCAACTGCCCCTCACCGCTGGCGCCATCGCGGTGGCCTACAACCTGCCCGGCTGCAAGCTCCAGCTGAGCCAGGCCCAGCTGGTGCAGATCTTCCAAGGCACGATCAAAAACTTCCAAGAGCTGGGCTGCAGCAACCAGCCGATCCAGGTGGTGGTGCGCTCCGACGGCTCCGGCACCACCTACAACTTCACCAGCTCACTGGCCGCCTTCAGCCCCAGCTGGAAGAACGGACCCGGCGCCGGCAAATCGGTGAACTGGCCGACCGGCGTGGGGGCCAAGGGCAACGAGGGCGTCGCCGCCAGCCTGCTGCAGACAAAGGGGAGCATCGGCTACGTGGAAGCGGCCTACGTGCGGGGCGACCTGCAAGCCGCCGCCATTGCCAACCGCACCGGCACCTACACCCTCCCCGATCCCGCCAGTGCCAGCCAAGCCCTGGCCACAATCAACCTGGACCAGAACCTCACCGGCAGCGATCCCAATCCGAGCGCCGGCTACCCGATCGTCACCTTCACCTGGGTGTTGCTCTACAAAACCGGAAACGGCGACAAGCTGGCGGCCCTGAAGAGAACGTTCAACTACACCCTCAGCGATGCAGCCCAGAAAGAGGCCCCTGGGCTGGGCTACATCCCCCTGCCCCCTGCCGTGGTCACCAAGGCCAGGGCAGCCCTGGCCGGCTTAGGAGCCTGAGACCAGGGCTGCCAGCGGGGGCCTACTTGCTCTCGGTGAATCGAAATAGGTTGAGACCCGACAAACACACAGACAAGTCGCCCCAACACTTGTGCTGTTCTCATTCCAAGACACAACTGCGACAACAACTACTTACAATCAAGTTACAATCTAATGCGAGTGAACTCGGTTTGTATATTTTTCTTACAAGTTACGCTAACTGGGGGGCACAATTGGGGGCGACTGAAAGAAGCAATTTGGTTCCGGAGGTTACTGTCAGCAACATCTGTGGACAAGTAGTATCTCATTTAGTTATACTTAATCGACCCTTTAACTTCCCATTCATACGCACGACGACCGGTAGATCCTGTCACCTTGTCACCGGCAAAACTCTACTTTCTCATCGTGTGATTGACGCCGTAAGGATGAAGGACAATAGTTACTGAAGAAAAGAAATATGAATATTCATGAGCACCCAGTGGA
>CBFIGH010000044.1:0-8841 GCA_965662115.1 Cyanobium sp.
GCCCGGACAAATCCATCGGTGATGACGCGGTGTGGGAGCTGGCCACCCAGGGCCTGATCGAAGCCCTCGATCGCAAGGGCTGGGCCTACAAGATCGACGAGGGCGGCGGCGCCTTCTCCGGCCCCAAGATCGATCTCAAGATTGAAGATGCGATCGGCCGGATGTGGCAGTGCTCCACCATCCAGCTCGACTTCAACCTGCCCGAGCGCTTCCAGCTCGAATACGTGGCTGCCGACGGCACCCGCCAGCGGCCGATCATGATCCACCGGGCCATCTTCGGCTCGCTGGAGCGGTTCTTCGGGATCATGACCGAGAACTACGCCGGCGATTTCCCCTTCTGGCTGGCGCCCGAACAGATCCGGCTGCTACCCGTCACCGATGGGGTGATCCCCTACGCAGCAGGGTTGCTGGCGCAGCTCAAGGCCGCCGGCGTGCGGGCCACGCTCGACCACTCCGGTGAGCGCCTGGGCAAATTGATTCGCAATGGCGAGCAGATGAAGATCCCGGTGCTGGCGGTGATCGGCGCCAAGGAAGCCGAAAGCGGCAGCCTCAGCCTGCGCAGCCGCCGCGATGGGGATCTGGGCAGCATGACCCGCGCAGACCTGGTGGCCGCGGCCGCTGGCGCCATCGCCACCCGCTCAGCCGGCCTGCGGCCATGACCAGCCTGCTGGCCGGCGACATCGGTGGCACCAAAACCCTGCTTGCCCTTTACCAACTGGGGGCAGATGGGGGGCTGGACCTGCTGCGCAGCCAGCGCTACCCCTCATCCGAATGGGACGACCTGGCGCCGATGGTGCGGGCCTTCCTGGGCCCGCACGCCGCCGCCCCGGCCGCTGCCTGCCTGGCGGTGGCGGGTCCGGTGGCCGGAGGCCAGGCCCAGCTGACAAACCTGAGCTGGCAGCTCGATGAAACCAGGCTGCAGGTCGACACCGCCATCCCCCGGGTCGAGCTGGTCAATGACTTTGCCGTGCTGATCCACGGTCTGTCCCACCTGGCCCCCAACCAGCAGGCCCCGATCCGAGCCGGCACAGCCCAGCACCAGGCCCCTTTGCTGGTGCTCGGAGCCGGAACGGGCCTAGGCGTCGCCTACGGGGTGCCCAGCCCGGCCGGCCTGGTGGCGATGGCCAGCGAGGCCGCCCACGCAGAATTTGCGCCGCGCAGCCAGGCCGAATGGGAGCTCAAGCAATGGCTGGGCCGGGAGCAGGGGCTAGAGCGGGTGTCGATCGAGCGGGTGGTGAGCGGCACCGGCCTCGGGGATGTGGCGCGCTGGCTGCTGCACTGCCGCCACCCCGGCGGTGACCACCCCCTCTGTTCAATCCCGGCGGCCGGCGACCTGCCGGCGGCGGTCGCCGCAGCGGCCAGCCAGGGCAACGCTTTGGCAGCCGAGGCCCTGGGGCTGTGGATCAGCTGCTACGGCAGCGTCACCGGCGATCTGGCCCTGGCAGGGCTCAGCCGCGGCGGCATCTGGCTGGCGGGCGGCACGGCCGCCAAGCTGCTGGACTCCCTGCGAACACCGGCATTCCTGGAAGCCTTCCTGCACAAGGGGCGGCTGGCTGCCGTGCTGGAGCCGATGCCGATCAACGCCGTGACCGATCCGGAGGTCGGCCAGTTCAGCGCCGCCTGCCGGGCCCGCATGCTGGTGGCCTGAGACACTGGGCCGAATTGACGTGTTCGCATGGTGCGCCCCCGGGTTGGCCAAGGGGTTCTGGTTCATGTACCCGCCACCACCGCCAATGTGGGGCCTGGATTCGATTGCCTGGGCGCGGCGCTCGAGCTCGACAACGTTTTCCAGATGCGCTGCATCGAGGGCGGCAGCGAACGCTTCGAGCTGATCATTGAGGGCAGCGAGGGCGCCCACCTGCGCGGCGGGCCCGACAACCTCGTCTACCGCTCGGCCCAGCGGGTGTGGAAGGAAGCCGGCGAGCAGCCCGTTGCCCTCGAGGCCCGGGTGCGGCTGGCCGTGCCGCCGGCCCGGGGGCTCGGCAGCAGCGCCACCGCGATTGTGGCGGGCCTGATCGGCGCCAATGCCCTGGTAGGGGAGCCCCTGAGTCGCGAAAAACTGCTCGAGCTGGCCATCGACATCGAAGGCCACCCCGACAACGTGGTGCCCTCCCTGGTCGGGGGGCTCTGCATGACCGCCAAAGCAGCCTCCCACCGCTGGCGGGTGGTGCGCTGCGAGTGGTCCAGCGAGGTGCAGGCCGTTGTGGCCATCCCGGCCATCCGGCTCACCACCAGTGAGGCCCGGCGGGCCATGCCCAAATCGATTCCCGTCGGCGATGCGGTGATCAACCTGGGGGCCCTGACCCTGTTGCTGCAGGGCCTCCGCACCGGCAACGGCGACCTGATCACCGATGGCATGCACGACCGCCTGCACGAGCCCTACCGCTGGGGCCTGATTCTTGGCGGCCGGGCCGTGCGGGAAGCCGCCATGGCGGCGGGGGCCTGGGGCTGCGTGATCAGCGGTGCAGGCCCCAGCCTGCTGGCCCTCTGCCCCAAGCCCATGGCCGAGGCCGTTGGCCAGACCATGGTGCGGGCCTGGCACCAGGCCGGGGTTGAATCCCACGCCCACGCCCTGGCCATCCAGCATCGCGGCAGCAGCTGGGAAACCCTGCCCGACCGGGGTCCGGACACCCCTGGCGAGACGACCTAACCGGCCAGCTCGAAACGGGACAACCGCGCCGATGGTCACTAAGTAAATTTACTTACCGGCCCTCGGGTGGCTGATAGATTGCGCTCTTGAATTGCGGTGCCTGATCCCGGCCCTGCCGAACGTTTCCCCAGACCTCCAATCGGGCCGCGATGGACGCCAACCTTGCCCTGCTCACAGCCGCCAGCGAAGCCCATTTCCCCTGGCTCAGCCTGATTGTGCTGCTACCGGCAGCGGTGGCGCTGCTGATGCCCCTGCTGCCTGGGGATGGCAGCGATCCCCGCTGGCCCCGCAGCCTCGCCCTGGGCGCCCTGGGGGTCGATCTGGTCTTGATGCTGGTGTGCTTCAGCCAGCACTTCGACGGCTCGCTCAGCGGCCTGCAGCTCATTGAGCGGGTGAGCTGGGTACCTGCCCTGGGCCTGGAGTGGTCCCTGGCTGCCGATGGCCTCTCGGCGCCGCTGGTTCTGCTCTCCGGTCTGGTCACCCTGCTGTCGGTGGCAGCCAGCTGGAACATCAAGAGCAAAACCCGCCTCTACTTCGCCTTGATGCTGGTGCAGGCCTCGGCCCAGGGGCTGGTTTTTCTCTCCCAAGACTTCCTGCTCTTCTTCCTGGCCTGGGAGCTGGAACTGGTGCCGGTTTACCTGCTGATTGCCATCTGGGGCGGCAAGCAGCGCCAGTACGCCGCCACCAAATTCATCCTCTACACGGCCACGGCCTCCCTGCTGATCCTGCTCAGCGGGTTGGCTCTGGCCTTCTCCGGTGACACCTTCAGCTTCAACCTCTCCGAGCTGGCCAGCCGCTCCCCGGGTGGCACCTTCGGCCTGCTCTGTTACCTCGGCTTCCTGGTGGGATTCGGGGTAAAACTGCCGATGTTCCCCCTGCACACCTGGCTGCCCGATGCCCACGGCGAGGCCAATGCGCCGGTGTCGATGTTGCTGGCCGGCGTGCTGCTGAAGATGGGCGGCTATGCCCTGCTGCGCTTCAACGTGCAGATGTTGCCGGAGATCCACCTGCAACTGGCGCCGGCCCTGGTGGTGCTGGGCATCGTCAACATTGTCTATGGGGCCCTCAATGCCTTCGCCCAGGACAACGTCAAGCGGCGAATCGCCTGCAGCTCCGTGAGCCACATGGGCTTCGTGCTGCTGGGCATCGGGGCGATCGACGCCCTGGGCATCAGCGGCGCCATGTTGCAGATGATCAGCCACGGCTTGATCGCCGCGGCCATGTTCTTTGTCACCGGCGTGTTCTACGAACGCACCGAAACCCTCTCGATCCCCAACATGGGTGGCCTGGCCAAGGCCCTGCCGATCACCTTTGCCTTCTTTCTGGCCAGCTCCCTGGCCTCCCTGGCCCTGCCGGGCATGAGCGGTTTTGTCAGTGAAATCACCGTTTTTCTCGGGGTCACCGCCAATGACGGCTTCACGGTTGGCTTCCGTGTGATCACGATCGTGCTGGCCGCGATCGGTCTGGTGCTGACCCCGGTTTACCTGCTGAGCCTCTGCCGGCGGGTGTTCTTCGGGCCCCGGATTCCGGCCCTGGCGGCCATTGGCGACATGCGACCCAGGGAGCTGCTGATCGGCCTCACCCTGCTGGTGCCAACCCTGGCCATCGGCTTCTGGCCGCGCCTGGCGATCGACGTCTACGAAGCAACCACCAACGGCCTGGCTGAGCAACTCCAGGCCACCACCCTGCTGGCCATGGCGCCGATCGGCTGAAATGGCAGCACCCGAACCCGCCTCCATGCCATCCAGTGCTGCCCAGCCGCTTCTGGTCGGCCAGGGCCTGCCCCAATTCGACGCCATCGGTGCCGAGCAGGTTGGCCAGGCGATCCCCCTGCTGCTCGAGCAGCTCCACGCCCAACTCACGGCCCTTGAGACCAGCCTGGAGCATCGACTGGATGGGGCCGGGGCCACCCCCCTGGGCTGGGATGAATTGATGGACCCCCTGCACCAGCTGGAGGAGCGGCTGCGCTGGAGCTGGGGGGTGGTGAGCCATCTCAATGGCGTCTGCAACAGCCCCGAATTGCGGGCGGCCCACCAGCAGCAGCAGGGGGCGGTTGTGCAGTTCGGCAACCGCGCCGGCCAGTCGCGGCCGATCTACCGGGCCCTTGAGGCGCTGCAGAGCAGCGCCGCCAACCTCGATGGCAGCCAGTGCCGCATCCTGGAGGCCGCATTGCGGGACATGCGCCTGCGCGGCGTGGGGCTGGAGGGGTCCGAGCAGGAGGCCTTCAATGCCGCCAGCGAGCGGCTGGCCGAGCTGGCCACCGCCTTCGGCAACCATGTGCTGGATGCCACCAACGGCTGGAGCCTCAGCCTCAGCAGCGAAGAGCAACTCGACGGCCTGCCCACCAGCCTGCGCGACCTGCTGGCCCAGGCCGCCCGCGACGCCGGTGAACAGGGCTGGCGGCTTGGCCTGGACATGCCCCGGGTGGTGCCCTTTCTCAAGTACAGCCGCCGCCGCGACCTGCGCGAACAGGTGTACCGGGCCCAGGTGAGCCGAGCCTCCAGCGGCGAGCTCGACAACCGTCCCCTGATCGAACAGATCCTCGAACTCAAATGGGGCCAGGCCCATCGCCTGGGCTACGCCAACTGGGCCGAGGTGAGCCTGGCCTCCAAAATGGCCGGATCGGTGGGCGATGTTGAAGCCCTGCTCGAGCAACTGCGGGCGGCGGCCTATCCCGTCGCCCAACAGGAGCTGGAAGCCCTGGCTGGCTGCGCCGCCCGCCACGGCGCCGCCGAGGCCAGCGAGATCCGCCCCTGGGACGTCAGCTACTGGGCTGAGGTGTTGCGCCAGGAGAGCTTCAACCTCGACAGCGAAGCCCTGCGGCCGTGGTTTTCGCTGGAGCAGGTGCTGCAGGGCCTGTTTGGCCTCTGCCAGCGCCTGTTCGACATCCGCATCGTCGCCAGTGAGCCCGGCGAAGCGCCGCTCTGGCACGCGGATGTGCGCTATTTCCGGGTTCTCGATGCTGGCTGCGGCGAGCCCCTGGCCGGCTTCTACCTGGACCCCTTTAGCCGTCCGGGCAGCAAGCGGGGTGGGGCCTGGATGGACGAGTGCCTGGGCCGCTCCCGCACGGCCGCTGGCGCCGCCGTGCTGCCGGTGGCCTACCTGATCTGCAACCAGAGCCCGCCGGTGGGGGAGACCCCAAGCCTGATGACTTTTGAGGAAGTCGAAACCCTCTTCCACGAATTCGGCCACGGCCTCCAGCACATGCTCACCACCGTGGAGCGGCCCCAGGCGGCTGGCATCAACAACGTCGAATGGGATGCGGTGGAACTGCCCAGCCAGTTCATGGAGAACTGGTGCTACGACCGCGCCACCCTGATGGGCATGGCCCGCCACTGGCAGAGCGGCGAACCCCTGCCGGAAGCGGAGTATCAGAAGTTGCTGGCGGCGCGCACCTTCATGGGCGGCAGCGCCACCCTGCGCCAGGTGCACTTCGCCCTCACCGACCTGCGCCTGCACAGCCAGTGGACACCGACCTGCGGCCAGAGCCCGGAGCAGGTGCGACGAGAGATCGCCCGCACCACCACGGTGCTGGAGCCGATCCCGGAGGACGCCTTCCTCTGCGCCTTCAGCCACATCTTTGCCGGCGGCTATTCAGCGGGCTACTACTCCTACAAGTGGGCCGAGGTGCTCAGCGCCGATGCCTTCAGCGCCTTTGAGGAGGTGGGGCTCGACCAGGAGGAGGAGATCGTGGCCACCGGCCGCCGCTTCCGCGACACCGTGCTCTCCCTGGGCGGCAGCTGCTCCCCAGCCGAGGTGTTCGAGGCCTTCCGGGGCCGGCCGCCCAGCAGTGAGGCCCTGATCCGCCATTCCGGGCTGGCGATCGCCTGATGGAGGCGCCGGCCCAGGAGCTGGTGGCGATCGCCGAGACGTTTGCCCTGCCCGGGCCTGTCACGGCGATTGCGCCCCTGGGCAACGGCAACGTCAACGACACCTACAGGGTGGACACCGCCAGCGGCGAGCGCTTTGTGCTGCAGCGGCTCAACACGGCCGTGTTCCCCGAGCCGGAGCTGGTGATGCGCAACCTGCAGGTGCTCAGCGAGCACGCCCAGCAGCGGCCAATGGCCGGCCAACGTTGGGAGGTGCCCCGGGTGATCGCCAACCGCCAAACGGGGGAGCCCTGGGTGAAAGCGGGTGGCCAGTTTTGGCGGCTGCTTAGTTTCATCAACGATGCGCTGACGGTGGATGCCATCACCACGACCGAGCAGGCCCGGCAGGTGGGGAGGGGTCTGGGGCTTTTCCACTCCCTGATCAGCGATCTGCCTGCCAATCAGCTGGCCGACACCCTGCCCGGATTCCACATCACGCCCGGCTACCTTGCGGCCTACGACCAGACCCGGCAGTCCACGTCGCTCCAGCTCTGCGATCGGGCCCGGTGGTGTGGCGATTTTGTCGAGCGCCACCGCGACCTAGCCCCTCTGCTGGAGAACGCCAAGGCTGCGGGTCGCCTACAGCTGCGACCCATTCATGGCGATCCAAAGGTAAACAACGTGATGCTCTGCTCCAGCACGGGGATCGCCGTGAGCCTGGTGGATCTCGACACGGTGAAGCCAGGCTTGGTGCAGTACGACATCGGCGATTGCCTTCGCTCCGCCTGCAATCGCCTCGGGGAGGAGGCCGGCGATGGCGAGGGGGTGTGCTTCGACCTCGAGCTCTGCGAGGCCGTGCTTCAGGGTTACCTGGGGGCGGCCCGCTCATACCTCAGCCCTGCCGACCTAGACCACATCTTCGATGCAGCCAGGCTGATCAGCTTCGAGCTTGGCCTGCGTTTCTTCAGCGACCACCTGGCGGGAGACACCTACTTCCGCACCAGCAGGCCGGGACACAACCTCGATCGCGCCCGGGTGCAGTTTCGGCTCACCGAAAGCATCGAAGCCCAGGAAGCTGAGATCCGCGCCATCGTCGATGCGCTGCGATGACCAGCATTCCCTTCCGGCTGATCCCCTTTACCGGCAGCGGCCCAGGCACGGATCCCGTTGGTCTCAGCAGCACGGACAGCCTCATGATCACCGGCCACCTCAGCCTCACAGGTGACACGCTCGAGGTTGCCTACCAGCTTCAGGGTGATCTGGCCCAGCTGAGCCTTCCCTCGCCAGCCCGCTTGCCAGAGCGACGCGATCTGCTCTGGCAATCCACCTGCCTTGAATTGTTCATGGCTCGCCAGGGAGCTGACGGCTACTGGGAATTCAACCTGTCCCCCGCCGGCCACTGGAACGTCTACCGCCTGGAGGGATACCGGCAGGGATTGAAGCCCGAGCCGGCCTACGCGCAGTTGCCCATCCAGATGGAACGCCATGGCGCACAGCTGACCTTGACGCTGCGCTGCCCGCTGCCCGCCGACCTGCGCTCAGGCATGGAGATTGGCATCACAGCCGTGATTCAACGCCTTGATGGAGCCTTGAGCTACTGGGCGCTGCACCATCCAACCGCCGAGGCTGATTTCCACCATCGCGGTGGCTTCACCCTTCAGGTGCCGTAACCCAGCGTCGCCGGCGCTCCACCGCCACCACGCCGCCAAAGCCCGAGACCGGAGCCGCACACTTGCGCAGCTCCAGGCGAATCGGCACCGGGCCATAAAGCTCCTCGGCCAGATCCAGAATCCGCTCGCTGTAGTGCTCGAGGGTGTGGCAGCAGATCGATCGGGCCTGCTGCTGGAGGGCCTTGATCAGCTGGCTGTAGTCGAGGGTGTCGACCAAGAGGTCGCTGCGGCCGGCCCTGGCCAGATCCACCGCCAGCTCGAGATCCAGCTCAAACCACTGGCCCTTGGCGCGCTCCACATCAAGCACGCCCACGTGGGCCCAGAGCCGCAAACCGCTCACATGAATCGAGTCGCTCACAACGGCAAGCTGCGATGGCTGAACTGGCGCGCGCCGCTGGCGTAATCGGCGGCGATGTGGCCCTCACCGCGCAGGCGGTAGCGGTAGGTGACCAGGCCCTCCAGACCGACTGGCCCCCGGGGCGGCAGGGTCTGGGTGGAGATACCCACCTCGGCGCCGAAGCCGTAGCGGAAGCCATCGGCGAAGCGGGTGGAGCAATTCAGATACACCCCAGCGCTGTCGACCGCAGCCAGGAAACGGTCGGCGGCGACCGGGTCGGTGGCACAGATCGCGTCGGTGTGGCGGGAGCCATAGCGGGCGATGTGCTCAAGGGCCGCCGCGAGATCGGGAACCACCTTGACGCTCAGGATCAGG
>CBFIGH010000045.1:0-9786 GCA_965662115.1 Cyanobium sp.
CTCCGCCTCGGCGCGGGTGTCGGCCTTGGTGAGTTCGCCCAGGGGAAACACCAACCGGCCCAAAGCTTCCTGGGGCAGGTCGTAGAGGAAGTAACTCTGATCCTTCTGGGTATCCAGGCCCCGCAGCAGCTGATGGCGGCCGTTGTCGCTCACCGCGCCATGGCGAACGCGGGCGTAGTGGCCGGTGGCGATGCGGCCGATGCCGCGCTCCGCTTCAGCCCACTGCAGCATCGGGCCAAATTTCACCTCCCGGTTGCAGCGGGAGCAGGGCAGCGGTGTGATGCCGGCGCCGTAGCCCTCCACCAGGAAATCCACGATCTGCTCCTTGAAGTGGGCGCGGAAATCCACCACGTGGTGGGGCACGCCGAGCTGCTCGCAGATGCCGGCGGCATCCACCAGCCCCTCGGCGCAGCAGGCCCCCTTGCCGCTCATCAGCCAGAGGGTGAGCCCCTCCACCTGCCAGCCCGCTTCCACCAGCAGCGCCGCCGTCAGGGAGCTATCGACACCGCCCGACAGCCCCACGGCCACCCGGTGCTCGCCGGGCCAGGCCCGCAGGCGTTCCAGAGCCGCCAGGCCGGCCGGCGTGCAGGGCGACGCGGAGCTGCTGATCGTGGCAACGGAAAAGGACAACGGGGCAGACAGCAGGCATGAGTTCTCCCATCATGAAACCCAGTTGCCTGAAGGGGTTGGTCGAGCCATCCACCGTGCCCGCCTGGCCCGCCCGGAACGGTCGCCATCTGCTGGTGAGCAGCGCCCAGATGGCGGCGCTGGAGGACCAGCTGTTCGCCAGTGGCCTGCCGGTGGAAGCCCTGATGGAGAAGGCCGCCCTGGCGGTAACGCGGCGGCTGCTGGCTCAGCACGGCGAGCGGTTGAGGCGCGATGGCGCCCTGGTGCTGGTGGGACCGGGCCACAACGGCGGCGACGGCCTGGTGATCGCCCGGGAGCTCCACCTAGCCGGGGTGGCCACGGCAATCTGGAGCCCCTTCGAACACCACAAACCCCTCACCGATGGCCATTTGCGCCACTGCTGCTGGCTGGGGATCCCGCGGCTTGCCCAACCACCTGATCCAAGCGGGCCTGAACTCTGGATCGATGCCCTGCTCGGCATCGGCCAACAGCGCCCCCCCGGCGCCGCGATCGCAACGCTGTTGGAGGCTCGCCACCGCCACCGCCCCAAGGCCCTGGTGGCGGTGGATGTGCCCACGGGCCTCTGCGCCGACAGCGGTCGGGCCACCGGCCTGATCACGGCCCAGGCCATCACCACCTACGCCATTGGGTTGGTCAAGACCGGACTGGTGCAGGAGCAGGCCCTGGTAGCGGTGGGGGACCTGGAGTGGATCGATCTTGGGCTGGCCCAGACCCTGCTGAACGCCCTGCCAAGCCACACCCCCTTGGGGCTGGGAGCGCGGGATTTGGCCGAACGGCCCCGGCCACCCCTGGATCCGGCCGCCAGCAAATACCAGCGGGGCCGCCTGCTGGTGGTGGCCGGTAGCGAGGTCTTCCATGGCGCCGCCAGCCTGGCCCTGGCCGGCGCCAGCAGCAGCGGCTGCGGCAGCCTGCAGGCAGCTTTGCCCGCCAGCCTGGCCGCTGACCTCTGGCAGCTGCACCCCCATGTGGTGGTCAGCCAGACCCTCCCCTGCGATGGCCAGGGCAACCTGAGCCTGGATCTCCCCATCGCACCCAACTGCCAGCGGCTGGATGCCCTGCTGATCGGGCCCGGCATCGGCCCAGCTGCCGCGTCGCAAGAGGGACACCTCTGGCGCAACCTGCTGACCTGGCCTGGGCTGCTGGTGCTGGATGCGGACGGCCTCAACCGGCTGAGCAACCTGGCGAGCCTGGGGCTGGACATCAGCGCTTCCGCCTGGCTGCAGCAGCGCCAGGGGCCAACCTGGATCACCCCCCACCCAGGCGAATTTCGCCGCCTGTTCCCGGAGCTCAGCGGCACGGCGGCTCCTGGCTGCCTCGACGCCGCTGGCGCTGCAGCCAGGGCCACGGGGGCCTGCGTGCTTCTCAAAGGAGCCCGCAGCGTTGTGGCCGCGCCCGATGGCCGCCGCTGGCAGCTGCTGGAGGCCAGCCCCAGCAGCGCCCGGGCCGGGCTGGGCGACGTGCTCGCCGGCCATGTCGCCGGCGTGGGGGCCATGGCCATGGCGGCCACGGGCGGCGCAGATGGGGCTTGGCTGGCGGCCGCGACCCTGGCCCATGCCCAGGCGGCACGGCAGCTCAGCCCTGCTGAGCAGAACGGTGCGGCCAGCCCCATGGCCGTGGCCGCACAACTGGCTAGTTTGTGTTGAACACAACACTAAATCGGGCCCATGCCAGGCTTGGCAATGGGCTCGAATGTGTTGTTTTGCAATTGAAAGCTAAAGGGTTACCGAAAATACACTGCTTGCAGTGAATTTGCTTACATATTCAATACTCCTCCACCACGAGCCCCCATGACCGCATCGCTCCAGGGGGTCAGTGAAAGCACCCGCCGACGAAGTAGCGACCCGATCACCTGGTATCTGGCGACCATCGGCCGTGAGCCGCTGCTGACCGCTGCAGAGGAAATTGAACTGGGTAATCAGGTGCAAACAATGATGCGCTTGCTCGAAGAAGCAGCCGCATCCGAGAAAGAGTTTACGGATCACGAAAATAAATTACTTCGCATTGGCAAGCGTTCCAAGCAACGCATGATGAAGGCTAATTTACGCTTGGTGGTTAGTGTTGCGAAAAAGTATCAAGGCAAAGGCCTTGAACTACTTGATCTCATCCAGGAAGGATCCCTCGGACTCGAACGGGCAGTTGAGAAATTTGATCCCACCCGTGGCTATAAGTTTTCAACCTATGCCTTCTGGTGGATTCGCCAGAGCATGACCCGGGCGATCGCCTGCCAGTCCCGCACAATCCGCCTGCCGGTGCATCTGAGTGAACGGCTCACCGCGATTCGCAAGGTGAGCCTGGATCTGGCCCACAAGCTCGGCGCCATGCCCAACCGCCAGGAGATTGCCGAGGCGATGGCCATTCCCATCGAGGAGCTCGACGGCCTACTGCGCCAGTCCCTCACCACCTCCAGCCTGGATGCGCCGGTGAACGGCGACGAAGGCCGCAGTTTCCTAGGCGATCTGATTGCTGACTCCTCCGAGGAAGAGCCGCTCGATCGGGTGGAGCGGGGCATGCATCAGGAGCAACTTGGGCGCTGGTTGAGCCATCTCAGTGACCAAGAGCGCCAAGTGTTGCAGCTGCGCTACGGACTGGAAGGGGAGGAACGCCACACCCTGGCGGAAATCGGCCGCCAACTGGATGTCTCGCGGGAACGGGTTCGCCAAGTGGAACTCAAGGCCTTGCGCAAACTGCGCAACATGACCCGTCGCATTCCGGCCAGCCTTTAATCTTCGGCCCAGATGTAGCGCGTGAGTTCCTCGGCCTTCGGCTCCGGGGCCGCCAGGGCAAATTCAACGCAATCGGCCACTTCGGCATCGATCTCCTTGTCGATCGTCTTGAGCTCTTCAGCGGTGGCCAAACCCTGCTCGATCAGACGGCTGGCCAGGGCCTTGATCGGATCGCGTTTCGCCCAGAACTCCTTCTCCGCCTCCGCCCGCAGCTCGTCGGGATCGGCCAAGGAGTGGCCGCGGAAGCGATAGGTGAGGCACTCCAACAGGGTGGGGCCCTCGCCGGCGCGGGCCCGTTCAATCGCCCGCTGGGCCGCGGCGCGCACCGCTAACACGTCCATGCCGTCGACTTCCTCCCCTGCCATGCCAAAAGCAGCCGCCTTGCGCCAGATCTCGGGATCACTGGTGGCACGGTTGTGGTCCATCCCAATGGCCCATTTGTTGTTTTCAACAACAAACAGGATTGGCAGTTTCCACAGCGATGCCATGTTCAGGCATTCATAAAACTGGCCGATGTTGCAGGTGCCGTCGCCGAAGAAAGCCGCCGTGACAGCGTCACTGGAAGCATCTCCGAGGGCATCTCGCTTGTAGCGGCTGGTGAAGGCCGCTCCCAGGGCCACCGGAATCCCCTCGCCGATGAAGGCATAGCCGCCCAACAGGTGATGCTGCTTGGAAAACAGGTGCATTGAGCCGCCCCGACCCTTGCTGCAACCGGTTTCCTTGCCGAACAACTCGCTCATCACCTCCCGGGCCGGCACACCACAGCTCAGGGCATGGACGTGGTCGCGGTAGGTGCTGCAGAACCAGTCGTGCTGGAGCTTCATCGCCTTGATCACCCCCGTGCTGACGGCTTCCTGGCCGTTGTAGAGGTGCACGAAGCCAAACATTTTGCCCCGGTAATACATCTCGGCGCACTTGTCCTCAAAGCGCCGGCCCAGGGTCATGTCGCGGTAGAGCATCAGACCCTCCTGCCGCGTCACCGTGGCAGGCACCGATGGGTAGAGATTCTCCAGGCGCTCGGCATGGGCTCCGATCAAACCGGTGGCATCGGCGGAACAGGCGGGTGCGCCGCTGGATGCCGCTCCCGGAGCAGCAGCGATGTCGTTGCCCATGTGCGCCTGCGTTGTGGACGTAACTCTAAGAGGTGCTGCTGCAGCAGGCCTGACAAAGGCAGCCAGAAGCGCTTGCCCTGCCTAAAGTTACCCACCAGTGAAGGGCCTGGATTGGAACTGCCGATCGATCATTTCCGGTTGCTCGGAGTCAGCCCGACCAGCGACCTGGCGTCGTTGCTTCTCACCCTGCAGCAGCGCATCGACCGGCCCCCCGAGCATGGCCTGACCCAGGACACGCTCAGGGCCAGGGAAGAGCTGCTGCGGGCCAGTGCCGATCTGCTCAGTGATGAAAGCAGGCGCCAGGCCTACGAGTCAGATCTGACCGCACTGGCCAGCAGCGGCCAATCGGTGCTGCCGGCCCTCGATGTGCCCCCCAGCCTGGAGGTGGCTGGGCTGCTGCTGCTGCTCGAGGCGGGCCAGGCTCCGGAGTGTTTCGAGCTTGCCTGCCACGCCCTGCAGCAACCCCAGGCCCCAACCCTGGGTCTGAGCCGTGATGCTGATCTGACGATTTTGGCGGGGCGGGCCTGCCTGGTCGCGGCCACAGACCTGCAGCAACAACGGCGCTACGAAGCTGCGGCCCAGATCCTGCAGAAAGGTCTGCAGCTTCTGCAGCGGCTGGGCCAGCAACCAGCCATTCGCCAGCAGTTGGAGCAGGAGCTCGATGCCCTGCGCCCCTACCGGGTGCTGGACCTGCTCAGCCGCAACCTCACGGCCCAGGCCGAGCGGGCTGAGGGGCTTGCCCTGCTCGAAGACCTGGTCAAGCGCCGCGGCGGATTGGAAGGCTTTGGCGATCCAAGCCTGGGGCCTGAGGAATTTCAGGCCTTCTTCAAGCAGATCCGGGCCTTTCTCACCGTTCAGGAGCAGATTGACCTCTTCTCGGGTTGGGCGCCGACCTCTGCCGCCGCTGCTTTCCTGCTCAGCACTGCACTGACCGCGTCCGGATTTGCCCAGCGCAAACCCGAACGGATTGCGACCGCCCGCCAACGGCTTGAAGCCAGCAGCCAGGAAGGGCTCCAGCCGCTGATCGCCTGCCAGATGCTTCTGCTGGGGGAGGTTGAAACGGCCCAGACCACCTTTAATCAAACCGCGTCTGCGGAACTCAAGCGCTGGGCCGAGCTGCAGAGCTCCGACCCCCTGGCCCAGCTCTGTGCTTACTGCCGCGACTGGCTCAAACGCGACGTGCTGCCTGGCTACAGGGATCTGGAGGCCGATCCTGATCTGGAGGCCTACTTCGCCGACCGCGATGTGCAGGCCTACGTGGAGCGGCAAGACCAACCGGCCAAACCCAGCCAGGCCTTCACCGCCAGCCCCCTCACCTGGGACCGTCCCCTTGATCTCCAGGGGTCCGTTGGGGCCAGCGGCAAAGCAGACCTTCGCTCAATCGACGATTTCGGTGACAGTGACCCAGGCGGTAACGCTGGCGTTGACGGTGACAGTGACGACGGCGGGTACCAAAAGCGCAGGGGTAGGCCCTGGCTGGCTGGCTGGCGCCGCCCCGTAGCAGTGATTGTCGGCATCGCTCTGGTCAGCCTGGCAGCGGTCGTGCGGCTGCGGCAACAGGCGCCGAGTCCTGCCAAAACCCCGATCGCGATCCAGCCAGCCCCGCCGCCCCTGCCAACCCCGGCGCCAGCCCCTGCCCCCACCCCGGCGGAGATCCCCCTGGGCGCTGCCACGCCGAGCGAATCCGAGCTCCAGGCGTTATTGGAGGCCTGGCTCGATGCCAAAGCCGCCATCTTGGCCGGCAAAGACAGCCGCAGTCCCGTCGATGGCCTGGCCAAGCCATCCCTGGTGAGGCAACTCGCCTCCGAGCGTGCCGCCGACCAGGCCCGCGGGGAGAGCCTGAGAATCACCACCAACATCACTGGCCTGACCATCGACGCGCGCGATGCCAATCGCATCGTCGCCACCGTGAGCCTGAGCTACTCCGACCAACGCCTCAATACCAAGGGCGACCCCCAGGGTGAGCCCAGCGCCCTGCAACTCCGCAACCGCTATGTGTTCGGCCGTGAGGGTGGCATCTGGCGTGTGGCGAGCTTCAGCAAGGCCCCCTGACGCCACCGCTGCCGGGGTCGGCCTGGTTTTTACGATGGTCTGAATCCCGGGGCCCTGGCCCCGCCCCTGGTCCCCAAGCGGCAACGCCATGTTTGACGAGCTTTCCCAGCGGTTTGAGGACGCGGTCAAAAGCCTGAAGGGGCAGGCGTCGATCACCGAGACCAACGTGCAGGGGGCGCTCAAGCAGGTGCGTCGAGCCCTGCTGGAGGCCGATGTGAGCCTGCCGGTGGTGGAGTCGTTTGTCGCTGAGGTGCGCCGCAAGGCCGTTGGGGCCGAAGTCGTGCGCGGCGTCAACCCAGACCAGAAGTTCATCCAGCTGGTGCACGAGCAGCTGGTGGACACCATGGGCGGCGAGAACGCTCCCCTCGCGGCCGGTGGCCAGGCCGGAGCGCCCTCGGTGGTGCTGATGGCCGGCCTGCAGGGTGCCGGTAAAACCACCGCCACCGCCAAGCTCGGCCTCCATCTCAAGGAGCAGGGGCGCAAGGCCCTGCTGGTCGGCGCCGATGTCTACCGCCCGGCGGCCATCGAGCAGCTCAAAACCCTCGGCGCCCAGATCGGCGTGGAGGTGTTCAGCCTCGGCACCGAAGCCAAACCGGAGGCCATCGCCGCGGCCGGAATCGAGAAGGCGAAGGCCGAGGGCTTCGACACGGTGCTGGTGGACACCGCCGGCCGCCTCCAGATCGACCAATCGATGATGGAGGAGATGGTGCGCATCCGTCAGGCCTGCAGCCCTGACGAGGTGCTGCTGGTGGTGGATTCGATGATCGGTCAGGAGGCGGCCGAGCTCACCCGCGCCTTCCACGAGCAGGTGGGCATCACCGGCGCCGTGCTCACCAAGCTCGACGGCGACTCCCGCGGCGGCGCCGCCCTGTCGATCCGCAAGGTGAGTGGCGCGCCGATCAAGTTCATCGGTACCGGTGAAAAGGTGGAGGCGCTGCAGCCCTTCCACCCGGAGCGGATGGCCAGCCGGATTCTGGGCATGGGCGACGTGCTCACCCTGGTCGAGAAGGCCACCAAGGAGGTGGAACTGGCCGACGTGGCCAAGATGCAGCAGAAGCTGCAGGAGGCCAGCTTCGACTTCTCCGACTTCCTCCAGCAGATGCGCCTGATCCGGCGCATGGGCTCGCTCGGAGGGCTGATGAAGCTGATCCCTGGCATGAACAAGATCGACGACGGCATGCTCAAACAGGGCGAGGAGCAGCTCAAGAAGATCGAGGCCATGATTGGCTCGATGACGGAATCCGAACGCCAGCATCCCGAGCTATTGGCCTCACAGCCCTCCCGCCGTCGCCGCATCGCCGCAGGCAGTGGCCACAAGCCGGCCGATGTGGACAAGGTGCTGGCCGACTTTCAGAAGATGCGTGGCTTCATGCAGCAGATGACCAAAGGCGGTGGCATGCCTGGAATGCCGGGAATGCCTGGAATGCCGGGGAT
Organism: Cyanobium sp.; assembly: GCA_965662115.1. Classification (GTDB taxonomy): domain Bacteria; phylum Cyanobacteriota; class Cyanobacteriia; order PCC-6307; family Cyanobiaceae; genus Cyanobium_A. Next base: position 7,970 of record CBFIGH010000045.1, read on the forward strand.
GCCGGGGATGCCGGCGGCGGTTGCTGGAGGGGGCCGGGCGGCCAAGCCCGCCAAGAAACGCAAGGGCTTTGGCCAGCTCTGACCACCCGACCGGGTACATTGGTTGTTTGGACACCTAGCGGCTAAGCCTCGATGATCAAGCTCCGCCTGAAGCGGTTTGGCAAGAAGCGGGAAGCGAGCTTCCGCCTCGTCGCCACCAACAGCACCTCCCGCCGCGATGGGCGTCCGCTCGAGGAGCTGGGCTTCTACAACCCCCGCACCAAAGAAACCCGCCTGGATACCGAAGCGATCCGGGCTCGCCTCAGCCAGGGCGCCCAACCCACCGACACCGTGCGTTCCCTGCTCGAAAAAGGCGGGCTGGTCGCGAAAACCGTGCGTGCCGCCGAAGTGGTTGGCAAGCTCAAACAGGCCGAAGCCCGCCAGGCCGCTGCCAAGCAAGCCGCCAAAGAGGCTGCGGAAGCCAAGGCCGCCGCTGAGGCCGCCGCTGAGTCCGAGCCCGCCGCCGAGGCTTGATCGCTCGTTTGGATGCTTCAGCGGCGATGCGATGGCCCATCGGCACCCTGGCTGCTTGAGCCGCTTTGGGCCTCTGCGCATTCCCGCTGAAATCGCTTTGGCGGCCCTGGTGGCCTATCTGCTGGGTTCCTGGTTCACTGGCCTCTTTCCCGGCTACCTGCCAAAAATCGGCGGTCTCTGGTCGGCGATTTCAGCAATTGTGGTCACCCAGGCCACCCGCAGGGAAACGGTCTCCTTCGCCTCATTGCGCATTCCGGGCTGAACGATCTTTGCCGCGGTGCTGCTCTGTGCGGCCGTCCGAATCCCCAGCCATGGCAGCTTGGCCGTGATCGTGGTGATGGTCACTGGCAGCCTGGATCCGAAACTCAGCCAAGGGCTGAACGCCCTACTGCGCCTGATTGAAACCTGCATCGGCACGGGCGTTGCCCTGTTGGCCGTGCGCCTCTGGCCGGAACCGCGGCGCGATCCCGGCGGTAGCGCCTAAGGCGAGCGCTCCGCCCCATGGGGAGATCCGCACCCCCCAGCAACCGATCAGGCTCCCGCCTGCCCATCACCACTGGCAGGATGGAATGAGTTTCCCATCCCTGGTGCGCCATGCCGGCCAGCAGCAATTTCCAGCAAGCCATCCGTGAGGCCCAATCGAGCGCCCTGGTCGGCCCCAATGTGGTCAACAAAGCCCTGCCCTATGTGGGCGGCGGCATGGTGCTCACCGCGGCCGGCGTCATGGGTGGCCTGGCCTTGATGGCCAGCAGCCCTGCCAGCTTCATGCCGCTCTTTTGGGTGGCCCTGATCGGCAACTTCATCCTGTTCTTCGTGGCCCAGAACGTGGCGATGAAGGGCAACAACAGCACGGCCCTGCCGCTGCTCACCCTCTACAGCTTGATCACGGGCTTCACCCTGAGCGGCATCGTGGCCTATGCCGTCAGTGCTGCCGGTGTCGGTGCGATTGGCACAGCCACGTTGGCCACGGGGATCACCTTCGTGGTGGCCTCCGTGGTGGGCCGGCGGATGAGCGACAACGTCGGTCAAGCCCTGAGCGGTGTGGTGGGCCTGGGAATTCTCGGCCTGCTGATCGCCATGGTGGTGCAGATCGTCGGCAGCATTTTTGCTCCGGGCGTGTTCAGCGGAGGCACCTTTGAATTGCTGATCGCCGGTTTCGGCACCGTGCTGTTCGTCGGAGCCGCCTTCGTCGATTTCTACACGATGCCCCGCACCTACAGCGACGAGCAGTACCTGGCCGGCGCCTTGGGCATGTATCTCACCTACATCAACCTGTTCATCTTCATCCTGCGCTTGATCATCGC
>CBFIGH010000046.1:0-18266 GCA_965662115.1 Cyanobium sp.
CGCCAGGAAAAGCAGCACGTAGGGGAACACCGCCGCCGCCAGCAGGCCGCCGCCAATCACCAGCTTGAGCAGCCCACCACGGCGGCTGAGGGCGTAGGCGCAGGGGATGGCCAGGGCCAGGGTGAGCAGGGTGCTGAGGGCGCCCACAACGGAGCTGTTCAGCAGGTAGAGCCCAAAGGGAGGATCGGCCTGCAGCACGGCGCTGTAGTTGGCCAAGGTCCAGCCGCCCCCGAGGCCGGCCAGCCCGGCTAGCAGGGATTCCGGGGTACGCAGGGAGGTGTAGAGCTGCCAGAGCATCGGCGCCAGACTCCAGAGCAGCAACAGGGCCACCAGGGAGATGCGCAGCAAGGCAGGGCGTTGGCTCAGGGGGCGGCTGCTCATGCCCTGGCCCCCCGCCAGCGCTGGGCCAGCACCAGCAGTAGGGCAGAGGCAAGCAGCAGCGCGAACATGCCGAGCATCACCGTGGCGCTATAGCCGAAATCGAGGAAGCGCATGGCATTGAGATAGGCGTAAAGCGCCAGACTCTCGGTGCTGCTGGCCGGCCCACCGCCTGTCAGCACGGCCACCAGGTCGAACACCCCGAGGGCCTGGGCCAGGCGGAAGATCAGCGCAATGAAAACGTAGGGCCGCAGCAGGGGCAGGGTGATGCGACGCAGCCCCTGCCAGGGCCGGCCGCCCTCGAGGGCAAAGGCCTCATAGAGATCGGCGGGGATCATCTGCAAGCCGGCCAGCAGCAGCAGGGCCACGAAGGGGGTGGTCTTCCAGGTGTCGGCCAGCACCACCGCCAGCCAGGCCAGCTGGGTGGAGGCCAGAAAGGGCAGGCTGGGCAGTCCCAGGGACTGCAGAACCCCATTGATCGGGCCGTTGGGGTCGTTGAGGATCCAGCGCCAGCCGAGGGCCATCACCGTGGTGGGCAGGGCCCAGGGCAGCAGCGTGAGGCTGCGCACCAGGCCCCGGCCCCGCCAGCTCTGATGCAGCAGCAGGGCGATCGCCAGGCCCAGGAGCAGCTCAAGGCCCACGGACACCACCGCAAAGCGCAGGGTCTGGGCCGCGTCCTGCCAGAAGCGCCCATCGCCGAGCAGCCGCTGCCAGTTGGCCAGACCAACCGGGACCGGTTTGAGTCCGGTAAACACCGACTGGGCCTGCAGGCTCAGCCAGGCGTAGTCGAGCATCGGCCAGAGGAATACCGCCAGCAGCAGCAGCAGGGCTGGGGCCATCAGCAGCAGGCTCATCGCTCACTCCCCCGGCCGTTGGCCTCCAGCAGTAACTCGCTGCCCCGCCCGGCGCGTGCCATGGCAAGGGCAGGCTGCAGCTCTCCGGTGATCACGCTGCTGAGCTGGCGCTGCAGGATGTCGCTGAGCTGGGCATAGCCGGGGTTGAGTGGGCGCAGGGCCACCGATTCCAGGGCGTTCTGCAGGATCGGCAACAGGGGCCTCTCCGCCACCAGGGCCGGGTCGTCGAAGAGGGCGGTGAGGGTGGGGGTGTAGCCCCAGCGCTGCACCAACCGGCGCTGGCTCGCTTCCCCGGTCAGGGCCTGGAGCACCTGAACGGCCTCTGCCGGATGGCGGCTGCCGGCCAAAACCGAAAGCCCCCAGCTGCCCTGGGTGGCAGCGGGGGGCACGCCGACCTCGGCCACCATCATGGTCACCCCCACCTTGCCCGCCACCCGGCTGGATGGCCCCTGCAGCTCCTGCCAGGCGTAGGGCCAGTTGCGCATGAACGCCGCCTCGCCTGCTTCGAAGCTCTGCAGGGCTTCGGGCTCGGCGAAGTTGGCAACGGCTGCGGGGCTGATCCCTTTGACGATCAGCTGCCGCAGCCAGGCGGCCGCTGCGGTGGCCGCCGGCGTGTTGAGGCCATCGCCGTTGCTGTCCCATCTGCCACCGAAACCGCGCAGTATTTCAAGGAACACGCAGCTCAGGCCCTCGTATTGGCGCCCCTGCCACACGTACCCCCAGCGCACCTTGCCTTGCTGCTGCAGTCGTTCGGAGATGGCAACCAACTCGGTGGGGGTGCGGGGAGGGGCGGCCATCAGGTCGGTGCGCCAGTACAACAGGCCCATGTCGGCCAGCATCGGCACGCGCCAGAGGTTGCCGTCGATGACGTTGCCCGCCCGCGCTCCGGCGGCCAGGGGGGCCAGGGGATCGGGGCCCAACCAGTCGTTGAGGGGCAGCAACCAGCCGGCGGCGACATATTTCGCCGTCCAGGTCACATCCATCAGCAGCAGGTCGTAGGGGCTGTCACCCAGCAACAGGCTGCTGATCGCCAGGTCGGAAACGGATTCCGTCTCCAGGGGACCCCGGGTTACGGCGATGCGCAGGCCCCGGTGCTCCCTGTTGAAGCTCTCCACCAGCTCGGCGGTGGCGTCAGCGAAGGGAGCGGGCATCAGCAGCCGCACGGTGGTAGGCCGGCCGGCCCAGGCAAGCCCACCCCAGAGCAGCGCCAAAACGAGCCCCAGGCCCAGGCCTGCGGCAAGCCAGCTCTGGCGGGCTGCCGGCCTCAAACCGCAGCCAGGCTCTGACCCGGCCAGGGCGACACCCTGCATCCCTTAAGGGCCTCTGGGCGGAAGGCCATCTGGCTGATTTGCACGATCAAGGGCCTCTCCAGCCAATCCCGTTCTAAGCGATCTTTTCTGGCGGGCTTGTGATGGGACCGGCCTCACCAGCCACCGTACCATGGCTTGGATCCAGGCTCTGCCTAGGTTGGATTGCAGACAGGCTGGTGCGGCGGGCGATGTGTTTTTCTGCCGCCTCCAGTTTTGCCAGTGCAGCCCTGCTTCTACCGCTGGGCATCACAGCCGTGGTTCACACCGTCCGGAGCCGTCGGCCCGACCTGCTGCCGTTGGCCCTGCTGCCGGTGGGCTTTGGCCTGCAGCAAGCCCTTGAAGGGGTGGTGTGGTTAGGGCTTCGTGTTCCAGGCTTGGAGCCCTATGTCAGGGTTGCGGCCCAGGCCTATCTCTTTTTTGCCCTGGCCTTTTGGCCGATCTGGATTCCCTTTGTGGCCTTGCGTCTTTGGCCGCCGGAGCAGCGTCAGGCTCTCCGGCCGCTACTTTGGCTCCTGCAGGGGGTGGGGCTGGTGCTGGGGATCGGCCTCTGGCTGCCACTGCTGGTTGAGCCGGCGCGCTTGGATCCATCGGTGATGAAAGGGTCGATCGACTATGGCCTGAATCTGTTGTTGAACGGCGGTGGGGCGGAATCGATTCGTTATCTCTACGCAGCAGTCATCTGCTTGCCCCTGCTGCTCCTGCCCTCGAAGGGGTTGCGAGCATTTGGAGTCGCTCTGTTGCTGGGTGGGATTGGGGCAGATTGGTTCTACCGTTACGCATTTGTTTCGGTGTGGTGTTATTTCAGCGCCCTGCTCTCTTTGCTGATTGTCTGGCGGGTGTGCCGCAGCAATTCACTCCTCCTTTCTCCACCGCCAGCCTCCAGCTGACTGATTCATCCCAGCGATCCCCTGCGATCCCCAGCAGCGCCGACCGCAGCGCCTGTCTGCTCTTACCCCCATAGGCTGTGGGCTGCTCCAGCTCAGTCACCGGGTTCTTGGCTGTCCGCTTTCAGCCGCCGCTCCACCTGTAGAAACGTCAACCAGGCCAAAGCGGCGGTGATGCCGCCTGGCCAGTCCTGCCGCAGCAGCTCCAGAACGGCCATGGTGCTGGCGCCGATGCGCAGGCCGCGCAGCACAAAGCGACCGATCGGCTCAAAGCGTTGGGGGTTGGGCATGGGCCTCGGCCTTGGCAAGAGAATCAAATGGAGAAGCATGTGGATTGCTCCCTGATCCCACGCGCCCCGTCAGGCTGAAGTGGGTGTTGCGGGTGAATGATGGTTGCTGCGCTGCTGATCCTGCTGGCCATGGTTGGCGTGGGAGTGGTGCTCAACCCCAGTCGCGAACAGTTTGAGTGGTTCATTCGCCTCAGGCGACCAGCCTGGCTCAGCTTTGAAGCCCTGATCCCGCTGATTTGGATCAGCATCTATGCCTGCTTTTATGGCTCAGCGCTGCTGGCCTGGAACGGCAGTTGGAGCCTGGGGATCATGGCTGGCTACCTGGGCCTGCTGCTGCTGGTGCAGAGCTACACCTGGCTGATCTGCACAACCCGGCGGTTGGCCCACGGCACGCTGGTTGGCTTGGTTGGTTGGCTGTGGGGAGCGGCCTTGGCGCTGATCGTGCTGCCCCATTCCGGGCCAGCGGTCTTGCTGCTGATTCCCTACCTGCTCTGGAGCCCCCTGGGCACCTTGGTGACCTGGCAGATGCAACGGTTGAATCGTCGCCCTTAGATCAGCTGCGATGCCAACCGATCCAGCCCGTTGTGCATAGCCTGATGCCAGCCGCCGTTCCATTGGCTTGAAAAAGATCACCGCACCCCTGCGCAGGGCCCTGATCTACGGCGCGATCAGCTACGGAGGGCTCGTGCTGATCAACAATGCCGAGCTCAGTCTGCCCAACATGTGGATCGCCTATCTGCCGATGTTTGTCGGGGTCTATGTGCTGACCCAATGGCTGGATCGAACCTTCGGCAGCTGATTGAGCAGCCGCACCCGATAGCTGATGTGGGCCGGGCCAACGGCGCGGATCAGGGCATCGCGAGCTTCTTCCTGCAGGGTCTCGAGGTCCATGGCGCACACAGCTAAGCCCAGGCTGGTGTTCTCGCCGATCAGGGTTCCGTCGGGTCGCTGGCTGATGCTGAACAGGGCTTCTCGCATGGATGGACCATCCCAGCTCTGGTCACCAGAGCCTTCTGACGTTGACATTGTCGCGACAGTGGCTGGCTCACGGTGTAAGCAGCCCTACCTGCAGAGGTGATGATTGCCGCACGGCATCGTTCGTGCCCATGACCTTGCCTACCCCCATCGCCGCGCTGACTATCACTGGCAGGCGGAGTGGCTGAACCCTTCATGGCCGATCCCGCTGAGCGCGCCACGAAGATCTGCCCAGTTTGCGGGCGCCCTTTTCAATGGCGCAGGAAATGGAAGGATGTCTGGGAGGAGGTGCGCTACTGCTCGGAACGCTGCCGCCGTAGGCGCTCCCAGCGCCCTAAGGCGGCGCCGGATCGCTGTTGAGGGCCACGCGCAGCGCTGCGGTGTTTCCGGTGAGCAGGGTTTCGCCGCCCCCCAGGCCTTGCTCAACCACAACCCGGCCGGAGGATTGCGCCCCGATCACCACTGGAATCGGCTTCGCCTTGCCGCGGTAGTAGCGAAACACCACCGGTGTCCCATTGATGATCTGCACAGCCTCGGCCGGAACCGTGACCTGCAGCTCCGCTGTATTCACCAAGACAAATGCCGTCACGGCCGTGCCAGCCGGAGGTATGGGTGTATCCAATGCCCGGGCACGCACCACGGTGACCCGGTTGCCGCGGCCGCTGTCGGGGGCCACCGCAATCACCCTGGCTCGCAGCTCCCGGGCACCGGCTCGGACGCGCAACACCTGGCCGTCCGTCAGGTTGGCGGCCAGCCCCGGAGAGACCAGGAACCGAAGTTCATTGCCCCGGACATCGCTGATCACGGCTAACTGCGCACCCTGCTGGAGCACGGCCCCTGGGGACGCCATGACCGCGGTGACCTGGCCAGCGATCGGGCTTCGGATCATCAGACCTCCCCTGGCATCGGGGTGGCCCATCGCCATCGCACTGGCCATGGCCGCACGGGCGCTGCTGGATGCCGTCACGCTGGCAATGCGGCGACTCTCCAGTTCCTGCGCCGAGAGCGCCCCCTGCTGGGCCATGGGTCGGGCCAGTCGGTACTGATAGGCCAGCGATTGGGCTGTCGCCTGTGCTGAGCCGGCCTGGGCGTGCACGACTGCTGCCTCCGGGCTCTGGACAGCGGCAATCACCGCCCCGGCGTCAACGCTGGCCCCCGGCGCCACCAGTAGGCGCACCACCCGCCCGGTGACGGGCATGCCCACTTCGGATCGGGCGCCCACGGCAGGCTCCACAAAGCCTGTCATCGGCCGGTCCGTGCCCCTGGTCTGCTCGGGGCGAATGATGGCCAGCCCCAGGCGCTCCAGTTGCCCCTCACTCAGAGGAATCCCTCCGCTGCGATCGATCGTTGTCTGGTTTGCTTTCTGGACTGTCGGGCTGGAGCTGCCCCTGAGCCGACCCAGGCCCATCCCCACCAGCAGGGATGTGGCGACAACCAGGGGAAAGACAACCCAGGGCTTGGGGGTCGATGTCATGGCTGGCTCCCCGCAAGGGGAATCAAGGGGGGGTGACGGGTAGGCAGGAGCCAGCCGCCAAACTGTGCGTACAGCGCAGGAATCACCAGCAGCGTCAGCGCCGTGGAGGTGATCAGTCCGCCCAGCACCACGATGGCCAGGGGCTGGAGAATTTCATTGCCTGCCCCAAACGCCATCGCCAGGGGCAGGGCACCCAGGGCCGAGGAGAGGGCCGTCATCAGGATTGCGTTAAGACGCTCCATGCTTCCCTCCCGGATCACCTGCTGAAGGGGTTGGCCACCGGTGTGACGGCGGTTGTAGTTATCAACCAACAGCAGGCCGTTGCGCACGGCAACGCCGAACAGGGTGATGAAGCCGATCAGGGAGGCGACGGACAACACACCGCCGGTCAGCAACACCGCTACCACCCCTCCGATCAGGGCCAGGGGGAGGTTGAGCATGATGGCCAGGCTTGCCGGTAGCGACTTCACGGACACCACCATCAGCACACCGATCACCCCGGCGGCCACGACGCTGGACAACACCAGGCTGGCCGTGGCCCGCTGCTCCGATTCGAACTGGCCGCCATAGCGAATCCTGTAGCCCTTGGGCAGCCTTACCGCGTTGGCGACCGTGCGTTGGATGTCCTGCACCACGCTGCCGAGGGGTCTGCCACTGACGTTGCTCGAGACCACAATCAGGCGGGAGACGTCCTCGCGGTTGATGACGTTGGCGCCCAGCTCCTCCTCGATCCAGGCGACACTGCCGAGGGGCACGGTCATGCCGTTGCTGAAGGCCACCGGCAGCGAGCGAATCGCATCGAGGTTTTGGCGGTCGTCCGGTCGGAGTTGGACCAGCACGTCGCTGCGCACCCCGGCGTCCACCACATGGCCAGCCACCTTGCCGTTGAGGGCGATCTCCACTGCCTCCGACAGTTGACCAACCGTCAATCCCAAGGCGGCAGCCAGGGGCCGGTCGTAGTGGATCTGCACCTGGGGGATCGGCAGCTGGGGCTCGAGCTGGAGATCCACCACCCCGGCAATCGGCGCGATGGCTGCCTTGACGGCTTCGCCGATGCGACGCAGCTCGCCGAGATCGGTGCCGTAGATCTTGATGGCGATGGCACTGCGCACCCCCGAAAGCACCTCATCCATGCGGTGGGAGATGAAGCCGCCGACGTTGGGCGCAACCCCAGGCAGGCGTAAGAAAGCCTGTCGCAGATCGGCGATCGCGGCGGGTCGATTGGCCATGGCCTGCGCACTGAGCTCCACATCCACGTGGGCCAGGTTGACGCCGGCGCCATCGGCATCGCCGGGAGCCCGGCCGCTGCGGACCTGCACCCAGGCGAAGCGGGAATCGTTCTGGAGCGAACGGCTCAGCGCCAGTCCAGCCCGGTTGGTCATGTCCAGGGAGACACCCGGATAGAGCAGCATCGAATTCACCAGCGACTGTTCGCGGAATTCAGGCAGGAACACCCGCCCCAGGGCCGGCAGGATCAAGCTGCTGGCCACCAACAGGGCCAGGGCAGTGGCCAGCACCCGCCGGGGGAAGGCCAGCGCCTGATTGAGGAGCGGGCGGTAGAGCCGTTCGGCCTGCCGGGCCAGCCAGGTGTGCTCTGCCGGCAGTTGCACAGGCGCCAGCAGGAGGGCGCAGAGGGCTGGCGAGAGGGTCACCGCCACCAGGGTCGAGGCGCCGATCGACAGCAGGTAGGCCAGGCCCATGGGCGCAAAGATGCGCCCTTCGAGGCCCGTGAGCGAGAAGATCGGTGCAAACACCACCGCGATGATCAGGGTGGAGAACAGCACGGGCTGGCGCACCTCCACCGAGGTGTCGAAGACCACCTGCAGGGGGGATTTCGGGCTGCTGCTGGCCTGGTTGCGGCGCAGGCCCCGGTAGCAGTTCTCCATGTCAACGATCGAGTCGTCCACCACCGAACCGATCGCCACCACCAACCCACCCAGGGTCATCGTGTTGAGACCGAGGCCGAGGGCTTGCATCAGCATCAGACCGATCAGCAGGGAGAGGGGAATGGCGCTGAGGCTGATCACGGCGGCGCGCCAGTTCATCAGGAACAGCACGATCACCACCGACACGATCACCACCCCCTGCAGCAGCGATTCGCTGACATTGCGGATCGCGCTGTCGATGAAGTTGCTCTGGCGAAACGTGGTCTGGATGTGCACATCAGCTGGCAGGGTGCGGTTGAGGTCAGCCAGGCGCTGCTCCACCGCGCGCGTCACTGTGGGCGTGTCGACATCGGGCTGCTTGGTCACCATCAGCACCACGGCTGGGTTGCCGTTGAAGCTGGCGTCACCCCGCTTGATCGCAGCCCCGCGCTTGATGTCAGCCAGGGTCGAGAGCAGCACCGGCTGGCCCAGCTGGTTGGCCACCGTGGCATCGGCCAGATCGCTCAGCCGGCTGATCTGACCCATGGGGCGAATCAGCCGTTCCTGGCCGCCGCCGATCAGGAACCCACCCGGGCTGGTGGCCATCGCCTCCGACACCCCCGCCATCACCGCCTGGAGCGAGACGCCCTGAACCTGCAGCTCCTGGGGATCAAGCAACACCTGATATTGCTGTTCATCGCCGCCGTAGATGGTCACCTGGGCCACCCCCGGAACCGCCAGGATCGACTGGCGGTAGAAGCGCAGCACCAGCTGCTGCAGATCCATCAGAGTTGTGGATCCGGTGCCTTGCAGCGTGAAGGCCACCTGCAGGATCGTGCCCAGCGGTGAGACCAGCGGCGAGAGTTCCGGGGCACTCGCGTTGGCTGTCAGCTGGGTCGACACCTGCTGCAGCCGCTCCGCCACGGACTGGCGGGCCCGGTAGATGTCGGCATCTTGGTGGAACACCACCTGCACCATCGACAGGCCGGCCTTGGAGGAGGAACGCACGGTTTCCACCCCGGCGATGCCGTTGACGGCGGATTCGATCGGCAGGGTGAGGCGGGTTTCCACCTCCTCCGGCGAGAGCCCGGCGGCGCTGGTTTGCACATCCACCTGGGGAGGCGCAAAGGGGGGAAAGACATCCAGCGGCATCCGGCCCACGGCCCACACACCCCAGACGCTGATCACGACAGCTGCGGCCACGATCAGCCAGCGGCGTGCGATGGAGAAGCGCAGTGTGGCGTTGAGCAGCCGCTCAACCATTCGTTCTGCGGCGGCGGCCCAGCCAGATCCCGGCTCCGCTCAGCAGCGCCACGGCCGCGGCGGCCAGCACCGGCAGCGGCGGACCGTTTTGGGCCGCGGGGGAGGCCACATTTGGGGCCGGGGGCTTGCTTGCCCCGGCCTGCGCCCCATCCTGCGCCGTCTTCATCGACTCGGCATAGAGCGAAAGCGCCCCTGCAACCACCACGTCATCGGTGGGATCAATTCCCGCCTTGACCACCACCTGGTCCCCCTGGCTGGGGCCGGTTTGCACGAAGACCGGGTCGTAGGTCTTGCTCGTCTGCACGAACAGCAGCGACTGGCCATCGGCATCCACGATCGCTGTGGATGGCACGCTGAGACCGCCGAAGCCCTGCCTCGGTTTGACGGTGGCCACCCCCAGCAGCCCATCGCTCTCGGCAAGGCGCTTGACCTGGCGGGCATCCCCCTGGGGCTGGAACGCATCGCCGTGGCCCGCGTGGGCCTGGGCGGACGGTGCCGCCGCGAGTGCGGCGAGCAGGGCAGCGGCTGAGACGCTGGCGCTGGCGGCAAGCCGCAGGGGTCGGTGTATCAAAACCCGGCCGAGGACAGTTGGGCTGAGGATGGCGCAATCGGGATGAAAAACAGGTGACATCGCATGCCGCTTCGGATCCTGTTGGTCGAGGATGAGGAGGACCTGGCCGCTGCCATCCGGGCCATGCTCCAGCGAGAGGGGCATGTGGTGGATCACTGTCCGGGCGGCTACGAGGGCTTTGCCCTGCTCAACGGTGCGCTGCCCCGCTACGACCTGGCGATTCTCGATTGGATGTTGCCCGATCTCAGTGGCGTCGACCTCTGCAGGCGGACCCGGGCCGCTGGCCTGGCGATGCCCCTACTGATCCTCAGTGCCCGCTCTTCGACGGCCGATCGGGTCGAGGGGCTCGATGCCGGCGCCGATGACTACCTCGGCAAGCCCTTCGCGATGGAGGAGCTGTTGGCGCGCATTCGGGCCCTGCAGCGGCGCCGACCGGACTATGGCGAGCCGCTTCTGGCCGTCGGGGGTTACCGGCTGGACCATGCCAGCGGCACGCTGCAGGTCCACACCGAAAACGGAGCGATCAGCGTGGAGCTCTCCGCCAAGGAGCAGCAATTGATGGCCTATTTCATGGAACACCCAGGCACGGTCATTCCCGGATCGCGGCTGCGCAACCAACTCTGGGATCGGGATCAGGACCCGGTGAGCAACGTGGTCGCGGCCAGGGTGCGCCTACTGCGGCGCAAGCTTGCCTCCCATGGACTGCCATCGCCGATCGAGACGGTGCCTGCCAAGGGCTACCGGTTTGATCCGCCCGCTGGTCCGAAGCCTTGATTGAGCTCCGCTCGCCCGCACCGCGGTTGTTGTGGACTGCCCGTCTGAGGCTCGCCGGCCTATCGCTGCTGGTGATGGGCTCCCTGCTCTATGGCGCCGGCTGGGCGATGGGGCGGCTGCTGCTGCATACCCAGGAAGCGGCCATCCAAAGCGAGCTGGAGGCGGTTGCCGAAACCCTCCACGACAGCCTCAGGCATTCCCTGCCCCGATCCCCGCTGCCCCCGGTCAGCCCCATGGACCTGCTGCCTGGCCTGTGCCCGGCCGGCCAGCCGTGCAGCCCGGCCAAGAGCCTGATCCATCGCCATGGGATCAGTGCGACGGATCCGGATCGCTTCAAGCTGAGGGTGATCGATCAACACGGTGTGGCCGTTGCCAACTCGCCTGGCACCCTGCCGATCCAATCCGAACCCGGTCGCCTGGGCTGGGCCCAGACCGTTGACGCCGCCGGAGGTCGCTGGGGCACCTACGCCATTCATCTGCACCACTCCCACGGTCCTGGCGAGCCGATCTGGGGCTACCTGCAGATCTCCCGCAACCTGGCCGATCTCGATGCCGAGGCCCGTCAGCTGTGGAGGATTGGCCATGGGGTTTTCGCCATGGCCATGGTCGCGATGGCGCTGGCCTGCTGGTGGCTCGCCGGCGTGGCCATCGCTCCGCTGGTGGAGGCCTATCGGCGGCAGGAGCAATTCAGCGCCGATGTGGCCCACGAACTGCGCACGCCCCTGGCCAACTTGCTGGCCTTGGTGGAGGCCGAGCGCAGCTCCAGTCCTGCCATGGCCAGTTCCACCGCCACCACCACAACATCAACGCGGCTGGAACGGATTTTGGGCCAGGGTCGGCGGCTGCAACACCTGATCAGCGACTTGCTGTTGCTGGCCAGCCTGGGGCGTCCCCAGGCCAAGGGCGAGCATCAGCGGTGTGACTTGGGTGAAATCGGCACCGACGTGCTGGAGGACCTCGCCGAAGTGGCCGCCGCCGCCGGGGTGCACCTGGTGCAGACCCAATGGTTGCCCAGTGCCCCGCTGCTCGGGAAGGAGTCGGAATTGAGCCGGCTGTTGCTCAACCTGCTCAGCAACGCCATTCAGCACAGCCCCGAGGGAGGCAGGGTTGCGGTTTCGTTGCAGCTGCATGGCAAGACCTTCCAGCTGCGCATCCAAGACAACGGGCCGGGTATCCCCGCTGCTGAGCGAGAGCAGATCTTTGATCGATTCAGCCGCCTGGATCCATCCCGCTCCCGAAAACTGGGGGGCACAGGGTTGGGTCTGGCGATTGCCCAAGCCATTGCCCTCCGTCACGGCGGAGCGATCACAGTGCAATCCTCACCCCAAACGGGCAGTTGCTTTTGTGTCCAGCTGCCTAAAGCTGCTTGAATCCAGGCATGCCTTCGACCAGCTCACGGCGCGCTAAGGAGGCCTATGGGCCTTGCTAGCTGGTCGATACGTTCATCACGACCGGCTGCACGGCCAGCGGCTGTATCCGATCTAGCCATGGAGGTGATTGGAGATCGAGCGGGTGGCCCATCAAGCCAATCTCCTTGACATTGATGCCAAGTAAGAAGAGGTGAACACTTTAGATCTGGTCATGAAATCCATCATGACGCGATAGGAATTGCCCCAGCGCCAGCCAGAATGCCAACCCAAGCATTTGCAAAATATCGTAATCTTGCTGCCGCAGAGTGGGGCGATGGCTTATCAAGACTCTCGTGCTCCTACGATTGATGGATTCAGTAAGGATTGAGATCCCAGCGGGGCATGGGCCTTGGCAGGCTTGTTTTGATCATGTATGTGGGAAAGATTTTCATCTTGACCTGCATCGATCTGGGCAGTCAGGCTAGCGGAGTAGGGAATTAAGAGTCATTATTAGCTTCTTGATTTCCTCGCTAGTCAGTTTGGCGCTTGATCCGGTCTCCATTATTTGTATTAAGCTGGCGTCGGCTTTCTGAAGCGTCGTTCTGATTGAAGGTGCGGTAGATTTTGCTTCTTCTTTCAGTAGATCGGAAAGCTTTTTTATCGATTTCATGCCATTATCAAAGGAGCGCAGAGATCCTGGCAGATCATTTTTGAGTACGACGCCGGCCGTGTCCAGTACGCTATTCAGTTTGATCCTTGTTTCGGCTAACTCAATCAATAGCCTCCGCACGTCAAGCGCTGGCTTCATCTTTAAATTGATTGACCCTGAGTCTTTTTTCTCTTTCTTGAGTTGGGATTTGTCTGGTGTAAGTGCAATATAACTGTCGCCAATGATGCCATCCTGATCAACGGAAAGACTGCTCTGTGGTCCAATAAAACGCCTGAATGAAGGGTCAATGATTAACTCTCCCTTGACCCTGGCCTCGTCTGTGATATTGATTGCGGTAAGTCGACCAGCCGATACTCCAAGTAGCCTTACCTCCATGCCTGTGGAGAGCTGTCTGGCCGAGCTGGTTTCAAAGCTAACCCTTAGAGGTTTTTCACCCCAGGGTCGCCAACGGACGTCGTTGGCAAGTCCCACGAGGGTTCCACCAGCGAGGCATGCGGTAGCGATAAGAAACACCCAGCTATCACGCTTCATTTATATTCTTGAGCCATGCTGAGAGATGAATTGGATCAGGATTTTGAGGAGCATTATGATTGCAAATGTATGCACAAGTATTGAGCTTATGACCAACTCCTTATCTTTGCCTGCTTTGCGACCTTTCGCCGTCTCAATTAAAGCCCATGTTGCTGCTATTGATGTATAGATGGATGTTTCCAGGCATGAATGAGCTAGGCTTATGGGCTGGAGGTAATCCAAGACATCTCTGAATTCGCCAGCAAAGTCTCTGCGAGTACTCATCAGCACTCCCCCCAGTACTGCAGCCCAAAACAGATATAAATTTAGTAGGCTGCCAACCAACCCTGCTGGAACGATTATTTTGACTATGTTTTCCCCGGCTGACAAATATTTTTGGTTAATCCATGCCGGAGTCAGACGCGCCACAATGATGAACGAAATGGCGATAGGTCCGACGAGGGTAAGGGACGAATTGACCAATATTTGCATGCCAAGTTCATTGGTCTGCCCTAGATTCTGAGTGAGTTGGATCACGCCACTTCCGAACGCGACTCCTGCGAGCAGGGCTTCATCTGCACAATGCTTGCCATCGTTTTCGACGGCACGCAAAAGAGCAACCAAGCCTTTTGAATTGGGGGTTTTGATTGTTTTATCCTGGCTAATTTTTTCAAATAAAAATCATCTTAGCATGGCTTTGACTTGACGGTCAATACCAGTGATGTTTGTAAGCTGCAGTTGGCGATGGATCGGTCCAGTTGGCAGCAGATTGGGTCCATTCAGTGCTGCTGATCACTCTTCCCGACCCGGCCCGGCCTCTTCAGACTGGGTTGGCCTGCCTTCCCACCCTGATGGCTTGTCCCCGTTGCGGCGCCTGGTCTGTTCGTGCTGACCGCAGTCTGGCCGGTCGGATGGTTTGCGGCCGTTGCGGTACGCCCCTACACGGAGCCAAGGCCCGCCCAGCACGGCGGCGCAGCCCGTGGCGTTGGGTGTTCCTGGCCGTTTTTGCTGTTGGTGCGGCACTGGCAGCGGTTGAATCGGGTGGTCCCGAGCCCCAGCCAATCAGGCGGCCCGGCGATCTCCGCCCTGGGTTTGGGATCAATCCCAGACCAGAATCCCTCTAGGACATCCTGGAGCCCCATCTCAGGGCCAGGCTGCCAGCCTCGGCCGTCGTGATCCCTGCCGCTCCACCCAGACGCCATGAACCCCGTGCTCACCCCGCCGCTTACCGAGCCGATGCTCCAAACCCTGTTTACCAAGCCCTATGGGGCCCCTGGGCCCAGCCCAGAGCAGTGGCGGGCGATCTACGACCCGGCGGTCCATTTCCAAGATCCAACCCAGGAGAAGCGCGGCATCGAGGCCTACATCGTTGCCCAGGAAGGCTTGTTGCGGCGTTGCGATGACAGCTTTCTTGAAGCCGGAGCTGTGGCGCTCAGCGGCGATACGGCCTTCGTGGAGTGGACGATGGGTCTGAAGATCAAGGGGATCGAGTTCGTCTATCCGGGTACCAGCCGGCTGCGCTTTGGTGCCGACGGCAGGATTGTGGAGCACCGCGATTATTTTGATTTTGTCGGCCCCACATTTGCGCCGGTGCCGGTGCTGGGGGGCTTCGTGCGCTGGCTCTACCGGCGCTTCGTGGCTTGAGGCCCTGGGGCTGGCTTTCCTGTGCCCCAAGACCGGCCACTCAATCGAGCAGGCGTTGGCCGTCCAGGCGGCGGATCGCCACCACCGCTGGCCGCGGCGGCCGGCCGGGCACGCCCGAAGGCCAGTTGGAGCCAAGGGGCACCCACCGCAGCTGCTCAAAGCCGTGGCCGTTGCGGTCTACCAGGCTGTAGGCCTGGGCCTCTACCGCCCGCCCCTGGCGCACCCCCTGGCTCTCTCCGGGATGCTGCACCGCCAGAAACAGCGTCCGACCTTCGGCATCAAAGCAGGGCCCACAGAGCTCGCAACCCGACGGGCCGATCGCAAAGCAGAGGGCCTGGCCCGCCGCCGGCCCATCCCGCGGCAGCAGCCAACAGCTGTTGTTGCCAAACACATCCAAACTGGCACCGCCGGCCCGATCGGTCACCAGCCAGAGGTTGCCGGAAGGGTCGAAGGCCAGGTTGTCCGGTTGGCTGAAGCCAAGCCCACCCTCCCAAGGCAAGCCGCCTGAAGCCACCATCCGCCAGCGGAAGCGCGCTTCCCGCCCGGCTCCCCCATCGCTGAGGCGCATCACCCAGCCGTGGGTCCAGAGGGTTTCGCCCCTGGGGCCGCGGAAGATCGCCGGATCGCTGCTGCCGGCCCCATCCCGGCCCGCCGCCGTGAAGGCGATCAGCAGGTCGCCGTTGCGCGGGTCGAGGTCGGTGTCTTCGGGGCGGGGGCAGGCGGTGGCGCCAGCGGCATTGGCGGCCAGATGGGCATCGATCAGGATCGCCCCCTGTTGGCGCAGCGCTGCTTCGGCGTCAGTGCCGATGAGGGGGTATAGATCACCCAGTCTTTTGAAGCGCCTGCGGTAGGCCTGCAACTGGTCGTCGTCGTTGAGCACTTCGCCGCCGCTGCGCAGGCGATCGCTTTGGGGCAGCACGGCCGGTTGCTGCCAACCAAAGCGTTCGTAGTGGCTGGGGGGTTGGGGCTCCACCAGCGTGGCAGCCTCCAGGCTGATCCAGCTGCCGCTGCCGTCGGCGTGGAAGCGGGCCACGTCCAGGCGCCCCGCTTCAAACAGCTGCGAATTGGCCCGATCGCCCGGATCACGCACGACGCCCTTGCTCACAAAGCGGTAGAGGTGGCCGCCCTGGCGATCGCAGCCCGAATACACCACCAGTGGCTGGCCTGGGCGGGCCGAGACGGCGACCGCCTCATGGCGATAGCGGCCGAGCAGGCTGTGTTTCACCGCCGCTTTGGTCGGCTCGCGGGGATCGAATTCCACCATCCAGCCGTATTTGTTGCCGGCCAGGGCGAAGGGATTGCCAAGCCCATCGAGGCGGGAGCCATCCCAGTGGAATGGGCGCTGGCTGGGCGGCGAAGCCGATCCGTCGGCATGGACGGCCTCGCTCACCTGCGACTGGAAGTTTTCCTCGGCACTCAGCACCGTGCCCCAGGGGGTGGTGCCACCGGCGCAGTTGGCAAAGGTGCCGATGATGCGCTCGCCGAGGCCGTCGCGGTAGCCGAGCGGCTGCTTGTGGCGAAAGACGGCCGCGGCGGGGCCGGTGCAGCGCAGGGACTGGGCCGGATTGTTGAGCCCGCAGAGGCCATCGATGCGCCGTTCGTAGCGGCTGCCGCTGCTGCGGCGCCAGCCGGTGCTGCCCTGCTCGAGCTCGAGCACGCCGATGCCCAGATCGGCCATGGCGGCGCGGCACACCGCGTCGATCAGGGGACGCAGCGGGTCATCCGCGGCCAGGCTTGCCACATCCACGCTGCCGCCGCGGCTGGCCAGGGCCTGCTGCAGGGGTTCGAGCGGCAAGGGGGTGCCCACCGCTTCGGCAAAGCCTGCTGCCCAGGTGTTCGGGCTGATGTATTCGAAATTGACGCTCAACAGGGCCCTTCCATCCGGGAGGGCCTGAAGGGCCAGGTAGTCGTTGTTGAAGCCGAAGCGACCCGCCGCCAGGGGATCTCCCCAGATGGCGATCAGCTCGGCCCGATAGCCCTCGGGCACCACCAGTTTGTCCTCGATGGTGAAGGTTCGGTAGAACCGGCGCTGCTCGGCTGCGCCCATCCCGTCAGTTGGCAGGGGCAGGGGCGAGCGAACCGGCACAAAGGGGCCAGCCGGGCCGCTGCCGCGGGCTTCCAGTTGGGGCAGCGCCATGGCAGCAGCGCTGCTGCCAACGCCGATGCCGAGCAACTGCAGCAGCTGGCGACGGTTGGGTGCGAGCCAGTTCATCGGTGGGGGAGGGTTGGGCAGCCGGGCCGTTGGCGCGGCACCAGCCGGGCCAGGTGGGAGCGTTGCAGGGGGTTGAAGTTATCGTCGCTGGCCAGCAGCAGGCTGGGGCGGCCGTCGGCGAGCGGCGGTGCGGCCAGCAGCACTTCCCAGTTGTCGGCAGCAAGACCCAGCTGGAGCAGATTCCAGCTGATCAGGGGCGCCACTGGCCGGTCGGCGGCGGGCCCGGGGGTTGGGCTGCCCATGGCGCTGGCTGGGTAGAGCACCAAGCGCGCCTGCCATTGGTTTGGAGCGGTGAAGCGGCGCCAAAGGCCCAGCAGCCCCTGCCTGCTGGCCAGCAGATCCGTAAGCCCCCAGCCCCCCGGCGGCAGGGCCAGGGGGCGCAGTTCAACCGGTTGCAGCGTGCCGCTGGCATCGGGTGCCCAGCGCAACAGCCGCACCCGATCGTTCGGATCCTGCTGCAGGGGCTGTTCCGCTGCCATCAGGAGGTCGTCGCTGGCAGGGATGGGGCTCAGCGATTCCGGCCCACCATTGTCGCCCAGGCCTCGACCGCTCTGCAGTTGCCAATCTGGCGGCAGCGCTCTGCTGCTTTGCAGCGAACCTGTGCCCAGGTCGTAGCGCAGCAGCGCAGCGGGCTGGGCCGGTTGCCGCCTGCCTTCGGTGGCCACCCAGAACTGCCGAGCGCCAAGCACCAGGCCCTCGCCGTCCATGGGCTCTGGTTGGTTCAGGGGGAGTGGTGGCATGGCCTGGAGTGCCTTGAAGCCACCAGCTGCCAAGCCCCGCCAGCGGCTGATGCTGCCGCGGGGGGCATCACTCAGCAGCCACAGTTCATCGCCATCGGGGCGGTAGGCGCCGGCTGAAAAGCCCCCACCCTGGCTTGGTTCGACCAGCCGTTGTTCGACGATTTCCCAGCCGGCTGACAGCGGACAGGGCATGGCCAGGCTGGGAGGCAGGTCCATGGCGCGTTCAGATCGAATCCATGTCCAAACCGGTGGTCTCGATCCGGTAGATCCAGGTGATCACCGCCCCCAGCAGGGAGGTCACCGCCAGCAGGGGCAACAGCCGCTCGGTGCCCCCGCACCCGGGTGGGAAATACCTCACCAGCCAGCAGGTAGGTCTGGGCGTTGGGGCCGAGGTTGGTCATGAACTGGAACAGCACGAAACCAATCACGATCACCACCACATTGGTGTGGCCATTGAGATTGCCTGCGGCGGCGATCAACAATCCCGCGGCGCAGCCCACAAA
>CBFIGH010000047.1:0-6806 GCA_965662115.1 Cyanobium sp.
CGCTCAATCTGAATCCTCGACGCGCGGCTTGCCCACCGTCGCACCGGCGATCAGGTAGGCCCCTAGGGCGGCGCCAAGAAACGCCAGGCTGTTGCGGATCACGGGCAGCAGGTCGTTGGTGCGGGTCACAATCGGCCCCAAACCCAGGGCACCAAACAGGATCAGCCAGAGGGGCGAGAGCAGCAGCACCCAGGCCCACTCAACCCGCCGGCCCTGCTTGCGCGGGTAGGCGGCAAAGCCGGCCACCAGTCCTCCCAGCACCGAGGTCGAGAGGGTGAGCAGCCATTGCTCCTGGGGAAGGCCGGGCACCACCTGGCAGCCCCCCTGCTGCAGACAGGTTTCCACAGCCGCCAGGGAATCCACGATGGCGGCATCCTGGCCATGGTCTCTCACGTAGTACTGGTTGCCAAAGCGGGTCTGGAGCTCCACCCAGTAGGTGCGAGGCATCAAGGCGAACAGGGCATCGCCGACGTTGAAGTTGAGCAAGTTGCCGCCGCGTTCATCGGCCACCAGCAGCAGGCTGCGCTCATCGAGGTTCCAGAAGCTTTTCACCGCCTGGCCCGGGGTGCGGTCGTACTGGGTCAGCACCCGCAGCTTCCAGCCCGTGTCGGCCTCAAAACGGTTGAGGTTGTCCTCGAGGCTGGTGCGCTCGCCGTCGGTGAGGATCTTGGCCAGGTCGATCACCGGGGTGGGGTGGTCGGGGAGCAGGTCTGGGTTGTCATAGGCGTGGGCCGGGGCGACCCCGCCCCCCAGCCAGCAGGCCAGCACCAACACCAGGGCGACCAGCGTGGCCCTGGCGCCCCTCAGTACGCGACCCATGCGGCAACTTCAGTGACAATGCATTCTCCCTGAGCCAGCGCCCGAGCGTGACCGCCAGACCAACGGCCCTCCCCGCGAGCGGCGCCGTGCCCGACTGGCTCCGCCATCGCCTCTTGGCAGCTGGCGGCGCCGTCCCCTTCCGCACCGTCATGGAGTGGGTGTTGCATGATCCGCTCCACGGTGCCTACGGCGCTGGGCGGCTGCGCATCGGCCCCACGGGCGATTTCGCCACGGCCCCCTCCCTGGGGCCCGATTTTGCGGCCCTGCTGGCCCCCCAACTCGCCGCCTGGCTCGAGGGCCTGGCGGCGGCAGGCCCCGGCCCCCTGGCCCTGGTGGAAACCGGGCCCGGCGAGGGCAGCCTGGCCCTGCAGCTGGCTGGGGAGCTGGCCACCGGGTGGCCCCTGCTGGCGGCCCGCCTCGAACTGGTGCTGGTGGAGCCCAATGCCGGCATGGCCGCGCGCCAGCAGAGCCTCCTGCAGGACTGCCCCTTGCCCTGCCGCTGGGCGAGCTTCGAGCAGCTGGCCGCCGCCCCTGTGCGCGGGGTGGTGCTGGCCCACGAGGTGCTCGATGCCCTAGCGGTGGAGCGGATCACCTGGGACGGGGCCCTCTGGCGCCAACAGGTGGTGGCCCTGCACGGGGAGCCCCAGGCAGGGCCCCCGCTACGGCTGCAGCCGGGCGAACCCCTGCAACCTGCCGCCGCCGCCCAACTCGAACCCTTGGGACTCCTGCCCGCCTCGCTCCAGCGCCCGCCGGGTTGGTGCAGCGAGCTCCACCCTGGCCTGGAGCCCTGGCTGGCGGCCTGCGCCGGAGCCCTGGTTGCTGGCCCCTTGCTGGTGATCGACTACGCCCTGGAGGCCTGGCGCTACTACGCCCCCCAGCGCAGCAACGGCACCCTGATGGCCTATCGGGCCCAGCGGGCCAGCGCCGATCCCCTGGTGGATTTGGGCCAGGCCGATCTCACGGCCCACCTCTGCATCGAGAGCCTCGAGGCCGCTGCTCTCAGCAGCGGCTGGCAACCCCTCGGTCACTGCCGTCAGGGTCAGGCGCTGCTGGCCCTCGGTTTAGCCCAGCGCCTGCATGGGCTCCAGCAGGCCACTGGCGCCGAGCTCGCCAGCCTGCTGAGCCGCCGCGAAGCCCTGCTGCGACTGGTGGATCCCCATGCCCTCGGCGATTTTCGTTGGCTGGCGTTTCAACGCGGCCTGCCTGTTGAAACGCCGCGCTTCCTGCAGGAGCCCCTGACCTGACCCAATTGCTCAGGGGGCTACCTAGGGTCCCAACGATGGCTGTTTCCCTGCCCGGCATCGATCCGTTTCGGCTGCTCGAAGCCCTTGTGCTGTTGGCCTTTCTGGCCGGCCTGCTCGGTTTGCTGGCCCGCCGAAATCTCTTCCTCAAGGCCCTGGCCATGGACGTGATGGGCACGGCCGCGGTCGCCCTGTTCGTGCTGGTGGCTGCCCGCAGTGGCCTGCGCACGCCGATTCTGGCCGGCAGCGAACTTGGCCAAGTGCCGTTCGCCTGGGCCGACCCCATCCCCCAGGCCGTCATTCTGACCGCCATCGTGATCGGCCTTTCAACCCAGGCGCTGCTGCTGGTGGTCATCACCCGCCTGGCGCGGATTGACCCCCTGCTCGACACCGCCAGCTTTGAGCAGCTCAGCTCCAGCTCAGGGCGCCATGGTTGAGCCCCCTGTCAGCCTGCTGATCGCCTGGCTGCTGGCGCCGTTGCTGGCCGCGTTTACGGCACCGCTCCTGCCTTCCCTTGCCCGGCCCTTGGCCCTGCTTTCGGCCCTGCTCACCACAGGACTGGGCCTGGCCCTGACCAGCGGCGCCGGACCCTGGAACCTGGAGTTGATCGGTCCGCTCGGGGTGGCACTGCAGTTTGATGCGGTGGCGGCGCCATTTGTCGTGCTCAATGGCTTGGTGGTGCTGGCCGTGCTGCTGGATGGCTGGAGCACACCCTTCAGCGGGCCCTTCCCATCCCTGCTGATGGTGCTGCTTGCAGGGCTGAATTCAGCCTTTGTGGCGGTGGATCTGGTCAGTCTCTACGTAGCCCTGGAAGTGGTGGGCATCGCCGCCTTCCTGTTGATGCTCGGCCGCCGCAGTGGCCTCCAACTCTGGATTGGACTGCGCTATCTGCTGGTGGGCAACACGGTGATGGTGGTCTATTTACTGGGTGTGGCGCTGCTCTATCTGCGGGAGGGCAGCTTTCGCTTGTCGGCCCTGACGGACCCGGCGCTCGTCAATGGGCCCTTGGCGGTGATCCTGGCCCTGTTGCTGGTGGGTCTGCTCACCAAGGCGGGTGTCTTTGCCAGTGGCCTCTGGCTGCCGCGCACCCACGCCGAGGCCCCGGCCGACGTTTCGGCCCTGCTCTCCGGCGTGGTGGTGGCGGGGGGGCTCTGCCCCTTGCTACGCATCAGCCAGGCCCTGCCGCAACTGCAGCCCGTGCTGGTCTGGATCGGCCTGGCCAGTGCCCTGCTCGGCGTGATCTACGCCCTGGCTGAAACGGACCTCAAGCGTCTGTTGGCCTGGAGCACCCTGTCCCAGGTGGGGTTGGTGATTCTGGATCCGAGGGTCGGTGGCCTCTACGCCCTGGCCCATGGCCTGGCCAAGGCGGGGCTGTTCCTGCTGGCCGGTCGGCTGGGTGATCGCAATCTGCAGCGATGGCGGCTGACGCCCTTGCCCCTGCAGCAGGCCCTGCCCCTCTGGCTGGGGTCACTCTCGATCGCTGGCGCTCCCCTGCTGTTGGGTTACTGGGCCAAGGAGGGCCTGAGCCGCAGCCTCACTGGCCCAGCCGCCGCGGTGTTGGTGGTGGTGATGGTCGGCACGGCTGCGGTCTACGCCCGACTGCTGCTGCGGCCGCTGGCCCGCTTTTCCAGCTGGCCGCCGCTCGGGTCTACCTTGCTGGCGCTGGTGTTGCTGGGCGCGGGTCTGCTGCTGGCCCCCCTGCCGCCCCAGGCTTCCCTGCTCAAGGCCCTGGCCGTTCTCGCCGCTGGTGGCGGACTTGCGCTTTTGTTGGAGCTGGCTCGCCAGGTCCCGGCCTGGTGGCCCCGTCCAGCCCTGCCCCAGTTGGAGCGGCTCGACGACCTCCTCGGTGGCATGGCCGTGATCGGGGCGGCCCTGATGCTGGTTCTTCTCGGCGGAGGGTTGGCATGGCCCGCCTGATCACCGTGCTGCTGCGGCTGCTGATCTGGCTGCTGTTGAGTGCCGATCTCAGCTGGATCAATGGGTTGATCGGTGCGCTTGTCGCCCTGCTGCTGCCGATGGCTCGCCGCACCAGGCCGTTGCGCCTGCGCCAGTTGCTGGTGGCTCTGAGGCTGAGTCTGCTGGCCATTCCCCAGGCCTACGCCGAGGCGCTGCAGCTGCTCTGGGGCGGCAGGGCTCTGGAGGACCGCTTGGAGAGCCAGCGGTTCACAGGCTCCGACTCCGCCCTGCTGCTCTTTTTGGAGGTGTTTCGTGTCACCCTCACGCCCCTCACGATCGCCCTGGGCATCGATCCCGGAGGGCGCGCCTTTCGCGTGCATCGGTTAGCCCCCCGGCAGGGACATCGATGAACAGTCGCTGGCTCGAGCTGGTTCAGTTGGGCATGGTGCTGGCCCTGCTGCTGCCGATTGTTGTGGCCTGCCGGCGCAGCGATGTGTGGCACCGGCTGGCGGCGCTGGCCAGCATCTCCACCAAGGTGGCCCTGCTGATGCTGGTGGTGTCGGTGGTGCGTGACGACTGGATGGTGGGTCTGGTGGGCGTGATTGTGCTCAGCGTCGGCAATGCCGCCGTGATGCTGCTGGCCAACCTGCTGCGGGGGGCCGATCGCTGAAGCCATGGTGTTGCTGGCGATGACCTTGATCCACCGGCTTTTGGAAGCCGCCAGCATCCTGCTGCTGCTGGCGGGGTTGGTGTTCTGGTTTGCGGGCACCTGGCCCCTGCTGGGACGCAGCAGTTTTCTACGCAAGCTGCACTATCTCGGCATCGCCGACACGCTGGGCTCGGCGTTGATGGTGCTGGGTTTGCTGCTGCGCCTCAACCGGGAGTGGCCCCTGCTGCTGCTGGCCCTGCTCTCGCTGGTGATCTGGAACACCATCTTTGGCTATGTGCTGGCCAGCTGTTCCCAACCGGGCCAGCCGGCTGATCCCCAGCAGGAGCAGGCGCCATGACCCTGACCCAGGACATCGCCCTGTTGCTACCGGTCACGGCCCTGCTGCCGCTCACGGCAATCCTGTTGGTGGCCCAGGCGAATCCCTATCAAACCCTTGTGCTGCGGGGCATCCTCGGCGCCGTCTCCGCCCTGATCTACGCCCTGCTTGGTGCGGCGGATGTGGCGCTCACCGAGGCCCTGGTGGGCACCCTGCTCTCGACAACCCTCTATGCGGTGGCGTTGCGCTCATCGATGGTGTTGCGGGTGGCCGTGGCAGCGGAGCCCCCATCGCAGCCGTTGCGTGAACAGTTAGGTGAGCAGTTGCGCAGCTGGCTTGATCCCCTCTCCCTGCGCCTGGAGCTGCTCAGCCCCACCGATCCCGACCTCCATGCGGTGCTGGAGCCCAGCGGCAGCTCGGGCAGCTACTGCCTGCGCCTGCATCACGCCCCATTGATGGAGCGGCTTGCCGCCCTGCCTGGGGCGGTTCGCTGGCGCGAGGCGGGTCATGGTCTTGAACTCCAGCCTGCTGCCCAGCCAACCCAGGGGGCTGCTCCATGAGTGTGCATGCCTCTGCCTCACGCTTTCGACCGCTGCTGCTCCTCTACGGCCTTGCTGCCGTGGTGCTGTGCCTGGCACCGCTGGCTCTGGTGGTGCCAGTCCCCCTTGAGCTCATGGCTTCCCTGCAGGACCTGCTGCGCTCTGGCGGCGTGCCAAACCTGGTGGCCACGGTGATCCTGCACACCCGCCTCTACGACACGGTGGCCGAGGTGGTGGTGTTCACCCTGGCCTCGATCGGGGTGCGCTGGATTCTGAGCGGTGAGCCCCAGCAGCCCCGCATCCGCGGCCTGCAGGACGATCCCTCGGTGGTGCTCTGCCAGCTGGGGGCGACCGTATGTGCCCTCGTGGCCGTGGAACTCGCCCTGCGCGGTCACCTCTCACCCGGTGGCGGCTTTGCGGCAGGCGTGGCCGGGGGCACCGCCATTGGCTTGCTCCTGATCAGCGGTTCAGTCCGCCTGGCCGATCGTCTCTACCGTCGCTATCGCGCCGATCTCTGGGAAAAGGCGGCGGTGGTGGCCTTCGTTCTGGTGGCCCTGCTCAGCCTTGCCGGTCTGGTGCCCCCTGCCGGCGGCGGGTTTGGCACGATCGTCAGCGGGGGCTGGATCCCCTTGCTCAATGCCCTGGTAGCGGTGAAGGTCACCCTGGGCTCCTGGGCGATGGTGCAGCTGCTCGTTCGCTACCGCGGTTTGCTCTAGGCGGGTGCCGGCCCTTCCCCCAGGGCGCCTGCCACGGCCCATTGGAACACGGCCTCCTCGGGTTGGATGCCAGTCCAGCGCTCGAAGATTTGCATGGCCAGCTGCACCAGCATCTCCACCCCATCCACGATCGGGCAGCCCCTCGCTTGGGCCTGGGCCAAAAAGGGGGTGATGCGGGGATTGGTGATCACATCCACCGCCAGGCAGGTCGGATCGACGCTCTGCCAGTCGATCGGCAGGGGCTCCAGCTCCGGCGCACAACCCAGGTGGGTGGCATTCATCAGCAGGGTGGTGCCCACCGGCAGCTGCAGCGGCTCCTGCCAGGGCTGCCAGTCGCAGGCCACCCCGCTGGCCTGGTGCACCCGCTCGGCCACCTCGCGCCCCTGTTCCTCCCTGCGGGTGATCAAGGTGAGCTGGCTGGCGCCGGCCCAGGCGATCTCCACCGCCATCGCCCGGCCGGCCCCGCCGGCCCCGAGCATCACCACCCGCTGCCCCTGCAGAGGGGCAACCTTTTCGATGGCCTTCACCACGCCCTTGCCGTCGTTGTTGTGGCCGACCAGCCGCCCCGCTTCGATCGTGATGTAGTTGGCGGCACCGATGGCGCGCACG
>CBFIGH010000048.1:0-72972 GCA_965662115.1 Cyanobium sp.
GCCCATCGCGATGCCACCGGCAGTGCCAAGGCGGCCGCGATTCTGGCCGACTGGCCCAGCTGGAAGGCCAAGTTCAAGCTGCTGGTGCCCCCAAGCGAGAAGGCCGCTATGGGCGTGGCCGAGCTGCAGGCGGTGGTGGCCTGAGCGGCGCAGCCAGGGCCTTAGCGCGGGTGCTTCTGCATCAGCCGCTGCACCTCGCCGGCGTGATAACTGCTGCGGGTGAGCGGCGTGCTTACCACTTGCAGGAAGCCCAGCTCCGCTTCTCCGTGCTGACGGAAGGCCTCGAATTGCTCTGGGCTTACGAAGCGATCCACCGGCAGGTGCTTCGACCCTGGCGAGAGGTATTGCCCGATGGTCACGATGTCGACCTGATGGCGCCGCAGATCTCTCAGCACATCCATCACCTCTGAGTCGCTCTCACCCAGCCCCACCATCAGCCCTGATTTGGAATACGTGCGGGCCCAGCCTTCTCGTACGCGGTGAAGCAGTTCGAGGGAGCGCTCGTAGATGCCCTGGGGGCGGGCTTTTTTGTAAAGCCGCGGCACGGTCTCGATGTTGTGGTTCAGCACGTCGGGCGCTGCAGCCATCACGGTGGCCAGGGCATCCCAGTTGCCGCAGAAGTCCGGGATCAGCAGCTCGATCGTGGTGAGGGGTGAGCGGAGGCGCACCTGCTCGATGCAGGCCACGAACTGGCTGGCGCCGCCATCGGCCAGGTCGTCGCGGTTCACCGAGGTGATCACCACATGGCTCAGCCCCAGGCGGCTCACCGCTTCGCCGAGCCGTTCCGGTTCGCTGGGATCGAGCGCCCGCACGCTCTTGTCGAAGTCGATGTCGCAGTAGGGGCAGGCGCGGGTGCAGCCCGGCCCCATGATCAAAAAGGTGGCCGTTCCCCCCGCGAAGCACTCGCCAATGTTGGGGCAGCTCGCCTCCTGGCACACCGTGTTGAGCTTGAGATCCTGAAGCAGGTCGGCCACCTCGCCGATCCGTTCCCGCTGGGGGGCCTTGACGCGCAGCCAGTCGGGTTTGGGCAAGGTGCCGGTGGGGCCGTTTGGGGCCGGGAGATGGGCAGTAGGCGACTTTAGGAAGCGATTGGAGCGGCTGGCATGGCTGGGATCCCGTTCCGAGCGTTGGAGGCCATCCCCTAAAGTTTGTTCATCGGGATGTGGCGCAGCTTGGTAGCGCACTTCGTTCGGGACGAAGGGGCCGCAGGTTCGAATCCTGTCATCCCGATTGTCTTGGCCCTCGAGGCGATCAGCTGAGTTCCGCCCCGGGATAGCCACGGGGCGTCACCAGGCGTCCATCCTTGGCGTAGCTGGTGCTGTTCCCGACCAGCACCAGGGTGAGCATGTCGACCTGCTCCACCGGCAGCTCGCCCAGGGTGTGCAGACTCACGGCCTCGTCGGCTCGGCCCAGCTGGCGTGCCAGCACAACGGGCGTAGAGGCTGGCCGGCCGCCCAGTAGCAGCTCCTGGGCCCTGGCCAGCTGCCAGTCCCGGCCCAGGGAACGGGGGTTGTAGAGCGCCACAACAAAATCGCCCGCCGCGGCGGCCTGAAGTCGCCGCTCGATCACGGTCCAGGGGGTGAGCCGGTCGCTGAGGCTGATCGTGCAGAAGTCGTGCATCAGGGGCGCTCCGGCCCGGGCCGCGGCCAGCTGGAGGGCCGAGATGCCTGGGTGGACGGCGAAACTTGGCCTGCCATCGGCCGGTTCGGCCAGCCACAGCTCCAGGGCCAGGCCAGCCATGGCGTAGATGCCGCTGTCGCCTGAGGAGATCAAGGCCACATTGAGCCCTTGGCAGGCCAAGTTCAGGGCCAAGGCGCAGCGGGCGCGCTCCTCGGTGAGCTGGCCATCCCAGCGCAGTTGATCCGGCCGCCTCAGGGGTTCGAGCAGGTCGAGATAAAGCCCGTAGCCCACCCAAACCGTGGCTTCCGCCAGGGTTCGACGGGCGTCGCCGGTGAGGAGGTCCAGGCTGCCCGGTCCACTGCCCACCAGGTGCAGTTGGCCCCGCTGGGGTGCCCATTGGCTTTGGGCCAAGGCCACCGCCAGGGTGGCGGCCCCCTGTTCGCTGCCTTGGCTGTGGGCAATCTGCTTGGCTTGCAGCAGCCTGGCTCCGGGGCCAGCGGCCAGCAGCGCGGCGGCTTCGGCCACGCTGGCGGTACCCATCTCCTTCGCCACGGCCGCTGAGGGATTCGGCACGGCCACGGTTGCGAGGCTGCCGGCGTCAAACCAGCGCACCGGCCAGTGCCGGCGCGCGGCCAGCTCAAGCAAGGCCGGCTCGTCGGCCTTGCGGTCAATGCTGGCCAGCCCGGCCACCGCTTGGGGGGCTAGGCAATGGGCGGCCAGGGTCTGGTCCACCAGGCGCTCCAGCAGCTCCAGGCTGGTGTTGCGTTCACAGCCCAGGCCGAGCCAGAGGCTGGGCGGGTGCCACCGGCAGCCGGCGCCAGTGTGGATGTCCACCGCCATGGCCGGCGTCGGATTGGTCAGGCCAGGATCGGGGTCGGCCTCCAGGTCGGCGGCGGCATCCAGGGCGAGCCAGCGACGGCAGCCATGGCGGGCTTCGATCCGAATAGGCCCGTCGTCGCCCCGGCTGGCAGCGAGCATCAGCGCTTGCCAATCGCCCGCGCCGCGCCGCCAGCCCCAGGCACTGCCGAAGCTGTCGAGGCTGAGTCGGCCTGCGGCAGCGCTGGCTCCGGTCAGTACGGCCTGGCCCCCGAGGCTGGCGGCAATCCGTTGGCTGAGCTGGTCTGCCCCGGCTCCATGGCCGCCCAACAGGGGAATGGCGAACCTGCCTTCCGGGTCCACCACCACGACGGCTGGGTCGCTCTCCTTGCCTGTGAGCAAGGGGGCGATCAGGCGGGTGACAAGCCCGCAGGCCCCCACCACCACAAAGGCACGGGCCGAGGGCCAATGGGTCCCCAGAGCCCGCCGCGGCAAGGGTTCGTCAGTCGGGCCCAGCCGGGCATCGATCAGGCCGGCTTGGCTGAGACGCTCCAGCATCGGAGCACTGCTGGAGCTGAAACCAAGCCCCCAGATCAGCTTTCGCGCCGGGCTGGCCGGGGGCGTGCCAGGGGTGGGGCTCATTCGCCCGGCCTGAGCAGGGAGCCGTCTGGATTCACCTGGCTGCGGGCCGATCCGCCCAGGCTGGTGGACGGGCCTAGGCGCTGGGGTTCGGGCATGGGAGCTGCAATCGGCTCGGTGCTCGGGAGTTGGGCTGGTTGGGCAGATTGGTCCACGACGGGTCTATCGCCTGGGTCACCAGCTGGGTTGACAACTGTTGCAGGCCCAGCCATGAGTTCAGGCTCAGGCAGCGGTTCAGGCCCCGGCTCAAGGTCGGGTTCCGGTCCCAGTGTTGGTTGCGGCTCGGGTTGAGGCTGGGGTTCCGGCAAGGTCAGGATTTCAGCGACGGGCGCGACGGGCTCGACTGGGGTCGGGGGCAGGGCCGGTGGCTCAGGCGGAGCTGTGCCCAACAGCTGGGCCAGCTCGTTGTCGCTCAGCCGTCCCTTTTGCCACGCCAACTTGGGCCCGGAGGCGTCCAGCACCACTTCACTGACCAGGCTGTTGAAGGGTGGGTTGAGGGGCTCCCCGCGCCCGTCCACCAGTTCGAGCAGCAGGCTGTTGCTGCCGGGTTGCCAGCCTCGGAGCCAAAGGGGTGCGTTTTGATCCACCAGAAAGCTGTCGCCATTGACGGACACCCGCAGCCGCCAGCTGGCGTCGTTCTCCCGCAAGCCCTGCAGGGGCGCATCGAGCAGCAACCAGTCGAGCAAAACCGGTTGGCTGGCGGCCAGATCGCCAGGACTGACGGCAATCAGCTGCGGGGTTCCCGGTTGGGGGATTGCCAGGGGGTTGGGCGCGACCCGATGCACCCTGATCTGACTCCAGGCGCCCGGATCTTTCACCGCTTCGCCCCAGGGTCGTGCCGCATAGGCGGTGATGCGGTGACTGCCCGGGCTCAGGGAAGGCAGCTCAAAAGCAAGGCTGCTGGCAGGCTGGTCGTCAAACGGGGCAACTAGCCGAATAGCGGGCTGGTCGTCAACCTGCACCACCAGATGGGGGCCCAATCCGATCGCTCCGGCGTCGACCAGGGGCCAGTCACGTGCTCGGACTCGGATTGTCACGGGCCCCGCGGGCAGGGTGCTCCCATCCGGCGGGGCCTCGATCGTCACCTGGGGATGGCGCTGGGCCAGGGCCGCTTGGAGCTGCTGCACGGCCACGGGTGGGGCCACTTCCTGCAGGCGCCCCGACGGGGCCTGGGTTTGTAGGAGCTCCTCGACGGGCGGAGTAGCTCGCTTCAAAGAGATGGGGCGACAGCCCGCAGGCAGCAGCAACAGCACCACCACCAGGAGGGTGAGCAGGCTTCTTCGCCCCAGGAAGGTGGGGGGAGGGCTGGCTGGGTTGGTTGCGCTGGCTGCGCCCACTCTGAATTTCTGGCTGTTTCTGGGGCCATTCTGTAGGCACGGCTTGCCCGACGAATTCGGGCAGCATTTCGCTGGGAACCCGGGCTTTTAAGAATAATTAACCCATCAAGAGATGCCCAATCTCGATGATTCTTTTTGTTCTGTAAAGCCCAGTGCTGGCCTGGGAAGCGCCGGGATTGAACCTTTGTAACTGCAACCCGAAACTCCTTCGTAACGGCCCCTATAGTTCGGCCAGCGGTCCCCTATCTGGGGCCCAAAGCACCAGCTGTGCCAAGCGGTTTCGCGGTTTCGCGAGCTTCTTTGTCGCTGGCGCCCATGAGCGGCCTAGGGCTTCGGTTCTTGGTTGCCCGTGGGGCCCACAGGTAAGCCCCCTGGCTTGCCGAAGGGGTGGACCCACCACCTCGACTCCGTCCCTCGAGGAACGTCTCGATGACCATCAGCCCACCAGAGCGTGGGGAAAAGGCGAAGGCCATGGTCGACCGGAACCCTGTTCCGGCCACCTTCGAACTGTTCGGCAAGCCCGGCCATTTCGATCGCAGCCTTGCCAAAGGTCCCAAAACCACCACCTGGGTTTGGAACCTCCACGCCAATGCTCACGACTTCGATAGCCACACGAGTGACCTCGAAGAGGTCTCTCGCAAGATCTTTTCAGCCCACTTCGGCCACCTGGCCGTCATTTTCATCTGGTTGAGCGGTGCCTTCTTCCATGGAGCGCGCTTTTCCAACTACACCGGTTGGTTGACCGACCCCCTGCACGTCAAGCCTTCGGCGCAGGTTGTCTGGCCGATTTTTGGCCAGGAAATCCTGAATGGCGATGTGGGTGCCGGCTTCCATGGCATTCAGATCACGTCCGGTCTTTTCCACGTGTGGAGGGCCTGGGGCATCACCAACACAACCCAGTTGATGGCCCTGGCCATCGGGGCTCTGGTGATGGCCGGCCTGATGCTCAATGCCGGTGTCTTCCACTACCACAAGGCAGCCCCCAAGCTCGAATGGTTCCAGAACGTTGAGTCGATGCTCAACCACCATCTGGCTGGCCTGCTTGGTTTGGGTTCCCTTTCCTGGACTGGACACCTCCTGCACGTGTCCCTGCCCACCAACGCGCTGATGGAAGCCATCGACGCCGGCCAGCCGCTGGTGCTCAATGGCAAAACCATCGCCACCTACGCAGACATCCCCCTGCCCCATGAGTTCCTGAATCAGGACTTGATCGCCCAGATCTTCCCCGGTTTCGGGGCGGGCGTCTCGGCCTTTTTCACGGGCAATTGGGCCGCTTACAGCGATTTTCTCACCTTCAAGGGTGGGCTCAATCCTGTGACCGGCAGCCTCTGGATGACCGACATTGCCCATCACCACCTGGCGATTGCGGTGCTGTTCATCGTGGCCGGACATATGTACCGGACCAACTGGGGCATCGGCCACAGCATGAAGGAGATTCTGGAGGGCCAGAAGGGTGATCCCCTGCTCTTCCCTGCTCCGAACGGCCATGACGGCCTCTTCGAATTCATGACCACCAGCTGGCATGCCCAGTTGGCGGTGAACCTGGCACTGCTCGGCTCGCTGACGATCATCGTGGCGCATCACATGTATGCGATGCCCCCCTATCCCTACATCGGGATTGATTACCCCACCCAGCTGTCGATCTTTACCCATCACACCTGGATTGGCGGTTTTCTGATCGTTGGTGCCGGAGCCCACGCCGCCATCGCGATGATCCGCGATTACGACCCTGCCAAGCATGTCGATAACGTGCTTGACCGGGTGCTGAAGGCGCGTGATGCCCTGATCAGCCACCTCAACTGGGTGTGCATCTGGCTCGGCTTCCACAGCTTCGGCCTCTACATCCACAACGACACCATGCGTGCTCTGGGTCGTCCCCAGGACATGTTCAGTGACTCCGCCATTGCCCTGAAGCCTGTCTTCGCGCAATGGGTTCAGGGTCTGCACGCTGCTGCCGCTGGCACCACCGCTCCCAACGCCCTGGCGGGGGTGAGCGAAGTGTTCAACGGCACCGTGGTGGCGGTGGGAGGCAAGGTGGCCGCCGGTCCGATCCCCCTGGGAACGGCCGACTTCATGGTTCACCACATCCACGCCTTCACGATCCACGTCACCGTGTTGATCCTGCTGAAGGGTGTCCTCTATGCGCGTAGCTCCCGCCTCGTCCCCGACAAGGCGAATCTGGGCTTCCGCTTCCCCTGCGACGGCCCCGGCCGTGGGGGTACCTGCCAGGTGTCGGCTTGGGACCACGTGTTCCTCGGCCTGTTCTGGATGTACAACTCCCTGTCGATCGTCATTTTCCACTTCTCTTGGAAGATGCAGAGCGACGTGTGGGGCACCGTCAACGCTGATGGCAGCGTCCAGCACATAACCAATGGCAACTTTGCTCAGAGCGCCATCACCATCAATGGCTGGTTGCGTGACTTCCTCTGGGCCCAGGCCGCACAGGTGATCAACAGCTACGGCTCAAGCTCCAGTGCTTACGGTCTGATGTTCCTGGGAGCCCACTTCATCTGGGCCTTCAGCCTGATGTTCCTGTTCAGTGGCCGCGGCTACTGGCAAGAGCTGATTGAGTCCATCGTTTGGGCTCACAACAAGCTGAGGGTTGCTCCGGCTATTCAGCCGCGGGCTCTTTCGATCACCCAGGGTCGTGCTGTTGGTGTCGCCCACTACCTGTTGGGCGGTATCGCAACAACCTGGGCATTCTTCCTGGCCCGCATCGTCGCGGTCGGCTGACCTTTTACTGACCTCTCCCAATGGCAACGAAATTTCCTTCGTTCAGCCAGGGTCTGGCACAGGACCCGACAACCCGCCGTATTTGGTACGGCATCGCCACGGCTCACGATTTCGAGAGCCACGACGGGATGACCGAGGAGCGGCTTTATCAAAAGCTGTTCTCCACCCACTTCGGTCATCTGGCCATCATTGGCCTCTGGGTTTCGGGCAACCTGTTCCATATCGCCTGGCAGGGCAACTTTGAGCAGTGGGTCGCCGATCCGCTGCATATCCGTCCCATCGCACACGCGATCTGGGATCCCCACTTCGGCGAAGGTGCCATTGCCGCCTTCACCCAGGCGGGCGCCTCCTCTCCGGTGAACATTGCCTATTCCGGTCTGTACCACTGGTGGTACACGATCGGCATGCGCACCAATGCCGAGCTTTATCAGGGTTCCATCTTCATGATGATCCTGTCGGCTTGGGCCCTGTTCGCCGGCTGGCTCCACCTGCAGCCCAAGTTCAGGCCATCGCTGGCCTGGTTCAAGAACGCTGAATCCCGGCTCAACCACCACCTGGCTGTGCTGTTCGGCTTCAGCTCGATCGCCTGGACCGGTCACCTGGTTCACGTGGCTATCCCCGAGTCCCGCGGTCAGCACGTGGGGTGGGACAACTTCCTCTCGGTGATGCCCCACCCAGCGGGGCTTGGTCCGTTCTTCACCGGAAACTGGGGGGTCTATGCCCAGAATCCTGATACTGTCTATCAACAGTTCGGCACGGCAGAAGGCTCGGGCACAGCGATCCTCACCTTCCTCGGCGGCTTCCATCCCCAGAGTGAAGCCCTCTGGCTCACGGACATTGCCCATCACCACCTGGCGATTGGCTGCCTGTTTGTGATCGCCGGCCACATGTACCGCACCAACTTCGGGATCGGCCACTCGATCCGGGAGATTCTCGAGGCCCACAATCCACCCAAGGGCACGCCCTTTGGTGGGGCCCTCGGAGCCGGTCACAAGGGCCTTTACGACACCATCAACAACTCGCTCCACTTCCAGCTCGGCCTGGCTTTGGCAGCTTTGGGGGTGGTGACGAGTCTGGTGGCGCAGCACATGTATGCCATGCCGTCCTATGCGTTTATCGCCAAGGACTACACCACGCAGGCTGCCCTTTATACCCACCACCAGTACATCGCCATCTTCCTGATGTGCGGCGCCTTCGCCCACGGCGCGATCTTCTTCATCCGCGATTATGACCCTGAAGCCAACAAGGACAACGTGTTGGCACGGATGCTTGAGCACAAGGAGGCCATCATCAGTCACCTGAGCTGGGTTTCCCTGTTCCTCGGTTTCCACACCCTGGGCCTCTACGTCCACAACGACGTGGTCGTGGCTTTCGGCACTCCCGAGAAGCAGATCCTTGTGGAGCCCGTCTTTGCCCAGTTCGTTCAAGCCGCTTCCGGCAAGGCGATGTATGGCATGGATGTGTTGCTCTCCAACTCAGCCAGTGCGGCCAGCAACGCCAGTGCGGTTTATCTGCCTGGTTGGATTGATGCGATCAACGGCGGCAACGACCTCTTCCTGCCGATTGGACCTGGTGATTTCCTTGTGCACCACGCCATCGCGCTGGGTCTGCACACCACCACCTTGATTCTGGTCAAGGGCGCCCTGGATGCCCGGGGCTCCAAGCTGATGCCCGATAAAAAGGACTTCGGCTACGCCTTCCCCTGCGACGGCCCTGGCCGTGGCGGCACCTGTGACATCTCCGCTTGGGATTCCTTCTACCTGTCGGTTTTCTGGGCCCTGAACACGGTGGGTTGGGTCACCTTCTACTGGCACTGGAAGCACCTTGCCATTTGGCAAGGCAACGTCGCCCAATTCAACGAATCCAGCACCTATCTGATGGGTTGGTTCCGTGATTACCTGTGGCTCAATTCCTCCCAGCTGATCAATGGGTACAACCCCTTTGGCAGCAACAACCTGGCCGTTTGGTCCTGGATGTTCCTGTTCGGTCACCTGGTCTGGGCGACTGGGTTCATGTTCCTGATCTCCTGGAGGGGGTATTGGCAGGAACTGATCGAGACGATCGTGTGGGCGCATCAGCGCACCCCGCTCGCCAACCTGGTGGGCTGGCGCGATAAGCCCGTCGCTCTCTCGATTGTTCAGGCCCGTGTGGTGGGTTTGGCCCACTTCACGATTGGCTACATCCTCACCTATGCGGCCTTCCTGATCGCATCCACTTCGGGTAAGTTCGGCTAAACGCTTAGCCCTTCCGCTGCTTGAGGGACGACGACCCAACCCCGGCCCATGCCGGGGTTTTTTTATGGGGTTTTTTATGGAGTTGTCGCTGCGGCGTAATTCATCTGCACGTAGGCCTGCTCCTCGCAGCGCAGTTCGTTGCCATCGGTCTGGGCCCGTTCCCCCCGCAGACAGGCCACCGTGGCTTTGTGACCGTCGATCCAGCCCTGCTGGCTGGCAGTCTTCCTCTCCCGCTGGAGCTGGGCCGCTGCATTGCGCTCGGCCAAACGCTGCTGCTCGGCCCGTTGCTCCTGGTTTGGTTCGGTTGCTTTTGGAGTGGTGTCCGTTGGCCGGCAGGAAACCAGCAGGCTGCCGCTGCTGGCCATGGTTAGGGCCAGTAGGGCATTGATCAGGGGCTTGAATCGAACGTGCATGCGGGATGCTGCGCGGGCTCGTAGGTATCTTCCTCTGATGGTTGGCCATTAAAAAAGCCCTGCCGAGGCAGGGCTCATGCCAACTTTTCGTTGGGGCTCAGCCGACGCTCCAAACCCCGCCGGCGATGTTGACCAGCGGGGCCACGATCGCGGTACCAGCCAGGAACCAGGCGAAGGCCGCTCCGCCGCAGCCGCCCAGCCAGAATCCACTGGCAAACTCTGCCCAGCCCGCTTTGGTAAACAGGTCGGCAGGCGGGTTGTCGATTGTGGCGTCAGCGGGCTGGATGTTCGGGCCATTGCCAGCCGTGCCGTAGATCGACAGGCAGATGGTCAGGATCGACACCAGGCCGATCGTCGCCAGCAGTCCGGCGGTGCTGGCGTATTCAGTCAGCCGCAGGGGGCCACAGATCGCAAATGGACCGTAAAGGAAGAACCCATGCGCCATGCCCACTTCCAGACCGCGGCGGTTTGGGGAAAGGGAGGGGCGATAGGCGGGCAGGGCGTTCAGGAACGCCCGCGTGAAGTAGCTGCTGTTGACGGGGGTGGCCAAATTGCCGACACAGGGGTCGGCCACGGGGGTCACGGTCATGGTGGCGGGTGGGGAAGCGGTGATGAAGGGCGATCGAGACGCTGCAGGCGTGATCAGTCGCGGGCTTCGATCACGTTGAAGAGCAGGGCCATGGCCACGGCTGGGCCGAGGATTCCAACAAGCGGTACAAGCACTGAGGGCAGCCAGGCGGCAGCGAATTCTCCAGTCATGGCGCGGACCATTAGCAACCTCGAGCACTGTAGAGATCAGCCCTCAGCCAGCTTTGAACGGCTTGGGTGGGCGACATAAAAGTTCAATCCGCGCTGCCGTTGGCCGTGCCCCTCAGGGTGGCGCGCACCCGGTAGATCGGCCGTCCCTGGCTCTCGTGATACGTGCGCATCTGCAGCTCTGCCAGCAGGCCGAAACAGAAGAGCTGCACTCCGGTGAGAAAACTCAGCAAGGCCATCAGCAGCAAGGGGCGATCGCCGATGTCGGCGCCCAGCAGCAGTTTTTCACCCACCAGCCAGAGTCCGATCACCAAGCCCAGGCCCATGGCGCCCAGCCCTCCAAACCCGAACACATGCATCGGCCTGGTCAGAAATCGCTTCATGAACCACACCGTCAGCAGGTCCATCAGCACCCGGAAGGTGCGATCCAGTCCGTACTTACTCGTTCCGTACAGGCGGGGGTGGTGGCTGACCTTCACTTCGCTGATCCGCGCCCCTTCGATGAAGGCCAGGGCAGGTAGGAAGCGGTGCAGTTCGCCGTAGAGGTTGAGGTCGCTCAAGACCTCCCGCCGGTAGGCCTTGAGGGAGCAGCCGTAGTCATGGAGCCGCACTCCGGTGACCTGGGCGATCAGGCGGTTGGCGATCAGGCTGGGCAACAGTCGTTTGATTGCACCGTCCTGGCGCTGGTGGCGCCAGCCACTCACCAGGTCGAAGCCCTGGTCGAGTTCCTGGATCAGCAGTGGAATGTCGGCGGGATCGTTCTGGAGGTCACCATCGAGGGTGACGATCACGGCCCCGCTGCTGGCGTCAAACCCTGCGGCCATGGCCGCCGTCTGTCCGTAGTTGCGGCGCAGCAGCACCGCGACAAGCTCGGGAATCTCGGCGGCGAGCCCGCTGAGCAGGTGTGCCGTGTTGTCCTTGGATCCGTCATCGACCAGCACCAGTTCGAAGCCCAATCCAAGCGGCCGCACCACCGCCAGAATTTGTGCCGCCAGCTGCGTCACGCTCTCCTCCTCGTTGTAGAGGGGCACCACCACGGACAGCTCTGGGTGATCGTGCGGTGGCTGGGTCATGGATTGGGGCGGCCTGGCGGCGACCTTAGGCGGCCCCCGGGCTGCCGCCATCGCTGTGCATCACCCGACCTGCCCCCCGCAGTTCAGCAAGGTAGTGGCGTCCCACCGGGTGGGGGTTGGGGCAGGCGATGCTGTCGATGCCGATGCCGTTGCGGCCATGGGCAAGCCCTGAACTGTGCAGGTAGCTGCCCCCACCGAGGTACAGGCCCACATGGCTGCAGCGCTGGGGGCTGCCAAAGAAGATCAGATCGCCGGGGAGTAGCAGCTGGCTCTGGCTGGGTTTCACTGCAACCGGTTGGCAGAAGCGCTCCTGCAGATAGGCATCGCGAGGGATCCAGATCCCCGCGCTGGCATAGGCCCGTTGCACCAGGCCTGAGCAGTCGTAGTCAGGCCCCAGGCTGCCACCCCAGAGGTAGCGATTGGGTTGCTGGTGGGCACTGGCGGCGAAGGCCAACACCTGATCCAGCCTCAGCTCAATGGCGTTGCGGTGCAGGCCTTGCCAGCGTGGCCGTCGGCTTGCCAAGGCACGCCCCAGCAGGGCCCTGCTGCCAATCCAACCGGGGTAGCCATCTTCGAGCAGACGCACCCGCAGGCGCTCGCCAGCAGGGGCGGTTGGGTTGGCGGCAAGGATCTGCAGATGCCGGCCCGCCCATGCCTGGGTGGCCAGCCCCATTCCCTTGGGCTGGCTGTAGAGGTTCAGCGGGGCGGTGAGGCGCCAGATCGTGCCGAGCTGGAGCCATTCGGGTGCTGCTGGGATGCCGCTGGCGAGGTGCATGGGGTGGAAGCTCGCTGAGGTCGCCACCCCTAATCTCGCAACAACATGGAGCGGCGCCCATGGCGTTCTACAGCCCCGATCCGGCCATGGGCCAGATCCTGACCGATCTGGTCAGGGCCCTCGAGCTCGATGGCCGATCGGGTTTGGCCCAGCAGATCTCGATCACCTGGCTGCGCTACGACCAGAGCTTGATTGCACGGGCTGCCGATCTCTCCCCCCAGCAGTTCGAGGCCCTACCGGTGCGGGGTGCCAGCTGGGCTGGCAATCGCCTGCGCTATCCCGCCAGTGTGGTGAAGCTGGTTTATCTGATTGCGGTTGAGGCCTGGCGCCAGGCCGATCTGCTGGCCGACATCCCCGAGTTGCGGAGGGCCCTGGGCGACATGATCAGGGATTCCAGCAATGACGCCACCGCCCTGGTGCTGGATCTGCTGACCGGCACCACCAGTGGTCCCTCCTTGCCCCCGCGGCCCATGGCCCAGTGGATGGAGCAGCGCCAGTTGGTGAACGGCTGGCTGGCCGAGCTCGACTGGCCGGAGTTGCAGGGCTGTAACGCCTGTCAGAAAACCTGGGGGGATGGCCCCTATGGCCGGGAGCGGGATTTTTATGGCGCCGACCTGCAGAACCGCAACCGTCTCAGCACCGATGCGGTGGCCCGGTTGCTGCAGGCTGTGATGGCTTCGGCGTTGGTTTCGCCTCCGGCCTGTGCCCGCATGCGGTCCCTGCTGGCGCGCAGCCTCGATCCAGCCCAGCGGGCGGCAGATCCGGAAAACCAGGTGGATGGCTTCCTTGGCGCGGGCCTTCCCGAGGGTTCAAGCCTCTGGAGCAAGGCCGGCTGGATGAGTCTGGCCAGACACGATGCGGCCTATGTGGAGGGGGGGGGCTGCCCGCCGATGCTGCTGGTGGTGTTTAGCGAGGGGCGTCATTGCGCTGCGGATGATCATCTGCTGCCTCAAATCGCTGCCCAGCTCACCCAGGCGAGCCAGTGATAGCCCACGGGGAGGGCTGCAGAGATGCTGATAGGCTGATTGGGAAATACATGTCTAGATATTCAGATTTGATGATTATCAATCAATTGTCACCGGCGGATGCAAAGCGCTTCCAGTCAGCCCACTCGCTTCACTTCCAGGGGGCGGGCACCCGTATTTTGATTCAGCTCTCGGGCATTGTTGTTGTTGATTACCAAGCCAAGGGGAGCAGTGGGGGGCAGCGGGGCTGGGCCAATGAAACGCTCAGCCTGAATCTCGCCCTGCCTGCCATCTCTGCCCAGGGGCAGGGCTTTTTTGTCGAACAATCCGTCCCCTTGATCACCATCAATGGCGTGGGTGGGATTTCAACGGTGGGTTGGAGCGTTAACTCCTGTTCTGGATCCGTCGATCTTCTTTGCAAGGGCAGTTACGCCATTGAAGCCGTTCTAGGCGTCTATACCTCTGGTGAAGTGCTCCATACGATCGGCTACACCGTGTCTCTGGTGGGCCACTGCCAGGCCTAGGACCCCACTGGGGCGATTCCCGGGAATTTGGTTTTCAACGGAGAGGGAGGGATTCGAACCCTCGACAAGAGTTGCCTCCTGTAACTCCTTAGCAGGGAGCCGCTTTCAACCACTCAGCCACCTCTCCAGCGGCTTGAAGAGCTTATCAGTGAGCCCCTGGGGTGGGACCCTCCCAGGCGGCCTGGGCGGCGGTGAGTCGGGGCAGCCTGTGCTTGAAACCGCAGAGAATTTCCCAGGGGATGGTCTGGCAGCGCTCGCTCCAATCGGCGGGGCTGATCTGTTGGCCGCCGTCCTGGCCGAGCAGGGTCACCACCGAGCCTGATTCGAGGCTGGGGGAGTCGGTGGCATCCAAGACCAGTTGGTCCATGGTGATGGCACCCACCTGGGGGATGCGCTGGCCTTGGAACAGCACGTCGAGTTGATTGGAGAGTTGCCTGGGCACGCCATCGGCATAGCCGATGCCCACCACGGCCAGCCGGCTAGGCCGGCTGGTGCGGAAACGGTGGCCATAGCTCACCCCGGTTCCGGCCGGGACCTCCCTGATCAGACTCACCCGGGCGTGCAGGGCCATGGCCGGCTCCAGGGGGATGACACCAGCCAGGTGGGGCGCGGGGCAGTGGCCATAGAGGGCCAGGCCCACGCGCACCAGGTCGTAGTGGAGCCCCCCACTGCGCAGGGTGGCGGCCGAATTGGCCAGGTGGCGGCTCAGACCTGCCAGGTTTGCCTGGTTGTTGATGGCGCGCAAGACACTGTCGAAGCGCTGCTGCTGCAGTGTGGTGAGCCCATCATCGGCAGCGGGAGTGGCATCGGCGCTGGCCAGGTGGGAGTACAGGCCGGCCAGCTGCACGGCCTCCAGCTCGGCAATCGCCGCCACCAGCCTGGGACCCTCGGGCCAATCAGCCCCTAGCCGGGCCATGCCGGTGTCGAGCTTCAATTGCAGGGGCATGGGCCGGCCTTGGCCACTGGCCAGGTTTTGGCAGAGCAGGGCTTCGCGCATGCTGCTGATGGTGGGCATCAGTTGCCAGCGCAGGCAGCTGCGCAGCTCTTCGGCCTGGGTCAGGTTGCCCAAGACCAGGATTGGTGCGTCGATGCCGGCCCGGCGCAGTTCGATGCCTTCGGCAAGGGTGGCGACGCCACACTGGCTGGCGCCGCCGGAGAGGGCAGCCCTGGCCACCGGCACCGAGCCGTGGCCATAGCCATCGGCTTTGACAACGGCCATCAAGCTGGTGGCAGCACCGATCTGGCGCTTCAGGCTGCGGGCATTGGCCTTGATTGCCGCCGTGCTCACTTCCACCCAGGCCCGCTGCCGGGCCAAGCCGGCCTCAGCGGTCTCAGCGCTCCAGCTGGCCTCGGTGGCCTGGGTCACGGACTTCAAAGAAGATTGCGACTAGCATGCCGCCTAATACGGGTGCTGGCATGGGCCACGTTCTCGTTCTGAATGCGTCCTACGAGCCCCTGAACATCACCACCTGGCGCCGCGCCCTGGTGATGGTGCTCAAGGGGAAGGCGGAGGGCCTTGAGCATGATTCGTCCCGCTGGATTCGGGAGGACACCCTGCTGCCCACGGTGATTCGGCTGCGCCAATTCGTCCGCGTTCCCTACAAGCAGCTTCCCCTGACCCGCCGCAATCTGTTTCACCGCGATGGCCATCGCTGCCAATACTGCGGAAGCAGCGGGGAGCAGCTTTCGATCGACCACGTGGTGCCCCGCAGCCGTGGCGGGCTGGACACCTGGGAAAATGTGACAACCGCCTGTCTGCCGTGCAATGTGCGTAAGGGCAATCGCACGCCCCGGGAGGCGGGCATGCCGCTGATGGGCAAACCCCACCGCCCGCTCAGCAGCCTGCGCTTCGAGGCGGCTCGTCAGATCTCTGCCGGCCGGCATGGGGAGTGGGCCAAATATGTGATTGGAGCGAGCTAGCTGGATACGTGCTCGGCCAGCTCTTCGAGCTGGCGGCCTTGGTCGGCGGCGATACAGGCCCCGATCAGGTCGTGTAACTGGCCGTTGAGGATCGGCTCCAGCGAGAAGTTCCTGCCGAGGCGGTGATCGGTGGTGCGGTTGTCCTTGACGTTGTAGGTGCGGATTTTTTCGCTGCGATCGCCGCTGCC
The DNA here is from genome assembly GCA_965662115.1 of Cyanobium sp. Taxonomy (GTDB): domain Bacteria; phylum Cyanobacteriota; class Cyanobacteriia; order PCC-6307; family Cyanobiaceae; genus Cyanobium_A. The sequence goes on from CBFIGH010000048.1 coordinate 15,994, forward strand.
CACTTGGGCCAGCCGGGCGGAACGCTGCTGCGCATTCGCTTCGGCCAGTTGGCGCTCGTAGAGCTTGGCCCGCAGGATCTCCAGGGCCCGCTCGCGGTTTTGCAGTTGGGAGCGCTCCTGGGTGCAAAACACTCGGATGCCGGTGGGTTTGTGCAGCAGGTCCACCGCCGTTTCCACTTTGTTGACGTTCTGGCCACCGGCGCCGCCGGAGCGGGCGGTGCTGATCTCGATCTCGGTGGGATCGATCTGCACCTCAACAGGATCGGCTTCCGGCATCACCGCGACTGTGGCGGTGGAGGTGTGCACCCGGCCCTGGGCTTCGGTGGCTGGCACCCGTTGCACCCGGTGCACGCCCGCCTCGAATTTCAGCTGGCTGAAGACGCCGTCTCCCTTCACAGCCAGGATCAATTCCTTGAATCCCCCTAGCTCCGCTTCCGAGGCGCTCACCGGCTCCACCCGCCAGCCCATGCTTTGCGCGTAGCGCTCGTACATGCGGGCCAGATCACCCGCCCAGATGGCGGCTTCATCTCCACCGGCGCCGGCCCGGATTTCCAGCATGACGCTGCGCTCATCGCGGGGATCCCTCGGCAGCAGGGCCAGGGTGAGTTTGTCGCGGAGGGCCCCGATTTGGACGGCCAGGTGGCCGAGCTCTTCATGGGCCAGCTGTTCCATCGCCAGATCACCCCGGTGCTGCTTCAGCAGTGCCTTGGCCTCGCTCTCTTCCCGTTCGAACTTTTGGAGTTGTTGATGGTCGAGCACCAAAGGCTCCAGGCGGGCCCGCTCCCGGGCAATGGCCTGCAATTGGATGGGGTTTGATGCCACGGCCGGATCGGCAAGCTGGCGTTCGAGGGTCTCGAAGGTGCAGCGTGCCGTTTCCAGGCGCTCATGGAGCAGGGAAAGGTTCAATCAGGCCAGGCCCAGGTCAGGCTTCCAGGGCTGCAGGGGACGGTTCTGCTGCGGTTTCCGTTTGTACGACTGGCTTGGCCCCAGCGCTCGAGCCAGCTGCGGCTCCGACTCCACCCATGCCGTACTTGCGCATGAAGCGATCCACCCGCCCTTCGGTGTCGAGGATCTTCTGGGTGCCGGTGTAGAAGGGGTGGTTGCCGCTCCACACATCGACGTGGAGTTCGGGTGAGGTGGAGCCGGTGGTCATGACCACCTCTCCGTTGCAGATCACCCTGGCGTCTGGATACCAGGTGGGGTGGATGTCGGCCTTGGGCATGACGAAGCGGAACGGATGGAGAGCGGAGGAATCAGCGCTTGGAGAACTGGGGTGCTTTACGGGCTTTCTTGAGGCCGTACTTGCGGCGCTCCTTGGCCCGGGGATCCCGACTGAGGTGGCCTTCGGTCTTGAGGGGCTTGCGGTTGTCGGGGGATAGGTCGCAAAGGGCCCGCGCCGCACCCTGTTTGATCGCATCGGCCTGGCCGGTCAGACCTCCACCATGCACGTTGACCAGGAGGTCGTATTCGGTTGCCAGGCCGAGGGTCTGGAGGGGAGCCTTGACGGCGGCTAGGTAAACCGGGTTGTAGTTGAGATAGTTATCGCCTGGGCGACCGTTGATGGTCACGGTCCCGGTGCCAGGAACCACGCGCACGCGGGCAACGGCGGTCTTGCGCCGGCCCGTTCCCCAATAGACGACTTTGTTGGTGCTCATTTGGCGGCGGTGGCGGGATCGAGGGCGAGAACCTGGGGCTGCTGGGCGGCGTGGGGATGCTCAGTGCCCTTGTAGACCTTCAGCTTGCGGAACAGCTGGCGGCCCAGGGCGTTGTGGGGAAGCATGCCCTTGATGGCCTTCTCCACGATCCGCTCAGGGATGCGGGCCTGCAGATGGGCGAAGGTTTCGGTTTTCATGCCGCCGGGGCGGCCCGAATGGCGGCGATACAGCTTTTGGGTTGGCTTGTTGCCGCTCACCTTTACCTTGTCGGCATTGATGACGATGACAAAATCACCGGTGTCGAGGTGGGGGGTAAAGCAGGCCTTGCTTTTGCCACGCAGCACTTGGGCCACTTCGCTCGCCAGACGGCCGAGGGTCTGATTCTCCGCATCCACCAGAAACCACTGGCGGTCGAGGGAATCAATCGAGGGTAGGGGGGTCTTGTTCATGTCGCCTGATCAGGCACCGGCAGGCCGGGAGTGGGGCAGTACAGCAGTTGGTTGACAAGCCAACGCCACGCAACAGTGACCTTACCGCTTGACCGGCGCACTCCCGGTTGGCAGGGGCGCAGGATGGGGTGGAAGGACGCCTGAAACAGGCTGGAGATCCGGGAAATCGGAGGACTCGAGCTGGTACCGCGGTTGGCAATCATACCAGGCAGCCCTGGGGAAGAGGGGCTCTCGATAGCCAACCCGCAGCAGGCACAGGCCCTGGGGCGGGGCCGCTTCCCTCACCTCCTCCCGCCGGCATTCGCGCCAGCGGCGCTCGAGCACTGCGGGGCTCAGCTTCCCTTCGCCCACGGCCACAAGCTGGCCCAGAATCAGCCGCACCATGCCATAGAGGAAGCCACTGGCTTGGAGTTCCACCGTGATCAGATCGCCCTGGCGATCCACCTGCACCTCCTGAAGCGTGGTGCGGCCGTGGGCGCGGCGACTGCCCGCCCGCTGGAAGGCCGAGAAGTCGTGCTCGCCCAGCATGGCTTCGATGGCCCGTGCCATGGCCCCATCGTCCAACCGCTGCTGGTAGCGATGCCAGGTCCAGGGAGCCAGGAAGAGATTGCTGTTGCGACAGTTGTGGATCGTGTAGCGGTAGCGCCGGTAGGTGGCGCTGAAGCAGGCATGCCAGCTTTCGCTCACTTCCCTGGCGGCCCGGACACGGATGCTGGCGGGCAGCCTGCCGTTGAGGGCCTTGACCCAGCGTTCGGCTGGGATCGGTCCGGCGGTGTCGAAATGGACAACCTGCCCCGCCGCATGCACGCCGGCATCGGTGCGTCCCGCGGCCACGCTGCGGACAGGACTGTTGGCATCGAGCCCCGCAATGGCCTGCTCCAGGGTCTGCTGAACGCTGGGGGCGTTGCGCTGGCGCTGCCAGCCACAGAAGGCTGCCCCGTCGTATTGCAAACAGAGGGCAATGCGGCGCAGGGGCAACCCGATAACCCTGCTTCTGCTGGGCTCAGACCAACTCGATGATGGCCATTTCGGCGTTGTCTCCCCGGCGGGGCACGGTGCGGATGATGCGCGTGTAACCACCCTGGCGCTCTCCGTAGCGGTCCTGGGCCTTGTCAAACAGGGCGTGCACCAGCTGCTTGTCATAGATGTAGCCGATGGCGCGGCGGCGGGCAGCCAGGCTGCCATCTTTGGCCAGGGTGATCATGCGTTCGGCTTCGTCACGCAGGGCCTTGGCGCGAGCCTTGGTGGTGGTAACCCTGCCCTCGCGGATCAGCTGGGTGGTGAGGCCCCGCAGCATCGCTTTGCGTTGGTCGGCGGGGCGTCCCAGCATGGGGACTCGGCACTGGTGGCGCATGGGACTGGCTCTGGTGGGGTGTCGTGTCGGGGAACGGGGCCGCCGGTCAGGCGCTGGTGCGGCTCTGGGGCAGGGTGATGCCAATGCGCTCGAGCGCTTCAATGACTTCATCGGCTGATTTAGAGCCGAAGTTCTTGATCTCGAGCAGATCCTCGTAGCTGAAGCCCATCAGGTCACTCACCGAGTTGACCTGGGCCCGTTTGAGGCAGTTGTAGGCCCGCACCGAGAGGTTGAGCTCCTCAAGGGGGATCTGGGTTTCGGCGGAGGGCTCTGGTTCGATCCCTGGTTCCTCCACCAGGGTCAAGCTGGCTAGGGGTTGGAACAGGGCGATCAGCTGGTTGGCCGACTGGGCCATGGCGTCGTCAGGGGTGACGCTGCCGTTGGTTTCGATTTCCAGCCGTAGCCGCTCTCGGGCCGAGCCCCCTTCGCCTACGGCGGTTTCGTCAACGGTGTAGTTGACCCGGCGCACGGGTTTGAACACCGCGTCGATCTGCAGCAAGTCGATGGCGCTGGTGTCTTCGCTGTGGCGATCGACGGGTCTGTAGCCGACACCTCGCTCCACGTGCACTTCCATCTCCAGGCTGTGGCCTTCGGCCACGGTGGCAATCAGCCGGCCGCCATCGATGACCTGAACCTGGGACGAAAACTGCAGGTCGGCGGCGGTGACAGTCGCCGGACCATTGACAACCAATCGGCCGATCTCCAGTTCGCGGTTGCGGCTGTTGACCGAGATCTGTTTGCAGTTGAGCAGGATGTCGAGCACGTCTTCCCGCACCCCTGGAACGGTGGCGTACTCGTGATTCACCCCAGCAATGCGAACGGCGGTGATCGCGCTGCCTTCAAGGCTGCCGATCAACACCCGCCGGAGGGCGTTGCCCAGGGTGGTCGCCTGGCCGCGATCGAGCGGGCCGATCAGGAAGGTGCCCGTCTGGGACCGGTCTTCGACGACCTGATGTTCGATCCGGTCAATTTGGTAATGCAGCACGGTCTGAAGGCTCGAAAGGTTGGAGGGGGCCCTGGGGGGCAAGCACGGGGCGCCGATTCAGACGCGGCGACGCTTGGAGCGACGACAGCCGTTGTGGGGAAGGGGGGTCACATCGCGGATCAGGGTGATTTCGAGGCCAGCCACCTGCAGCGCGCGAATGGCTGTTTCCCGACCTGAGCCCGGGCCGCGCACCAGGACCTCGATCTGACGCATGCCCTGTTCGAGTGCCCTACGGGCGGCAGCTTCTGCCGCTGTCTGGGCGGCGAAGGGGGTGCCTTTGCGGGCCCCTTTGAAACCACTGGCGCCGGCCGAGCTCCAGGAGATCACCTCTCCCGCCGTATCGGTGATCGATACGATGGTGTTGTTGAAGGTGCTCTGGATGTGGGCCATGCCGTTGGGCACATTGCGCTTGGTTTTCTTGGCGCCGGATTTTTTGGCTGGCTTGGCCATGGCGGTAAGGCCTGCTGCTGCAGGAGGTGATCAGGGAACGGGCAGGGCGGGGAAAGGGAAGGGGCGCTAGGCCTACTTCTTCTTGCCGGCGACGGTTTTGCGGGCACCCCGGCGGGTGCGGGCGTTGGTGCGGGTGCGTTGGCCCCGCACGGGCAGTCCCATGCGGTGACGGCGGCCGCGCAGGCAGCCGATGTCCTGGAGACGCTTGAGGGCCATGCCCTCCTGGCGGCGCAGGTCGCCCTCGAGGGTGAAAGCTTCGGCGGCACCCCGCAGCTTTTGGACGTCGGCGTCGCTGAGGTCCTTGACCCTGATGTCGGGGCTGACCCCGGCCTTGCTCAGGATTTTCTGGGCACGGGTAAGACCGATGCCATACACATAGGTGAGAGAAATCTCAACGCGCTTTTCGCGAGGGATATCGACGCCGGCAATCCGAGCCACGGGGGAAATCAATGAGAGGGCAAGATCCGCCGCCGCCGAAGCGGAGCGGGAGTGAATCGACAACAGCTGGCCCCCAGGCGGGGCTGGCCCGGGCTGGTCAGCCTTGGCGCTGTTTGTGCTTGGGGTTGGTGCAAATCACCATGACCCTGCCGTGGCGACGAATCACCCGGCATTTGTCGCACATTTTCTTGACTGAGGCACGCACCTTCATGGGCGTTGTGCTCTCCGAATTTGCAAACCAACAACCTACCACAGGGGTCAACTGCCTTGAGCCCATCAATCCAGCAGGGCTGTGATCCGGGCCGCGATGGTTTCCACCGTGCCGTGGGCCTCCACCGATTGGAGCAGGGCCGCATTCTGGTAGTAGGAAATCAGGGGGGCTGTTTGCTGGCGGTAGACCTCCAGGCGATGGCTGATCACGCTTTCGCTGTCATCGGCCCGGCCCCGGCCCAGCAGTCGCTGCAGCAGCACGGCATCGTCGAGCTCTAAGAGCACCACCAGTTCGATCGGTTGGCCCAACTCAGCAAGCAAATCGGCCAGGGCTTCGGCCTGGGCCAGGTTGCGGGGGAAACCGTCTAGCAACCAGCCGCCCCCACCACTGGCCGCCTGCTCCTCCAGGCGGCTGCGCACGATCGCCAGCACCAGATCGTCGCTGACCAGGGCACCGCTGGCCATCACCGTTTCGGCTTGCTTGCCAAGACTGGTGCCTGCAGCCACCTCGGCCCGGAGCAGTTCGCCGGTGGACAGGTGCAACAGGTTGTGGGATCCGGCCAGGAGCTCGGCCTGGGTGCCCTTGCCCGCGCCGGGTGGGCCGAGGAACAGGAGGCGTTTTTTCATGGCGAAACGACGAACAGCAGCTTCGAGGGGGGGGGTGGTTATTGCCGCACCATCCCCTCATAACGTTGGGAGATCACGTAAGTCTGCACTTGCTTGGCTGTGTCAATCGCCACGCCCACCAGAATTAACAGGGAGGTGGCCCCCAGACCTTGAAACGTGCGCACCTGGGTGGCGCCTTCAACAGCCGAGGGAATGATCGCCACGGCACCCAAAAATAGGCCCCCCAGCAGGGTCAACCGGTTTTGGACCCCACTGAGGTAGTTGGCGGTGGCCGAGCCGGGACGCACCCCAGGAATCGCCACACCGCTGCGTTTGAGATTGGTGGCGATGTCCACCGGATTGACGGTGAGTGAGGCGTAGAAAAAGCCAAAGCCACAGATCAAAGCGAAGAACACCAGGGCGTAGAGCCAGGGTGTGCTGCTGTTGGGGTTGAGGTAACCCGCCAGTTGAATCAACCAGGGGCTGCCGGTGAGATTGGCGATGGTCAGCGGTAGGAACACCACCGCCGAGGCAAAAATGATCGGCATCACGCCGCCGGCATTCAGTTTGAGTGGCAGGTAGCTCTGACGGGCCGACAGCACTCCGGCTCCGCCCACCTGCCGCTTGGCGCTCACGATCGGGATGCGTCGGTTGCCCTCCTGCACAAAGATGATGCCGACGATCGTGAGCAGGAAGACCAGCACCAGCACGACGATGCCCCCCACGGTGCTGCGGTCGCCGCTCTGGGCCAGCTCGATGGTGGAGCCCAGGGCCTTGGGCAGGGTGGCGACGATGTTGACGAAGATCACCAGGGAAGCCCCCTGGCCGATGCCGCGCTCCGTGATCACCTCACTGATCCACATCACCACCATCGATCCGGTCACCAGGGCGAGGGCCGTCTGAATCACGAAGACGGGTTCGGAGAGCCCCTCGGTGGCGTATTGCCGCAGGATCAGGGCAAACACCAGGCTCTGGAGGATGCCCCAGCCGAGGGCGACGTAGCGGGTGATCTGGGCGAGCTTGCGGCGGCCAGCCTCGCCTTCGTTTTTCTGTAGGTCTTCGAGTTGGGGCAGGGCTGCGGTGAGCAGCTGGATGATGATTGAGGCATTGATGAACGGCAGGATCCCCAGGGCAAAGATGCCGAGGGTGGATAGGCCGCCGCCGGTGAAGATATCGAGGAAGCCGATCAGCTGGCCGCCCCGGGAGAGGAACTCCTGGAATGCGACCCGGTCGATGCCCGGCATCGGGATGTAGATGCCCAGCCGCACCAGCAGCAGCAGGCCGAGGGTGGTCAGCACCCGGTCGCGCAGGCCCTTCGACTGAATCAGTTGGCTGAGAATTTCCCCAGCACTGGGGTTGCGACCCCGGCTAACAAGCATGGCGGCGTGTGGTGGGCATGACAAAACCGCCCGCCGGATCCGGGTGACGATTCCGGAATCAGCTGGACGGCTCAGACCTTAGGGCGGAGGGCCCCAAGGCGATCAGATGACTTCGCAACTGCCACCGGCAGCTTCGATCTTGCTGCGGGCGCTGGCGGTGAAGGCCGCAGCCTGCACGATGAGTTTCGTTTTGAGTTCACCGTTGCCGAGCACCTTGAGGGGGTGCTTGGGGCTGGTGACGAGGCCTTCTTTGACCAGGGAGTCGAGATTGACGGTGCTGCCGGCCTTGCAATCGGCGAGCTTGGCCACGTTGATGATCGTGAATTCCTTCTGGTTGATCAGCTCAAAGTGCTTGAGCTTGGGGATGCGGCGGTAGAGGGGCATCTGGCCGCCCTCAAACCCAGGGCGGGTGGGACGACCCGAACGGGACTTCTGGCCCCGCATGCCGAAACCACAGCTGGCGCCCTGGCCAGCGGCGATACCGCGGCCCTTGCGCAGTTTGCGGCGGCGGGCACCGGGGTTGGCTTTGAGGGATTGGAGATTGATGCTCATGGCGAGGCCTCAGGAGTAGATCTGCTCAAGGGAGATGCCCCGCTCTTTGGCGGTCTCCTTGTGGGTGCGGAGGCCGGCCAGAGCCTGCATCGCCGCCCGGGCATTGTTGAGCGGGGTTTTGGAGCCGAGGCGCTTGGCCAGCACATTCTTGATGCCGGCGAGCTCAAGCACCGTGCGGATCGAGCCGCCCGCAATCACACCAGTACCCGGAGCGGCGGGGCGAATCAGCACGCTGGCGGCGCCATCACAGCCATTGCTGAGGGTGGGAATGGAGCTGTGGCGAGTTAGGGGCACTTTGACCAGGTGCTTCTTGCCATCGGCCACGCCCTTGCGAACGGCACCGATCACGTCGCCGGCCTTGCCGACGCCCACCCCCACCTGGCCCTTTTCATTGCCCACGACGACAATGGCCCGGAAGCTCATCTTTTTGCCGCCCTTAACGGTTTTGGAGACGCGGCGGATCTGCACCACCCGTTCCTGCCATTCGGAGTCGCGCTCTTGGCCGCGGCGGTTGTCCCGCCCCCTGCCGCCGCCACGGCGGCTATCGCCGCCACGGCCCTCGGAGCGGCCGCCGCGGCGTTCCTGTTGGCCTTCGGCCGCTGGGGGACTATCCGCGGCGGCCGGGATGGTGCTGGTCTGAACTTGATCGTTGGTTTCGGTCATGGTGAGAGCAGGGATCAGAACTGAAGGCCCGCTTCCCGGGCGGCGTCAGCCAGGGCCTTGACCCGGCCGTGGTACAGGTTGCCGCCGCGATCGAAGACCACCTGCTGGATACCCTGGGCTAGGGCCCGTTTGGCGACCAGCTCACCCACGGCCACAGAGGCATCGCAGGTGGCACTCGTGGTGAGGCTGGTGCGGAGGTCTTTGTCGAGGGTTGAAGCCGCGCAGAGGGTGTTCTGGGCGTCGTCGTCGATGACCTGGGCGTAGATGTGGTTGTTGGAGCGGAACACGGCCAACCGCGGGCGAACTGCCGTGCCACTGAGGTGGCGACGCAGGCGGCGATGGCGCTTCTGGGTTTGAAATTTGCGGGTGATGGAAGACATAGCAGTACAGGGTAACGACGCTCAGGCAGGCCTCACTTTTTACCGGTCTTTCCGGCCTTGCGCAGGATGCGTTCACCCTGGTATTTGATCCCCTTGCCCTTGTAGGGCTCGGGGGGGCGAATGGCGCGCACCTTGGCGGCTTCATTGCCCACCAGCTCTTTGTTGGCGCCTGAAACCAACACGGTGGTGTTCCCCTCTACGGCGAAGCTGATGCCAGCAGGGGGCACGACCTCCACCTGGTGGCTGTAGCCAGCGGAGACCACCAACTTGGTGCCTTGCAGGGCGGCGCGATAGCCCACACCGATGATTTCAAGCTTGCGGGTGTAGCCCTGGCTGACGCCTTCCACCATGTTGGCGACGAGCGTGCGGCAGAGACCATGACGCTCGCGGGAGCGCCGGGTTTCGCTGCTGGGGCTCACCACCAAGGTGTTGCCGTTCTGGGAGATCTGCACCCCATCGGGCAGGGTGCGGCTGAGTTCACCCTTCGGACCTTTGACGGTGACAGCCAGGCCATTGAGGCTGACGCTCACCTTCTCGGGCAGGGGAATCGGTGCTTTACCTATGCGTGACATGAATGAATCTCCCGGAATCAGTAGACGTAGCAAAGCACTTCACCACCGACGCCCTGCTTGCGGGCGTCGCGGTCGCTCATCACTCCCTTGGAGGTGGAGATGATGGCCACTCCCAGGCCGCCCAAAACCTTGGGTAGCTGGCGGTTGTTCTTGTAGATGCGCAAACCAGGCTTGCTGACGCGTTGCACCGAGCGGATGGTGGGCTGGCGATGTTTGCCGCTGTACTTGAGCTCGAGCACCAGGTGTTTCTGCACCCCATCCCCCTCTTCGGAGATGGCGGCGATGAAGCCCTCCTGCTGCAGCACGTTGGCGATGTTGCGCACCAAGCGAGAGGCAGGGATTTTGGTGGTCTCGTGGCGCTTCTCACTCGCATTGCGAATGCGGGTGAGCATGTCTGAAATTGGGTCGTGATTGGCCATAGGTCGGGTCCGAAGAGGGCTAGTTGCTGCGGAACGGCATTCCCATCTCGCGGAGGAGGGCCCGGCCCTCTTCGTCGTTACGGGCGTTGGTCACGATCGTCACGTCCATCCCTCGGATCGCATCGATTTTGTCGAAGGAGATCTCGGGAAAGATGATCTGTTCGCGGATCCCCAGGGTGTAATTTCCACGGCCGTCAAAGCTCTTGGGGCTGACGCCCCGGAAGTCGCGGATACGCGGCAGAGCCAGGTTGATCAGGCGCTCCAGGAAGGCATACATCCGCTCGCCGCGAAGGGTGACAGCGACACCGATGGGCATGCCCTGGCGGATCTTGAAGCTGGCGATGGCCTTCTTGGCCCGGGTCACCACCACCTTCTGACCAGTGATCGTGGCCAGCTCGGCGATTGAGGCCTCAAGCGCCTTGGCGTTCTGGGCTGCTTCACCGAGGCCCCGGTTGAGGGTGACTTTCACCACCTTCGGGACTTCGTGAACGTTGGAGAGATTCAAATCCTTGAGGAGTTTGGGCTGAATCGTCTCCCGATAGCGCTGTTTCAGTGACATGACGGGGAGGGGATAGGCGCTTCTGGTCGGGGTCAGAAGACTGGGGAAGGGGATGGGGCTGGAGGTAGGCCGGTTAAACAGATGGGTTGCAGGAAAGGATCAATCAAGGATTTCTCCCGTCTTCTTGAGGCGGCGCTTTTTGCTGCCATCCTTGTCGACCACGATCTCGACCCGGCTGGCCACTTGCTTTGAAGTGGAGTACAACATCACGTTGGAGGCATGCAGGGATGCTTCCTCGGTGACAATGCGGCCGGTTTCGCCTTCCTGGGTGGGTTTGACGTGGCGGGTGCGCAGATTGATGCCCTGCACCACGACCCTGTTGTCATAGGGGAGGGTGCGGAGGACCTCCCCGGTTTTTCCCTTTTCCTTGCCCGCGATCACCTGAACGGTGTCGCCTTTCTTGAGCCGCATTTTGGTGCGCTCAGGTGTTTTTGCCTTGGGGGTTGCGGTGGCCATCTCAGATCACCTCAGGGGCAAGGGAGACAATCTTGGTGAAGTTGCGTTCGCGCAGCTCCCGGGCAACGGGTCCGAAGACGCGGGTGCCCTTGGGGTTGTTGTCGGTTCCGAGGATGACGGCGGCGTTGTCGTCAAATCGGATCGAGTTGCCCGTCTCGCGGCGCAAGGTGGCCTTGGTGCGGACCACCACGGCCTTCACCACGTCGGATTTTTTCACGCCCATGTTGGGCATGGCGTCTTTGACGGCTGCGACGATCACATCACCCACGTGGGCGTAGCGACGGTTGGTGCCCAGCACACGGATGCACTGGATGCGCTTGGCGCCGCTGTTGTCAGCGACGTTTAGATAGGTTTCTTGTTGGATCATTGCTTTGTTCTCCTCAAGCTGATGTGCTGTTGGTAAGAACTTCGGCCACAGCCCAGCGCTTGGTGCGGCTGAGTGGGCGGGTCTCGGTGATGCGAACCCGGTCGCCCACCTTGCAGCTGTTCGCTTCGTCGTGGGCTTTGTAGCGGGTGGTGCGGCTGACCGTCTTTTGATAGATGGGGTGGGGGAAGCGGTTTTCCACCGCCACCACCACCGTTTTGTCCATCTTGTCGCTGACGACGGTGCCGACCCTTTCCTTGAGTGCCATGGGATCGAGGGGGGTATCAGGAGGCTGAATCAGCCTGGGTGGCGGAGCGTTTCTGCTCCTGTTGCACCGTGAACAGGTGGGCCAGCTTGATGCGGGCTTCCTTGAAACGGTGGGTGTTTTCCAGGCGGCGGGTGGCTTGCTGGAAGCGCAGTTCGAACAGCTCCCGCCGGGTGGCGTTGACTTGTTCGGTGATCTGGTCACCGCTGAGCTTGCGGGTGTCGGCGATGTTGGGCTTTGCCATCGGTCAGGCCTCTACAGGAGCTGCGGTCTCCTGATCTGCCAAGGTCAGGAATTTGGTTTTCACTGGGAGCTTGTACTGCGCGAGGCGCATGGCTTCCTTGGCGATCTCGGCGGTGATTTCGGGACCACCCATTTCGAACAGGATCCGGCCCGGCTTGATCACGGCAACCCAGAATTCCGGGTTGCCCTTGCCTGAACCCATGCGGGTTTCGGCAGCCCGCATGGTGACGGGCTTGTCGGGGAAGATTCGGATCCAGATCTTGCCTCCCCGCTTGACATAGCGGGTCATGGCCCGGCGGCTGGCCTCAATTTGGCGTGAGGTGATCCAGCCACATTCCTGGGCTTGCAAGGCAAACTCACCGAAGGCAATCGTGTTGCCCCGGGTGGCGACACCGCGCATGCGGCCTCGTTGCTGTTTGCGGAATTTGACGCGTCTTGGACTCAGCATGGTTCAGGGCTCCTGATCACTCTTTGTTGGAGCGGTCTTCAAACTGTTGCGGCTGCCGGCTGGTGCGGCGGCGGGGGGCAGCACCCACGGGGAGCTGCTCCTTCTGGCCAGGTAAAACCTCGCCTTTGAACACCCAAACCTTGATACCCAGCACCCCGTAGGTGGTGCTGGCCAGCTTGGTGGCGTAGTCGATGTCGGCCCGCAGGGTGTGTAGGGGCACGCGACCTTCGCGGGTCCATTCGGTGCGGGCGATTTCGGCACCGTTGAGGCGACCGCTGACCTGGATTTTCAAGCCGAGCACGCCAGCCCGTTGGGCCCGCTGCACGGCCATGCGGATGACCCGGCGGAAGGCCACCCGCTTTTCCAGTTGCTGGGCGATGTACTCGGCCAGCAGGAAGGCGTCGGCGTCGACCCTTTCCACTTCCACCACGTTGATGCGCACCTGACGTTTGGCATCGCCGAGGGTTTGCTGAATGCCCGTGCGCAATTCCTCAATCCCACTACCCTGGCGCCCCACCAGCACCCCGGGACGGGCTGTCTTGAGTTCAACTTCCAGTTGGTCGGCCTTGCGGGCGATCAAGACGTCACTGATACCAGCGGCGCCGTATTTCTTATGGATGAATTTGCGAATCCGGTCGTCCTCTTGAAGGAGGATTGGGTAGGTTTTGCTTGGTGCGTACCAACGGGAGCGGTGGTCCTGGGTGATCCCCAGGCGCAGGCCGGTTGGATGGATCTTGTGTCCCATCAGTCGGTGTCCTCGGGGGTCAGGTGGAAGTAGCCACAGCAATGCTGATGTGGCAAGTTTGTTTTTTGATCGCGTACGCCCGCCCCTGGGCGCGGGGACGGAAACGCTTCAGGCAGGGCCCCATGTCGGCGATTGCCGATGCGATCACGAGGGTGGCCGGATCCAGGCCCATGTTGTGCTCGGCGTTGGCCACCGCGGAGCGCAGCACCTTGGTGATCGGGCCCGTCGAGCGATAGGGCATGAACTCGAGCATGATCAGGGCCTCGCGGTAGCTGCGGCCGCGGATTTGGTCGAGAACCCGGCGCACCTTCGAGACGGAACCGCGGATGTAGCGGCCGTGGGCGAGGGCTTGGTTGGATGTGGTGTTTGCCATGGGTTCAGCGGCCTCCTTTTTTGTCCTTGATGTGGCCGCGGAAGGTGCGGGTGGGGGCAAATTCCCCAAGTTTGTGGCCCACCATCTGCTCCGTCACGTAGACGGGAACATGGGATTTGCCGTTGTGGACGGCGATTGTGTGGCCAATCATCATCGGCAGGATGGTGGAGGCCCGCGACCAGGTTTTGATCACGGTCTTGTCGTCGGCCACGTTTTGCTTTTCAACCTTGCGAAGCAGGCTGTCGGCAACAAATGGTCCTTTTTTGAGTGAACGTCCCATGGCGAATTAAGCGAACAGCAAAGCGGTGTGGATCATCAGGAATCGCGTCCGCCTCGACTCCGTTTGGAGACCCGGCGACGTTTCCGAAGCACAAACCGATTGCTGGGTTTGTTCCGCTTACGGGTTTTCAGGCCCAAGGCAGGTTTGCCCCAAGGGGTAACAGGCCCGGAACGGCCGATCGGAGCACGGCCCTCGCCACCACCATGGGGGTGGTCGCAGGGGTTCATCACCGAGCCGCGCACTTCGGGCCGGCGGCCCAGCCAGCGTTTGCGGCCGGCTTTGCCGAGACTGGTGTTCCGAACCTCGGCGTTGCCCACTTCGCCCACGGTGGCGTAGCACTCGCGGCGGACCAGGCGCACTTCGGTGGAGGGCAGCTTCAGGGCGACGTAGTCCCCCTCCTTGGCCACCACCTGGGCACTGGCCCCGGCGGTGCGCACCATCTGGCCGCCGCGACCGGCGTAGAGCTCGACGTTGTGAACGCTCGAGCCAAGGGGGATGGCAGAGAGGGGCAGGGCGTTGCCTGTTTCAATCGGCGATTCGGGGCCGGAGACCACCTCTTGGCCGAGTTCAATCCCCGCCGGGGCGAGGATGTAGCGCTTCTCGCCATCGGCGTAGAAGAGCAGGGCCAGGCGCGCGTTGCGATGGGGGTCGTAATGGATCGCGGCCACCTTGGCGCTCACGCCGTGTTTGTCGCGACGGAAGTCGACGATGCGGTAGAGGCGCTTGTGGCCCCCACCGCGATGGCGGCAGGTGATCACGCCGCGGTTGTTGCGGCCCTTGCGGCGGTGTTTGGCGATCACCAGTCCCCGTTCGCGACCACGGCCGGTGACTTCGGAGAAGTCGCTGGCGACGCGGGTGCGGGTGCCGGGGGTAATGGGTCGGTAGTTACGAATAGCCATGGTTCAGATCCCTCAGGACTCCGGGAACAGCTGGATGGCGTTGCCCTCGGCCAGGCGCACCACCGCTTTCTTCACCTGGGCACGTTTGCCGGCGAAGCGTCCCACCCGCCGGGAGCGGCGGGGCGGGTTCATGGTGCTGATGCCGATGACCTTGACGTCGAACAGCTGTTCAACGGCCGCCTTGATATCGGGCTTGGCAGCCCGATGATCCACCTCAAAGGTGTATTGGTTCAGCTCGAGGGCGCGGGTGGCCTTCTCGGTGATCAACGGCTTGCGAATGACATCCGCGAGCCGACTGGAAAAGCGCTCAGCCATCGCCGTAAACCTCCTGAATCTTTGCGAGTGCTTCTTCGCTCACCACCAACTTGTTGGCGTGGAGCAGGTCAAACACGTTGAGCTGATCGGCGGCGATCAGTTTGACCTTCTCGAGGTTGCGCACAGAACGCCTCACCGCCTCGGAGGCTCCATCGAGCACCACCAGCACCTTGGCGCTGGCTTCGATGCCGAAGCGGGCTAGGGCGGCGATGATCTCCTTGGTTTTAGGGGTATCCAGGCCTGTTCCGAAGCCCTTGACGACGATGATGTCGTCGATGCGGGTCATCAGGGCGGTGCGCAGGGCCAGGCGACGTTCCTTGCGGTTCATCGCCAGGGTGTAGCTGCGGGGCTTGGGACCGAACACCACGCCGCCGCCGGGGCGCAGTGGCGTGCGGATCGAACCCTGGCGGGCCCGGCCGGTGCCTTTTTGCTTGTAGGGCTTGCGGCCACCACCAGCCACTTCAGCCCGGGTCAGGGTGCTGGCCGTGCCCTGGCGGGCGTTGGCCAATTGGCGCACGACGGCGCGATGCACCAGGTCGTTGGCCGAGGATTGTTTGGCGACTTTGAGGTCGAGGGAAGCCTTGCCGGCCTCCTTGCCTTGCCAGTCGCGGATTTCGCAGTGAGTCATTGGTGTTCTCCTCAGGTCCCGGCTTTGGCGCCCACCCGGTTTGCCGGGCGGATGTTCAGCAGGGCGCCGGGCTTGCCGGGCACTGAACCCTTCACCACCAGTAGGTTGCGCTCCGCATCCACTTTCAGAATGACGAGGCCACGCGTGGTGGTTTGCTTGCCGCCGTAGCGGCCGGCCATGCGCTTGCCCGGGTAGACGCGGCCAGGGGTGGTGCCGGCGCCGATCGAGCCCGGCTCGCGGTGGTTCTTGGAGCCGTGGCTCATCGGGCCTCGGCTAAAGCCGTGGCGTTTTTGAAGGCCGGAGAAGCCGCGTCCCATGGTGTCGCCGCTCACGTCGACCTTCTGGCCGGCCTCAAAGGCTGTAACGGTGATGGCGCTACCCAGCTCGAGGCCATCGATGCTGGCAACCCGATATTCCTTCAGGTGGCGCAGAACCTCACCTCCCGACTTGGCCAGATGCCCCTTGGCGGGCTTGTTCACGAGCTTTTCGCGAATGTCGCCAAAACCAAGTTGCACGGCGGCGTAGCCGTCGGTGCCGGTGCTTTTGAGTTGGGTGATGCGGCAGGGGCCAGCTTCGATCAAGGTGACCGGGACGGACCTGCCCTCGTCGTCGAAGAACTGGGACATGCCCAGTTTCTTCCCAAGAATGCCGATGGACATAGGAGGGGAAACAACGCCAGCTGGATAACCGCTGGCCGGTGACTTCGAGCCGAAAGCTCAGAGCACGGTCAAAACGGTGAAGCTGAACAAACCAAACAATGCCTGGCTCGGCCCAGGTGGCCGCGTGGCAGGAACGAAGCAAAGCTTCGAACGACGCCGTTGCGATTTCCAAGGGCTAGCAAAGCTGATCTGGATTGGATCAGCGCGGCTGGGACTTTCCAGAACCGGACTGGGCATCCTGAGGTGAGGACATCCCAATGCGTTTTGGCAGTTTCCCGACGGGGCCCAAGGCCTGTGGAGGCCTCCAGTTCCGTACGGACCGAAGCCGGCCACCACCACTGGTGACCGGGTGTCGTGAACTGGAGGCCCGGCTAGCGGTCGGGCACAATTCAGCGGCACAGCCAACAAACTTACAACATTCCCCTCCCCACGGGCTGTCAGACTGAGCCCTAGCTCAGCGAATCCCTGCGATGCCCCTGCTGCTTACCGGTCGCGGTTTCAAACAGGATCTGGAGCGAGCTGGGGCCTTAGCCCTGTTTGCGCCCCTGGAGGGCGGGGCTGAAACGCGCCTGCTGCGCCGGATGCGGGCTGCGGGCTATCGGGCCCAGCTCAGCTCCGCTCGGGGCCTTGGGGATCCGGAGGCTTTCCTTCTGCAGCTCCATGGCGTGCGGCCTCCCCACCTCGGTCACCAGAGCGTCGGCAGGGGTGCCGCGGTGGGCGAGGTGCAGCGGGTCATGCCCCAGTTGGGTGCCCTGCTGGAAGGCAACCATCCCATCTTGCTGTGGCTACTGGAGGGCCAGGTGCTCTCCCAGGCCGAGCTGGGCTCGCTGGTGGCCCTGTGCCGGCGGGAACCGCGGCTGAAGCTCGTGGTCGAGATGGGTGGGGCCCGGGCCTTGCGTTGGCAGCCCCTCGAGCAGTTGTTGGGTGTCTGAAGGCCTGGCGCCTGAAGCTGCCCTGGATCGGTGCCACTGGGTCAAGCTGATCTGCGGCGCCAGCAACCAGGACCTTGCCGCCATTGAGGATCTCAGTGGCATCTTTACCCTTGCCGGGGTGCACTGCATTGATGCTGCCGCCGACCCCGCCGTGGTGGCCGCGATCCGACGCGGGATGGCCTGGGCTGGGGCCAGGGGCGCAGGGCGGCCCTGGTTGATGCTCAGCCTCAGCGACGGGGTCGATCCCCATTTCCGCAAGGCCTGGTTCAACCCCCATCTCTGCCCGGCGCGTTGCTCTCGCCCCTGTGAGCGGGTCTGTCCGGCCCTGGCCATCGGCGTCGCGGTTACGGGGGTGGGCGGGGTTCTGGCTGAGCGCTGCTACGGCTGCGGCCGATGTCTGCCGGCTTGCCCCCACGGCCTGATTGAGGAGCGGGGGCAGGTGTTGCCTGGTGCTGCGGTGGCACCCCTGCTGGCCCAGCTGCGCCCTGATGCGGTGGAGCTCCACACCCAGCCGGGTCGCGCCCAGGCCTTTAGAACGCGGGTGGATCAGCTGGTGGCTAGCGGCATTCCCCTGCGCCGGGTGGCCGTGAGCGCGGGCCTGGAGGGCACGGCCCAGTCGGCGCTGGACCTGGCTGGAGAGCTCTGGCAGCGCTTTGCCGTGTTGCGAAGCCAGGGGCTGCGACCCCTCTGGCAACTTGACGGCCGGCCCATGACGGGCGATGTGGGGGCTGGCACGGCCGCGGCGGCCGTGCGCCTGGCCGCGGCCGTGCTGCCCCTTGCCCCGCCGGGCCCTGTGCAGCTAGCAGGGGGAACCAATGCCCAGACCCTGCTCCATTTGCGGGGCAGGCCAGCCTTGCGTGGCCAGATTGCCGGGGTGGCCTTTGGGGGTGTGGCCCGTCGACTGCTGCAACCTCTCCTGCTGGAAGCCCAGCGCCGTGGTCGGCCCCTGTTGGCTGATGGGGTGCTCTGGCCCCAGGCCCTGCAGCTGGCCCAGGGTCTGGTCCATCCCTGGCTAGAACAGCAGCTGTGAATCGGCCCCAGCGCGTCACCGACGATCTTGATCGCCTGCTTGAGCGGCTGCCCGCAGTGGTGCAGACCTGCCTGGCAACCGCGGAGGCGCGGGATCAGCTGCTGGAGGTGGTGCTGGATCTGGGCCGGGTGCCAGAGGCGCGCTACCCCGCCCGGGTGGTCAGTTTGGGCTCGGAGCCCCTGGGTCGGGTTGAGTTGGCAGCCGTGGTGGCCAGGCTTGGGGCCTTCGGCGGTGACAACCGGTCTGGGATTGAGCGCACCCTGCACCGGATCAGTGCGATTCGCAACCGCACCGGCGAGATCGTCGGGCTCACCTGCCGTGTGGGTCGCTCCGTGTTCGGCACGGTGGCCATGGTGCGCGACCTGCTCGATGCCGGGGAGTCTTTGTTGTTAATGGGCCGCCCCGGTGTCGGCAAAACCACCGCCCTGCGAGAGATCGCCCGGGTGCTGGCCGACGATCTGGGCAAGCGGGTGGTGGTGATCGACACCAGCAACGAGATTGCCGGCGATGGCGACATCCCCCACCCAGCCATCGGCCGGGCCAGACGCATGCAGGTGGCCAGGCCGGAGCTGCAGCACCACGTGATGATCGAAGCGGTCGAAAATCACATGCCGGAGGTCATCGTCATCGATGAGATCGGCACCGAATTAGAGGCCCAGGCGGCCCGCACCATCGCCGAGCGGGGCGTGATGCTGGTGGCAACTGCCCACGGCAATGAGCTCTCCAATCTGATCAAGAATCCCACCCTCTCCGACCTTGTGGGCGGGATTCAGTCGGTGACCCTGGGGGACGAAGAGGCGCGCCGCCGCCGCACCCAGAAGACGGTGCTCGAGAGGGCGGCCGATCCCACCTTCGCCCTGGCCGTGGAGATGCACAACCGCCACCGCTGGCTGGTGCATCGCGATGTGGCCCGCACGGTCGACTTGCTGTTGCGGGGTCAGCGTGCCCGCCCCGAGGTGCGAGAGCTGGATGGGGACGGACAGTTGCGGCTGCAGCAGAACCCATCTCCAACCCCCGGCTTGGCTCCGCGACCACTGCCCCTGCCCGACGCTCCGCCTGGATCCGTCATGGCCGACGAGCCTCTGGCACCCCTTCCCCGCTCCAGTGTCAGCTCCAGTCCCAGCCCGAGTGCCGCCTCCGCCTCGCCCCCTGCCTCGCCCCCCGCCTCGCCCCCCGCCTCGTTACCCGTGTTGCGGCTCTTCGGGGTGGGCATGGGCCGCAGCCTGCTGGAGCAGGTTGTGCGGGCTCGCCAGTTGCCTGTTGAAGTGGTGGACAGCGTTGCGTTGGCCGATGCGGTGCTCAGCTTGCGCCAGGAGCTTGGCCGTGATCCCCATCTGCGCCGCCAGGCCCAGGATCTTGGTCTGCCGATCCTGGTGTTGAAATCTGCGGCCCAGCCCCAGCTGCAGCGGGCCATGGAGCGGCTGCTGGAGCGGCGCCGCCAGCTGCCGGCCGATGCCGATGCCGCTCCAGCATCGCCGGGGCCCCTGGGCGACGATGCCCATGCTGGTTTGGAGGAATGCCGGCTGGCCGTCGAACGGGTTGTGCTGCCCCACGGCCAGCCCGTTGAGCTGTTGCCTCGCAGCCCGCGGGTGCGCCTGTTGCAGGCCGAACTGGCTGGCCGTTACCGCCTGCGTACGGCTGTGTTCGGCCGTGGGGCGGAGCAACGGTTGCGCGTGTTTCCAGCCTGAGTCGGTCGTGCGGTCTGGTCGCGGTTGACGAAGGACCGGCCGCTATGGGTAACTATCTAGGCACCGGCTAGGCCGGCTGCTTTGGGTCGTCGCCAAGTGGTAAGGCAGCGGGTTTTGGTCCCGCCATTCCTAGGTTCGAATCCTAGCGACCCAGTTCTGAGCCTCCATGCCGCTGGCTTCAGCCATCTCCCCTCCTGCAACCCTGGTCGTTTTCGACTTCGATGGCGTGTTGGTCGATGGGATGGCGGAATACTGGTGGGCGGCCAGGACGGCTGCCCTTGAGCTGGCTCCCCAGCTTCAGCTTCCCGAAGCCGTTCCGGCGGCCTTTGTGCGGTTGCGGCCCCTCATCCACAAGGGCTGGGAGATGGTCTTGATGGCTGCTGAGTTGGGCCGGGACGGTTTCGGGCTGGAGGTCCTGTTGCGCGATTACGCCGCAGGTCTTGCCCTGGCCTTGGCCCGCTGGGGTTGGCAAGCAGACCAGCTGCAGCAGCAACTTGAGCGCGTGCGTGCCGGCGCCATAGCCACGGACGAGGCGGGTTGGTTGGCGCGCCATCGGTTTTATCCGGGGGTGAAGCAGAGGCTGCACTCCCTGGCCGGGGATGGGGCCGCCTGGGCCGTGCTCACCACCAAGGGTGCGGTTTTTGCGGACAGGCTGCTGGCCGCTGAGGGCCTGAAGCCCGAGGCTCTCTTTGGTCACGAGCAGGGCAGCAAGGTTGTGGTCTTGAGGCAACTCCAGGCCCAAGGGCGGCGCCTCTGGTTTGTTGAAGACCGTCGCCCGACCTTGGAGGCGGTGCGGGCCGATCCGGAGCTGGCATCCGTGCGTTGCTGTCTGGTGAGCTGGGGCTACCTCGGCCCCGGAGATGGCCAAGGCCTGCCGGCGACGATTGGCTGGCTTACCCCGGAACGCTTCGCGAGCCCCCTGGCGCAATGGCCTTAGTGGGCTAGAGTACGCCCGTACTATGCGCAATTGGTACGCCGGCCCTTTTTGGTGGCACTTGTTGCCCAGGGGTCGCAGGATTGCGGTCTTCGGTCCGTCCCCACTCCCCACACCCGTTCCTGCCGCCGTTCTGCCCCGTTTCTGCCCCGTTTCTGATTGTCACCATGCCTGCCGATTCCAGGTCCACGTCGTCTTCCTCCATCCCCGCCTCCAGCGCTTCTGTGGCTTCCTCCTCTTCCTCTTCCCGACCGTCTGCCAGTGCCGCCGCCGAGCGTGACAAAGCCCTGGGGCTGGTGCTTAACCAGATCGAGCGCAACTTCGGCAAGGGTTCGATCATGCGATTGGGGGATGCCTCCCGCATGCGGGTGGAAACGATCTCCACCGGAGCGCTCACCCTCGATCTGGCTCTCGGTGGCGGCTACCCCAAGGGTCGGGTGGTGGAGGTTTATGGGCCCGAGAGTTCAGGCAAAACCACCCTCACCCTGCATGCCATCGCCGAGGTGCAGAAGCGGGGCGGCGTGGCGGCCTTTGTGGATGCGGAGCACGCCCTCGATCCTGTCTATGCGGCCTCCCTGGGTGTTGATATAGAGAATTTGCTGGTCTCCCAACCCGATACCGGTGAGATGGCTCTGGAGATCGTCGACCAACTCGTGCGTTCAGCAGCGGTTGACATCGTGGTGATCGATTCGGTCGCCGCCCTGACCCCCCGTGCTGAGATTGAGGGGGAGATGGGCGACTTGGCGGTTGGGAGTCAGGCCCGTTTGATGAGCCAGGCCATGCGCAAGATCACCGGCAATATTGGTAAGTCTGGGTGCACGGTGATTTTTCTCAACCAGCTGCGCCAGAAGATCGGCGTGACCTATGGCAACCCTGAAACCACCACGGGGGGCAATGCGCTCAAGTTCTATGCCTCGGTGCGCCTCGACATCCGCCGCATTCAGACCCTCAAGCGCGGCACCGAGGAGTACGGGATTCGCGCCAAGGTGAAGGTGGCTAAAAACAAGGTGGCGCCCCCTTTCCGCATTGCTGAGTTTGATATTTTGTTTGGCCGCGGCATCAGCACCCTGGGCTGTTTGCTGGATCTGGCCGAGGAGACCGGTGTGGTTGTTCGGAAGGGAGCCTGGTATAGCTATGAGGGTGACAACATCGGCCAGGGACGCGACAACACGATTACCTGGTTGGAGCAGAACCCCACGCAGGCTGAGCTGATCGAGCAGCTGACGCGCCAGAAGCTCAAGGAAGGCTCCGAGGTGACATCCAACTCGATGAAGCCCCTCGCCGCAGCGGCCAAAGCCGCCGCCACGACCACCACCCCGATCCAGGAAGATGGGGCGGCGGCCTTGGCCGATCTGCCGGTGGCGAGTTGAGCCCAAACGGGCGCTCCCCAAGCCAGCGGGGTGTCAGGGGCGCGTAAAAGCGCCCTTGGGCCTGCCCTGGATCCCAGGCGCCGCTGCAGCTGCCTGGCGCGATGTATCGGGGCTTTGCAAAACCTGGGCTAAGCGCTGCAGCTCTTGAATGGCTTCGGCCCCTTCCAGTTTGACCAACTCGTGGCCATCGCGGGATTCCACCCAGCTGATGCCGAAGTCAGACACGAGAAAACGCACCATGTGCTTGGTGTCCAGATTGGCCACAAAGGAGGCGCCATGGCCGTTACGGCCATCACCGCAGACATAGCAGGTGGCGGCAATGCCCCGATCCTGAAGGCTTTTGGCCAGGGCTTGGAGGCTCATCACCAAATCTTGGACCACCGTCCGGTATTGCTCGGCAAGGCGTGGAAACACGGCGACGACCCCAGATGGTGGCAATCATAATGTTTTCTTCAGAATCCGGCGAATCAGCCGTCGGCCAGAGCCCACCAGCCCGCTGCAGGGCCAATAAAGCGAACCGTCACCCAGAACAGCACCAGGGCTGCGATGCCCACCCAGGCTGCCTTGGTGGTGAGTTTTACAAACTGATCGGCCTGGTTGCGGCTGAGGGGTAGCCAGGAAACGATTCGCGGTGAGGTGTCTGCAGGCTTGGGTCGTGATGACTTGATCACTTTTGGTGGAAGTCCCTGGCTGCTGCGACGCTTTGCTTCCCCCATCTCCCGGGCGTCTCCTGTTGGTAGCGGTGAGAAGACCAGGTTAATGAGGCAGCAGGCGCGTGAGGCTGACCCAGGGCTCCAGGGCGAGGAGCACCTGGCGCCCCCAGCTCCGGCCGCGCAGGCGCCCATCCAAAATCGCGAGCCTTCCTCCTTGGCGACGTAGGCCCGCCACCCCCAGCTGCAGTTGATTGAGGCCATCGGGTAGTAGGAATTCCCGGAACCAGTCCTGTCCTGACTGACGCATGGCTAGGACCCGGGCGGCGGTGAGCGGATCTTCCAGGCTGGCGAGCGGCAGCAGGGCCACCACGATCTGGCTGGGCAGGGGTAGCCGTTGCTGCTGGTTGAGCCACCAGTTCCAGCTGGCACAGATCACACCATTGCTCTCTGGCGCGGTGTTCTCGTGCACCACCCGACTGCCGAATTCCGCCGCCAGCCCACTGGTCAGGTTGAGGCGGAGGGCTTGGTCATCGACCAGAACAACCGTGACCCCCAGCTGGCCAAGCACGAGTCGGCGAGCGTGGTCCAGGAGGTGTTGGCCGTAATGGGGGCTGTTGGGCAGGGGTTGGCGGAGGGGGGCATAAAGCGGCAGCGGATCGGCCAGGGGCGGATCCCCCAGATTGACGGTCACGTTGGGCTGCAGGCCCAGTTCCACGCAAGGAGCTGTGGATCGTTGTCCCAGCACCACTGCACCGCGATCGACAAGCAGGCCATGGAGTGCGGCCAGGGGTTCCAGGGGTTGGCGATGCAATTGCCATTGCAGCAGTTTCGGATTGACCTGGGCCCAGCTGGTCCAATCGCTGCCGTTGGCGGCCAGCCAGGCCGGCCAGGGAGCGGGTAGGGGCCGTAGCAACTGCAGCAGCTGACGCAGGGGGGCTTCGTCCTCAGCTGCGATTCCCACCAGCTGGTGGGGCGTGCGGGGATGGTTGAGGACCAAGCGATTGAGGCGATCGTGCAAGCTCAGCAGGCTGGTTGAGGCCCCAGGTTGGGCACGTCTCAACTGATCCCAGTGTTGGGGGGTCAGCACCACCGCCAGAGCCTCCCGGAGCAGGGTGTCGAGATGTTCGGCTTCCGGAAGGATCAGTTGTCGATCCGCGAGCACGCCTTGCCGCCAGGCGGAGACAAGTTGGCGGTGGTTCAAGAGCCAGACGCGGCCATCTGCAGGGGGAAGGTCGCCCTCGAAACAGGCCAAAGCCAGGCCTGGACCGGCCCGCCCCAGCCGGGGCAGCTCAACCTGCAACAGCCGTTGGCATGCCCCATCGCTGACCACCAGCGCCAGGGGAGCGTCACTCAGCGCTAAGGGCACCAGCAGACTGATCCACCAACTTGGATCGCAACCGGGTGCCAGCCGTACAAAGGTGTGGTCGCTCCGGCGCAGGCTGCGGGCGACCAGACGGCTGAGGCTCAGGTGGTGGGGCCACGGCTCGCAGCCTTCCCTGGCCAGCAGGGCCTTGAGCTGTTGGTGGGCGCGGGCTTCGAGCATTCCCAGGCGGCCAACAGGTTCAGATCGTAGGAAGCTGGCTAGGCGATATCTGTCTGTGGATGCTCGATGGCGTCTGTTCCCGTGCCTGATTTCAAGGGTGGCCAGGAGTTGGATGGCTGGCGCTTCCAGCCGGTGGGCATCGTGGGACTGGGGCTGATCGGCGGTTCCTTAGGGCTGGATCTGCAGCAGCGCGGAATCGAGGTTCGCGGACTGGTGCATCGCCCCGCCACCGCTGAGCGGGCCCGCCAGAGGGGCCTGGCAACCCTGGTGGGCTGCGATCCTGCCCTGCTGGCTCCCTGTGGAATGGTGGTGCTGGCCCTGCCGCTTGATGGCCTGTTGGCCCCCGATGCGGCCCTGCTGGCGGCCCTGCCGCCCCAGGCGGTGATCACTGACGTGGGCTCGGTGAAGGGGCCGGTGCTGGCGCGCTGGCGTTGCCAGCATCCGCGCTTTGTGGCGAGCCACCCAATGGCGGGCAACGCTGAGTCGGGTGTGGAGGCTGGCTTGGCCGGGTTGTTTCGCCATCGCCCCTGGGTGGCCACTCCGGAGGCCGGCACGGATCCGCAAGCCCTGGCGGCAGTCAGGGAGCTCGCAGTGCTCGTGGGGGCTCGCTGGCTCACCTGCTCAGCTGCGGAGCATGACCAGGCGGTGGCCCTGATTTCCCACCTGCCGGTGCTGGTGGGGGCGGCCCTGTTGCGGAGCGCTGACTCAGGTGTTGCCCCGTCCCAGCTGGCTCGCCAGCTGGCTTCGAGTGGCTTTGCCGACACGACGCGGGTGGGGGGCGGCAACCCGTTGCTTGGAACCCTGATGGCCCGCTGCAATCGCGAGGCCGTGTTGGCAGCCCTAGGCACGTATCGCCAGCGGCTTGAAGCGTTGGAGGGTTGGGTGCGCCAGGGCGATTGGGCTGCGCTCTTGGCGGAGCTGGAGGCCTGCCACCAGCTCCGGCCTGAGTTTGTGTGCAGCGTTGCCCCAGACGACAGTGGCAAGCCTTGAGCTCAGACGGTGTTGCCCAGCGTCAGTTGCTGGCCCCGCTGTGCCAGCAACTGACGGCAGGCCATCAGGGCTGAGAGTCCGACGGCGGCCGTGCCTTCGCCGGGGTGAATCGAGTCGCCACACAGCCAGAGGCCGGGTAGGGGGGTGCGGCTAGCCAGGCCGAAGGGGCCAAAGCGACGGGGATGTTGGCCGAGGCCCCCCACAAACCCGAACGGTCGGCCCGTCCAGCGGGCAAAGCCTCGGGGGGTGGCCAGTTCTCCGTGCCGCCATTGCGCCGGACCGATCCCCAGCCCCGTCTGCAGCCCCAGCTGGATGCCTGCGAGCGCTTTGGCTTTGGCCTGGCTGTAGGCCTGGCGGGTGAGGGAAAACCAGGGGCGCGCCGGTGTGAACACGCTGGCGATCACGGTGGCCTGGCCGGCCGGGGCCCGGCCATCGCCCTCCCGGCTCACCGAGACAAACAGCGAGCCCGGTTCAGCCCAGTCGAGCTGGAGGTGGGCTGGACAATCGGGCATCAGCAGGCTCCGATCCACGGCTCCGTAGAACACCACTGCTCCGGAGGGATCGGGCAGGCTGGCCAGCCTGCGCTGGTAGCCCTTGGGCAGTTGATCTGCGAGCAGCTCAGGCAAGCTCTGCACCGGCAGCGCCACCACCACATCGGCGGCGACCAGGGCAAAGGCCTTCGGCTGCGAGCCATGGACCACCCACCCCTCTGCCTGGCGCTCGACCAGCGTCACCCGATGACCCAAGCTCAGCTGGCCACCGGCCGCCGCCAGGGCCCGCTCCAGTTGCTGGCTGAGCACTTGCATCGAGCCCTCCAGATGCCACAGGCCCAGGGGGGCCTGGCCCATGGCCAGCACGGTGGCGCCATAGAGCGCGGCGGTGCGATCGGCTGGCTCCTGGGAGTAGAGGCGCAGTTGTAGATCGAGAAAGCGACGCAGACGTCGATCGTCGCCGCAGCCCGTCAGCATCAGCAGATCGGCCACCGTGGCTGCCGTGAGCAGGCCACTAGCCAGGTTGGCGGGACGCAGGGCCGGCAGCAGTTGGGCCAGATCCCAACTGCTGCGGGGTGGCAGCACCGGATCTCGGCCGGCAAAGGCCCAGTTGGCTTGGTGCAGGGTTTCGCAGAGGTGCCAGAAGCGCCCGCTGCCTGGAAATTGCTGCTCTCGCTCGGTGGCCCAACGGACTGGATCGCGCCAGATCCGCACCGCCGGTCTGCCATCGCCGAGGTCTACGACGCAGGCAGGATCCAGGGGCGTTGCGGCTGGCAGTGGCAGGCCGAAGTGCTCAAGCAGGCGTCGATGGCTGCCACCGGGTTCCAGGCCCGCGACCTGGGTCGCGCCCACATCAAAGGTGTAGGGCCCACGGCGGAAGGTGCCGGCGCAGCCACCAGTTTGGTGGTGGGCCTCCAGCACGTGAACTCCGAGCCCGGCCTTGGCTAGCAGGGCCGCTGCGGTGAGGCCGGCAATGCCGGCTCCCACCACCACCACATCACAGGGCGTCTCCATGGCGGCATGCTGGCAGCTGCTGTTTGGCCATGGCGCCATGGCTGCCGCGCCCATCGATGCCCTGGACGATTGGCTGCGGGATCAGCTTGGTCGCCGCCTGGTGGACCGCAGGTCGGTGGGCGGTGGCTGCATCCACCGGGCCTGGCAGCTTCGGTTTGCAGACGGTGGTGCGCTGTTTGCCAAAACCAACACGGCGGCGGCCCTGCCCCAACTTGTGGCGGAGGCGGAGGGTCTCCTGGCCTTGGCGGCTCACGCCCCAGCCGGCCTGGTGATTCCCGAGCCCCTGGCCACGGGCATTGCTGGCGATCAGGCCGTGCTGGTGTTGCCCTGGCTTGATCTCGAGGCCATGGGCGGGGGCGCAGGCCAGGCCGGCGCAGCGTTTCAATTCGGCCAGCATTTGGCTCGCTTGCACCGAGCTAGCGCCGCCAGGTCACCGGACCAGGGCTATGGCTGGCCAGCCGACAACTTCATCGGCTCAGCTCCCCAGGCCAATCGCTGGCAGACGACCTGGGGAGTGTTTTTCGCCCAGTGCCGGTTGGCCCCCCAGTTGGCTTGGGCTGCGCGCCAAAACGAGCCCCTCGAAGGCGCCGCAGCCTTGCTGGAGCTGGTGCCGCGATGGTTGGCAGAGACCGAAAGCCAGCCGGTGCTGGTGCATGGTGATCTGTGGTGCGGCAATGCCGCCCTGCTGGCGGATGGCCGCGGGGTGGTCTTTGATCCAGCCTGCTACTGGGGGGATCGGGAGGTGGATTTGGCGATGGCCCAATTGTTTGGGGGGTTTTCGCCCTCATTTTTTGAGGGGTACTCCAGCCACTGGCCGCTTCCGCCTGGGGCTAGGGAACGGGTTGCCCTTTACAACCTGTATCACTTGCTCAACCACGCCAACCTGTTCGGTGGGAGCTACTGGCCGAGGGCCCAGGCTTGCCTCGTCAACCTGCTCAGTCGGGTTGCTTAGGGGGTCTGGTGTGCCCCCTGGCTTAGCCCAGATACTCCTGGCGAAGGTTTTGGAGCTTGGCGACCACAGCACCGCGCTTCTCTCCGGTGGTGAGGTTCTGCCAGCTCCAATGACCCACCACCACCAAGCCCAGCAGCTCGAGCAGGCCTGGCACCACCGGCAGGAGGTTGATGGTGTCCAAGACTCCCTTGATCAGAATCTGGGCCACGATCACGGCCACGATCACGCCGGTGGCCTTGCCGATGCGGCCCATCTGGCTCCAGTCCACCTTGTCGAGGGTGGCATTGACCTTGGTCAGGATTTCGCTGTAGCGCTCCGTGAAGCTGACTTCGGCCGTCGCATCGGAATCAGCCGCGGTAGCTCCTGGCTCCACTCCGGAGGCCGTCTCCTGCTCAACCGCGTCGGGGGTGGTGTCACTCATGGACCGGATGGTGGGCAAGGTTGGTCTGAGTCACAAGGTATCGGTGTGTGTTT
Organism: Cyanobium sp.; assembly: GCA_965662115.1. Classification (GTDB taxonomy): domain Bacteria; phylum Cyanobacteriota; class Cyanobacteriia; order PCC-6307; family Cyanobiaceae; genus Cyanobium_A. The sequence continues at coordinate 44,411 of CBFIGH010000048.1, forward strand.
GCAAGCGCCAGCTCATCTAAGGGCAGATTGGCAGCTGCTCACCGTTCTGCGCCAGATTTTGATCGCTGCCCAACCCGAGGAGGGCTGTGCTTTGTTGCTGGGCGTGAGGCAGGGCCATGGTTGGCAGCTGGGCCGGATCTGGCCGTGCCGCAATGTGTGGTCTGTGCCGGGCGCCCGCAACCACCGCTTCGCCATTGATCCCCGTGAGCAGCTGCTGGCCCAGAAGTGGGGCCGGGAGCAGGGGTTGGAGGTGCTGGGTTCAGCCCATAGCCATCCCGCCTCTGGCCCCGTTCCCTCGGCCACCGATTGCCGGCTTTGCGTTGGGCCAGCCTTGATGGTGATCCTCGGCGCTGGGGGCCAGGCCGCGGAGCTGCTGGGGTGGTGGATCCCGGAGCCGCCCGCCCTGCCCCAGCTCCTGCCGTGGAGAATAGGGAGCTGATCCCAGCGGCCATGCTTCCTCCCGACACCAGCGGCGTTCAGCTCAGCCCCGATGAGGTGGCCCGTTTTGCCCGCCACCTGATCCTGCCCGAGGTGGGTATGGAGGGCCAGAAGCGGCTCAAGGCCGCTTCCGTGCTGTGTGTGGGCACGGGCGGGCTGGGCTCGCCGCTGCTGCTCTATCTGGCTGCCGCGGGCGTGGGCCGCCTGGGAATCGTCGATTTCGACGTGGTGGACCACTCCAACCTGCAGCGCCAGGTGATCCACGGCAGCAGCTGGGTGGGCAAACCCAAGATCGAATCGGCCAAGGCCCGCATCCTCGAGATCAACCCCCACTGCCAGGTGGATCTCTACGAAACGGCCCTCACCAGCGAGAACGCCCTGGAGATTATCCGCCCCTACGACATTGTGTGCGACGGCACGGACAACTTTCCCACCCGCTACCTCGTGAACGATGCCTGCGTGCTGCTGGGCAAGCCCAACGTGTACGGCTCGATCTTCCGCTTTGAGGGCCAGGCCACGGTGTTCAACCTGGATGCGGAAAGCCCCAATTACCGCGATTTGTTCCCCGAGCCGCCGCCACCGGGCATGGTTCCCTCCTGCGCTGAGGGCGGTGTGGTGGGCGTGCTGCCCGGAATTATCGGCGTGATCCAGGCCACCGAGACGCTGAAGATCATCACAGGCATCGGCACCACCCTCAGCGGCCGTCTGCTGCTGTTCGATGCCCTGGGTATGAAGTTCCGGGAGCTGAAGCTGCGGCCCAATCCGGAGCGTCCGGTGATCGATAGGCTGATCGACTACCAGGAGTTCTGCGGCGTGGGCGGCAGCGCCCCTGGCCAGGAGGAAGCTGGCAGTGTGGCCAGTATCTCGGTGGTTGAGCTCAAGACCCTGATCGAGGCTCAGGGGGAGGCCTTCCTGCTGCTGGATGTCCGCAATCCACCCGAGGCCGACATCGCCGTGATCCCTGGGGCCGTGTTGGTGCCGCTCGATCAGATCGAAAGCGGTGTGGCCATTGATCAAATTCGTGCGTGGACGGCCGGCAAACAGCTCTATGTGCACTGCAAACTGGGGGGCCGAAGCGCCAAAGCCCTGATTGCCTTGGCCCGCCACGGCATCGAGGGCGTCAACGTGACTGGTGGCATCGATGCCTGGAGTCAGGATGTGGATCCCAGCGTGCCGCGTTACTGAATCGGGCGAGACTCAAGCCAGTCTCAGTAATCCACGCCCCGCTTGAGATCGACGCCCCGCTCGGCGTAGTGCTTGTGGCACACCATCTCGGAGTGCACGGAGGCCAGGTCGAAGTAGGCGGGCCGATGTTTGCAGCGCCCCGTGAGAATCACCTCGGTTTCGGCCGGTTTGCGCAGCAGGGTCTGCACGATCGGCTCCACCGGCAGCAGCTCCAGATCCACCGTGGGGTTGATCTCATCGAGGATCACGGTTTTGTAGAGGCCGCTGGAGATGGCTGCCCGGGCAATTTCCCAGGCCCGCTCGGCTTCCACGTAGTCGATCGGTTGCTGCTGGCCCCGCCAGACGATGGCGTCGCGGCCAGAGCGCAGGTGGTCCACCAGATGGGGATAGCTCTCGCGCAGGGCGGCAATGGCAGCATCTTCGGTGTAGCCATTGCCGCCTTTGAGCCACTGCAGGATCAGCACCCGGTGGCTTTTGTCCTGGCTGATGCCCCGGCCGATGGCCTGGAGCCCCTTGCCTAGGGCACTGGTGGATTTGCCCTTCCCTTCCCCGGTGTAGATCTCAACGCCTTCGAGGCCACCAGGGCCCTGGTGAGCTCGCATTTCCGAGTGCAGGTCTGCCAGCTGCACCAGCTGGCGGGGGGCGCCACGGCCCGTGCAGATCACCTCCATGCCGTCCGGTTTGGCCGCCAGGGTGCGGGCCACATCGGCGATGTCAAGCAAGCCCAAATCCAGCACCGGGTTGAGTTCGTCGAGCACCACCACCGAGTAGAGGTCGCTGGCGATGGCACCCTTGGCGATGTCCCAGCCACGCTGGGCTTCCTGGCGATCGAAGCGGGTGGCGTCCTCGGCGCTGAAGAATTCGCCCCGACCGGTGCGCACCTGGTCGATCAGGTGGGGGAAGCCCTGCTGCAGGGCCTCGATGGCGGCATCTTCGTCGTAGGCGCGGCCAGGGCCCTTGAGAAAGCGCAGCAGCAGCACCCGGGTGCGTTTCTGCTCACAGATGCCCAGGCCGATGGTGCGGAGCACCACCCCGAGGGCGGCCTGGCTTTTGCCCTTGCCATCGCCGTCGTAGACATGCAACTGACCGTGGGCGCGCTCGTCGCTGCCGGCTGCCGTGCGGATGCCGATACCCCGGCCGGTGCCCCGCTGCGGCGTCTGGGTGCTGCTCATGGCGAGATGTTACCGGCGCCCTTGGGTTGGGGTTGGCAGGATCAAATCAAGATCAGGGCTCCAATGCACTTCTCACTGCTTGAACCGTTGCCGCCCCACCTGGCTGGCGCCTTGGCGGAGTTGCGGGCCCAGCTGGCCGCCCTCGAGCAGGTGGTGGTGGCTTACTCCGGTGGGGTGGACAGTGCGCTGGTGGCGGCCATCGCCCACGAACAGTGTGGCGAGGGGGCCCTGGCGATGACCGGGGTCTCACCGGCCTTGGCCCCCCATTTGCGCCAGGAGGCCCGCCTGCAGGCGGGCTGGCTTGGCATTCGCCATCGGGAAATCCCCACCTCGGAACTGGCTGACCCGGCCTATGCAAGCAATCCCGAGCAGCGTTGCTACGCCTGCAAGCGGGAGCTGCATCGCCTGCTGGCGCCGATCGCTGCTGCGGCCAGTGGGGCCAGCGTGCTCGATGGTGTCAATGCCGATGACCTCAGCGACCATCGCCCCGGCATCAGGGCTGCCCGGGAATTCGGGGTGCGTTCCCCCCTCGCAGCGGTTGGTCTCACCAAGGCAGAGGTGCGCCAGCTGTCCCGGGCTCTGGGCTTGCCCTGGTGGGACAAGCCCGCCCAGCCCTGCCTGGCTTCCCGGTTTGCCTACGGGGAGCCGATCACCGCAAAGCGCCTGCACCAAGTGGCGGCGGCTGAGGCCTGGCTGCTGGCCGCCGGCTGGCCCGAGGTGCGGGTGCGCTGCCAGGGCCAAACGGCCCGCATCGAGCTACCGGCCGAGCAACTCGAGCGGGCCCTGGGCTACTGGGCCCAGTCAAAACCTAGGCACACACTGGTAGAGGCCTTTCTGGCCCTCGGTTTTACAGCCGTGGGCCTGGATCTCGAGGGCCTGGTGAGCGGCAAGCTCAACCGGGACCTGGCCGCCAAGCAGAGTGCCCTCCTCCAGGCGCCCCCCTCAGAGGCTTAGGGCCGCAGCAAACGGCTCGGAAGGGAGGGGCTGCCGCAGGGTGCTGCTGGGAAGGCAGGAGGGTGTCTCGCGGCGGAAGCTGGTGAGCTTGTGGGTGTCGGCTAAGAGCTCATCAACAAGCACGGCACAGGCCTTTTCGGGCATGGTGTGGTCGCCGCAGGTGAACACGTCCACCGCGGCATAGCCCGATTCAGGCCAGGTGTGAATGGAGATGTGCGACTCGGCTAGCAAGGCTAGGCCCGTCACCCCTTGGGGTTCGAAACGGTGGGTGATCAGGTTGAGCAGGGTGGCACCGGCACGCTTCGCTGCTGCGGTGATGGTGACCCTGAGGAAATCTTCGTCATCGAGCTTGGCGCCGTCGCAGCCGTAGAGCTCGAGAATGCAGTGTTTGCCGACCGTATCGGAAACCTGGAGGGGGAGGGGAGCAGCTGGAGGAGTTGCTGCGGGGGCCTCGGTCCATCCCGGGTTCGGGTGGAGGCAGGGCAGGGTCTGGGTCATTGCAGCCAAACGGACAAGCTCACCACCATAGAAGCTGGTGAAGGGCGAAATGCCTAGTCAGTCAGGGTCAGCGGCGACTGCCCATGCAGCTGGCCGGCTCGCATGTGCACCACTTGGCTCTGGGCCTGCCAGCCGCCGCTGAAGGCCCCCAGGTGGGTGGCGCTCACCAGGCACTGATGGCCGTCGCCCACCGCCTCGAGCAGGAGTTGTTGCCGCTGGGGATCGAGCTCGGCCAGCACATCGTCGAGCAGCAGCAGGGGTGGGGTACCCAGCACCGTGCCTACCAGCTCCAGCTCGGCCAGCTTGAGGGCGAGCACGAGGGTGCGTTGCTGGCCCGCCGATCCGTAGCGCCGTGCCGCTTGCCCGGCCAGCTCCAGGCCCAGCTCGTCGCGGTGGGGCCCCACCGTGCACTGCCCTAGGCGCAGTTCCACGTCACGCTGTTGCTGCAGTTGCTCCAGCAGGGCCTCGCGCCAGGGCTCCTCGGCTGCTTCGCCATCGAGTCGGGTGCCGCTCTGATACTGGAGCTGCAGGCGTTCCCGGCCACCGCTGAGCCGTTCCTGCCAGGCGGCGGCCAGGGGCTCCAACCGTTGGATGGCCCGCGATCGGCGCCGGTGCAGGCGGGTGCCGATCACGGCCATCTGATCATCAAAGGCATCGAGCAGGGCCAACAGATCGCCGCCGCCGAGGCCGCGCCGCAGCAATTGACTGCGTTGGCGCAGCAGCCGTCCGTAGCGGCTGAGCAGGTCGCCATAGACCGGCTCGAGCTGCAGCACCACCCGGTCGAGCCATTGGCGGCGGCCAGCCGGCTCGCCCCGAACCAATTCCAGATCGAGGGCGCTGAAGCCTACGCAGCGCAGGGATCCGAGCAGATCCAGCTGGCGTTCGAGCACCTTGCCGTTGCGTTGGGCCAGGCGACCGCCGCTGCGTCGCAGGGTCAGTTGCAGCTGATCGCCGCTGTCGGTGGCGGCGCGCACCCGGCTGCTGTTCTGCCCGTGCTCGATCAGGTCGCGGTCGCTGGCGGTGCGGTGGGAGCGCAGGCAACCCAGCAATTCCACGGCCTCCAGCAGGTTGGATTTGCCCTCGCCGTTGGCGCCAATCACCAGCAGGCGTGGGGCGCCTAACGCCAGCTCCAGATGGCTGATGTTGCGGAAATGCAGCAGCTCCAGGCGGTGCAGCCGGATGGGTCTGACGCGACGGGAGGTTAAGGTAATTCTTCCGGGGTTCTGCTCCGGCCATGGGCCTTAGCCATGGGCATGTAGCTCAGTTGGATAGAGCATCAGATTCCGGTTCTGAGGGTCGGGGGTTCGAGTCCCTCCATGCTCGTTAATGATTGGTCAGCAGATTCAGCCCCATCGCCCGGATGCCGCCTGGATCAACGGAGAATCCATAGCGATTTAAGGCATCCAGAGCCGCGGGGGGGGCAGACAGGGAAATGCTGCATCCAGCCAACTCCCTGCGCAGCTTGCCGAGGGAGCCGTGCACCAACACCGCCAGGATGTCGGCATGATGCGGATCGCCCGGATCGGCGCAGAGGTCCCAGAGGTTGGCATTGAGGGCTAGGTCACTGGTAGCCCGTACAAAACCCACCACGTTCCCCTCGGGGGATTCCACCGCTAGGTGCCACAGGCTCTTGGCTAGTACGCGCTTCCACCGGTCGGGATCGCGGCTGGGATCGCCGCTGGCCAGCAGCAGCCGATTCAGTTCCTCGTGGCTGGGCAGGCTGTTGGTTAGCAGCTCGTAGCCCTCCCGCAGGCGCGGGGCTTGGGGCTGGCTGCGGAAAGGGATCAAGAGGGAATCCAGGGCAGGGCTGGGCAGGGCGGGGTGGTAGCAGCAAAGGCGGCCGCTGGGGCGGAATTCAGCCGGTGTTGCGCATGCCGGCGGCAATGCCGTTGATGGTGAGCAGGGCTCCGCGCAGCAGCTCGCTGCGGCTGTAGGTGCGGCCATCGTCGCTGCTGGAGGCCATGGCTTCGCTGATGGGTGGTTGGCGGTTCTGGTCGCGCAGGCGCCGCAGCAGGGCCACCTGCAGGAAGCCCAGCGGGATGATTGTGCGGTTGCGCAGGTCGACCGAGAGCTGGAGGGCAGGGTCGCCGTCCAGCAGGCGGCTGTGGCCTGTGATGGCCAGTACCAGATCGCGGGTGAGTTCGAATTCGCCGGCGATGGCTTGGAAGATCTGCTCGAAGGCGTCCCGATGCTCGCTGCGGCCTAGGGCTTGCACATAGTGATGGGCCAGGTCGAGGTCGACTTTGGAGAGGGTCATCTCCACCTTGGAGATCAGCATGCGGAAAAACGGCCAGCGTTGATGGAGCAGGCGCAGCAATTCGAGCTGCTCCGGGTCCTGATCAAGTTCCTGCTGGATGGCCGCTCCCACACCAAACCAACTGGGAAGCAGGAAGCGGCTCTGGGTCCAGCCAAACACCCAGGGAATGGCCCGCAGGCTGGAGAGGTCTTTGGCGCCACTTTTGCGGCGGGCCGGGCGGCTGGAAATCTGCAGCTTGCTGATCTCTTCGATCGGGGTCACCTGCTGGAAAAACGCCACCAGGTCGGGGTTGTCGTGCACCAGGGCCCGGTAGTGGTCCCGGGAGCGGGCCGCCAAGCGGCCCATCAGGTCATTCCAACTCGGGGTGTCGTCGATGGGGGCACTCACCAGGCTGTTTTGCAGCACGGCGGTTGTGACCGTTTCCAGGTTGTAGAGGGCCAGCTCCGGCAGGGAATACTTCGAGGCCAGCACCTCCCCCTGTTCGGTGATTTTGATCCGGCCGCTGAGGGTGCCGCTGGGCTGGGCCAGGATCGCCTGGTAGGCAGGGCCTCCGCCCCGGCCCACCGAGCCGCCCCGGCCATGGAAGATGCGCAGAGCCACCCCGTGCTCGATGGCCAGGCGCTGCAGGGCAATCTGGGCCTTGTGGATCTCCCAGTTGCTGGAGAGAAAGCCGGAATCCTTGTTGCTATCGGAGTAGCCCAGCATGACTTCCTGGAGTGGCTGGCCGCCGTCACTGGCGAGCAGGGCCCGGTAGAAGGGATGGCGAAACAGGGTGGCCATCACGGCCGGGGCCCCTTGGAGGTCTTCCACCGTTTCGAACAGGGGCACCACCAGCAGCCCGGCACGCTGGGCCTTGGGGTCTACCAAGCCAGCCTCCTTGGCCAACAGCAACACCTCGAGCAGGTCGGACACCGTGTGACTCATCGAGATCACGTAGGTGTGACAGATGCGGGATCCAAATTCCTGCTGCAGGCGCTGCAGCATCCGGAAAACGGCGAAGGTTTCTGTGGCGGCAGCACTCCAGCGGGCCGCAGGCGGCAGCAGGGGGCGGCGGGTCTGCAGTTCCTCGAGCAGCCACTCCACCCGCTCGGCTTCCCCCATCTCCCCATAGGCAACAGGGAGCTGCAGGTATCGGCTGAGTTCGTCGAGGGCGTCGCTGTGGCGGGTGCTCTCCTGGCGGATGTCCAGACTGGCCAGGCAGAAGGCGAAAATTTGGGCCTGGCTGATCAGATGTTGCAGAGACTCGCAACTCAGCCCAGTGCCTTTGAGGCTGTCCTGGATCAGTTCAAGGTCGTTGCGGAATTCATCCACCGTGCTGTAGTGCAGCTCCTGGGTGGGTGGTGCCGCCAGGCTCCCCCCCATCGGCGGAGGCGGGGCGCTGCCATCACAAGGGGATTCCCAGCCGGCCTCGCTGAGGTTTTGGTTGCGTTGATGGGTGAGCTTGAGCCGCTCCAGGGTGTAGCTGAGTTTGAGCCGGTAGGGCTCGAGGCGATAGCGGGCGGCGCGCTGTTCATAGATCTCAGGAAAGCGCAGCCGGTCCATCTCCAGCGACTCGAGCAGGGCCGGGCTCACCTGGCTCCACTGCATGGAGATGCTGAGCTGGTCACGCAGCTCAGCCACCGACTTGAGGTAGCGCTCCAGCATGAGCTTGCGCTGATAGCAGGCTGTTCGCCAGGTGATGTCTGGGGTCACCGAGGGGTTGCCGTCCCGATCGGAGCCCACCCAGGAGCCGAAGGTGCAGAAGGAATCGCGGGGCGGTTCCACATCGGGATAGCTGCTTTTGAGGGCAGAGCGGATGCGATCGCGCAGCTGCGGCATCGCATCAAAGAGCACCTGCTGGAAGTAGTGCAGGGCGTAGTCAACCTCGTCGAGCACCGTTGGCTTGAACTGGTGCAGTTCATCGGTGCGCCACCAGAGCCTGATTTCCTCTTCTAGTTGGAGCCTGAGGCTGCGGCGCTCCACAGAGTTGAGGCTGGCGCCCTGCTCCAGCTGCTGAATCAGGCAAGCGACCCGCCGCTGTTTGTGACGCACCGTGTGGCGCACGATTTCGGTGGGGTGGGCGGTAAACACCAGCCGCAGATCCAGGATGCGCAGCAGGTTTTCCAGTTGGGCCGGGGGAACGTTCAGACTGCGAAGCCGCTCGAACAACTGGCGAAACGTGGCCGGGTCGCTCTGGTTGGCCAGGGGTGGCAGGAAGGGATCGCTGGGGCTGCTGCTCTGGTTTTTGAGGCTGTCGAGGTAGCTGTCTTCCTCGATGTGCTGCTCGAGGATGTTGACCAACTGGAAGTACAGCGAGAAGGCCCTGGCCGCGGCGATGGCTTCGGCCAGATCCATCTCCCGGATCAGTTGCACGATGGCCGCCGTGGAATCCTCTTCGCTGGGGTCACTCAGGTGTTTAAGCCGCAGCAGCCGTTCCGCCTGTCCGGGGGGACACTCGCTGTGCAGCACGGTTTCCCAGAGGTCTTCCACCAGTTCCAGGCGCTCGCCCAGTAGCCGGGTGACCCGCTGGGAGGTCGGCGAGGTGAAGGTGGGGCTGGGCATGGACTCCCCCATGGGGCTTGGCTTGGCAGCAAGCAGATCCATGATCATCCCAAAGGGCGTGGTCTGGCGTCTGTGGCGATTGCCTCCAGTAGTTCCACTTCTTGGCTGGCCATGGCAGCGATCTCCAGGGAGATCAACTGGCTGATCGGAATCCCGGCTTGGTGGCCTGCCAGCCATCGCATGGCCTGATTGCCGTGGTCCAGCACAATCTCCAAGGGGGCGAGCTGGTTGTCGAGCCCGAGCTCGCTTGCCAGTGGAGCCAGGGCTGCAAGTTCTTCACGCAGCCAGTTCTTCGCCAGCACCGGCTCGCCGCGCCGCCAGTGATGCAAGGTGGCTTCCAGGCTGGCCACCGCCGCGGCCCGTTCGTTGGCATCGGCGAGCAGGGCCAATTCCTCCGGCGTCAGGCTGCTGGCCTGGAGGGGGTCGCAGAGGTCCGGCTGGCGCAGCAACTGCTGCAGCCGCAGCTCGGCGAAGGCTGTGATCGCCAGCAGTACGAGCGGATCGGTGACCAGATCGCAGATGCGGATTTCCAGCCGGTTGAGGTCGTGGGGCCGGTTGTCCCCATTGGGCCGTACGGAGGTCCAGAGGTGGCGCACGTTCTGCATCGTGCCGAGCTCCAGCTGTTGATCCATCCAGCCGATGTAGTGCTGGTGGTCGAGGAACAGGGGCACCTTGGCCGGCGTGAGCGGAAACTGCAGCCAGCGCTGGGAGTGGGCTCCGGTGACCGCACCGTCGAGGAAGGGGGAGCTGGCGCTGAGGGCCAGCAGCAGGGCGGCCTCACAGCGCAGCAGACGAAGGCCGGCAAACAGGCGGTCCATCGGGTTTGCGCCCCGGCTGCGAATCGGCCCCAGGTTGATGTGCACGCTGGCGGTGACCACCGTGGTGCCGTAGGTGGCCTCGATGTAGCTGTGATAAGGGTTGGCGGGGTCAGAGCGCTCGAAGTGGTGGCTGTCGCCCAGGCTGAGGGCGCTGCCAGGCAGCAGGGTGAGTTGGCGGCTAGCCAGCCACTGGCGCAGACGCTGCCGCGGTTCGATCAGCAGCTGGAGCTGGCGCTCGTAGCTGGCATCAGGGGCCGTGATGTATTCAAGATTGCGTTGGTCGGGCTCGGTGACGAAGCCCGCAAGGGCTGCCGCCGCCGCCGCCGAGCATCCCACCACCGTGCCGTCGGCTCGACCGGTGTAGAGCTCTACTTCAAAGCCTTTGAGCAACAGGGGATCCCTCATGACTGGGCGGGCAGCAGGCAGGCAATCGCCTTGAGCATGCCGCGGGCCTTGTTGAGGGTTTCGCGGTATTCGGCTGCAGCGTTGGAATCGGCCACCACGCCGGCGCCGGCCTGCACCTGCACCCGCCAGCCCCCCTCGCTGTGGGGCAGCACCACCATCGTGCGGATGGTGATGGCGGTGTTGAGGGCGCCGGCCAGGTCGACCCCGCCATAGACGCCGGAATAGGGCCCCCGGGCATCGGGCTCCAAGGCATGAATCAGTTGCATGGCGCGGATCTTGGGGGCGCCGCTGACGGTGCCGGCTGGGAAGGAGGCCATCAGCAGATCCCACACGGTTTGGCCCTCGGCCAGCAGGCCCTCCACCTGGCTGACGATGTGCATCACATGGGAGTAGCGCTCGATCACCATCAGGTCGCTCACCTTGACGGTGCCGGGTCGGCAGACGCGCCCCAGGTCGTTGCGGCCGAGATCCACCAGCATCACGTGTTCGGCCCGCTCCTTGGGATCGGCCAGCAGCTCAACCTCCAGGGCCAAATCTTCCGCCTCATCGGCACCGCGAGGGCGGGTGCCGGCGATGGGGCGCAGGGAGGCTTTCACGGTGCCCTCCGGGGTGGGTTCGGCCTTCACCATCACCTCCGGGCTGGAACCGATCAGGTACCAGCCACCGAAGTTGAAGAACGCCATGTAGGGCGAAGGATTCACCATGCGCAGGCTCCGGTAGAGCTCGAAGGGATCCCGCTCAATGCGGGTTTCCAGCCGCTGGCTGAGCACCAGCTGAAACACATCGCCGGCTTCGATGTGGTGCTCGCCCTGCAGCACCGCGGCCTCAAAGGCCTGCTGCCCCACGTTGCTGCTGGTCACCAGGCTCTGGGCCATTTCGGCGGCGCTGGCGTCGTGCCAGCGCAGGGGCTGCACCGAAGTCGGCAGGGGCGCGTGCATGGACTCTTCCAGGGCGCTGATGCGGGCTCGGGCCAGGGCATAGGCGACCTGGGGATCCTGGCTTTCGCTGAGGTCGGCATAGGCCACGGCGGTGATCTGGCGTTTCACCTGGTCGAACACCAGCAGGCTGTCGGCCAGCATCCAGCAGCCATCCGGCGGAGCCCCCTCCTCGGCCTGGTGTACCGGCACGCTCGGCTCGATCCAGCGGATCAGTTCATAGCCCCAGAAGCCAAACAGCTGACCCACCGGCGGCAACCCCGGAATCGGCAGGCTGGTGAGCGGGGCGAGGCAGTCGCGCAGCAGCTGGAAGGGGTTGCCTGCCAGTTGGTCCCGCCGGCCGTCACGCCAGCGGCGCTCGGAGTTGTCGCCGCGGCTGGTGAGCGTCCAGAGCGGATTGCTGACCACAAAGCTCCAGCGGCCGAGGCGCTCGCCGCCCTCAACCGATTCGAGCAGTACGCCGTGGCGGCTGGCGGCTCCCACCTTCAGCCAGGTGGTGAGGGGGGTTTCCAGGTCGGCCGGCCAGCGTTTCCAGAGGGGGATGAAGGTGTGGCCGGCTGCCACTTGGTCGCTGAAGGCCTGCTGGGCTAAGCCGTCGCGATCGGGGCTGGGCATCGGTCTGGTGGGCAAAAAAAACGGGGCACCGAAGCCCCGCCTTTATGGGAGTTGGTCTTCGCAGGTCAGGCGTCGAAGCTGTTCTTGCCGGTGAATTTGAGGTTGGCGGGATTGGGGTTGGCGCCGATGCGGCGGGGGTTGTGGCCCACCATGGGGCGGCCTTCGTTCACTTTCTCGGGGAAAACGCCATCCATGGGGTGCAGGAATTCGGTGTCGCCGCCTGGAAAGATCCGGTAGATCTTGTAGTCCTCAATCCTGGGTTTGAACTTGGTACGCAGTTGGGTGCCAAGGGCCAAGCACTGCTCCTTGCGGGCGAAGTACATCAAATTCTCGCCCTCGTTCATGTGGGCAGCCCCGCCGGTGGGCAGCTCGAACACCTGTTCCTTCGGGCTGCTCCAGGTAATTGCGTATTTCTCCTCGGTTTCTGCGGAGTTCAGCAGGCCGCCGGTGCTGCCGATGTACTTCGGGAGTTGACCGCTGAGCGCCGTAGCTGCCATGGCTTTGGAACGTTTCAGCGGGAAGCTAGCACTGAGGATTTGGCCCGATCTGCGCTTCGCCAGCACTCTTCACACCCGTCAACAAACAAGCCTGTCAACAGACGGGAAAAAACACGGTGAGACCACTGCCGCTGCGCTCGGTCAGTCGACCGCCGAGGCGATGGAACAGCCGCTGGGTGGCCTGGCGACTGAGCTGGAGGCTGCCGGTGACCGGGTTCCAGCTCAGCACCGGCCCCACCAGCTCCCGTTGGTCGGCTTCAATCTCCAGCCCGGTGTCTTCCGGGCGATCTCCCTCGCTGCTGAGTTGCAGTTTGAGTCGGGAGCCTGCCGGTAGCAGGCTGACGCTGACCCGGCTCCCAGATGGCAGGCTGCGGCTGAACCGGTCGATCAGGCCGCCGAGCATGGTTTCCAGCCGGGTCGGATCGCTGAGCACGGGCGGGAGCCCAGAGGCGATCAACAGCTCCAACTCCAGGCCGCGGCGGGCCAGCTGCCGTGTCCACAGCTCCTGCTGCTGAAGCAGCACCGCGCTGAGGTCGGTGCGGGCCAGATCGTGATGTCCAAGGGGCTGGTCGTGGCCTGGTTGACGCTGGAGCTCAGCCGCCAGAAAGATCAGGCCAAAGCGATCGATCTGCTCGCTGCACTCGCCATCGATCTGGTCGAGGCGCTGGCGCACAACCGGCGGCAGGTCGCTGCGCCGTAGCAAGGAGCGAATCAGGGTGCGAATCGTGGCCAGCGGGGTGCGCACCTCGTGGGTGAGCGCCTCCAACAGGGCCAGCTCGCTACTCACCGCCGCGGGGGTGTCCCCCGGGGATTGGTCGCGACCTCTGCCTCCATGCACCAGGGGTTGGAGGGTGAGGCTTGGGGCGATGGCGGCGAGCCTTTCCCCCACCCGGGGCCAGAAGCGCACGCCGAGCTGCTCTTCACTGCGCAGGGGGCCCAGGTCTTGAAGGGCGCTGCGCAGGGCTGCGGAGGTCTCAGGGTCGCTGGCCAGCAGTCGCCCATGGATCAGGTTCAGGGCCTTTGACAGGGCCTCCGGATCGAAGCGCACGATCAAGCGACGGCCGTCGGCTGGGCCATCGAGGCAGAGCGCCACCTGCAGCCTCGGGGTCATCACCAAGAGCAGGGGATCGGTGCCATCGCCCGCCTCCAGGGGCAGCCGCTGGAAACCCCGGCTTCCGGGTCCAGTTGCGGCCGGGCTACCGGCTCCGCCCAGCAGGGGAGCGGAGCTTGTCAGCAGGTCCGTGAGGGCGCTGGGCGCCCACACCCAGCCTTGGAGTTGCTGCAGGAGCGCGGGCTCGTACAGGGCTGGCAGGGGGGCCGCCAGCCACAGCCCTTGCAGGGGTTGCATCGGCAGGAGGAAGTCCTCTTGCAAGGTGGCCAGGGCCGCCCACCACTGGCGCCGCACGCTGTCTTCGCTGCTGGCGCCAGCTGGAACGCCGTCCGCCAGGACACGCCGTAGGTCGGCCAGGCTCACCAGGCTCCCTGGGCGGCCCTGCCCCGGCGGCCCACGGAGGCGCACAGGCCCAGGGCAATGAAGTTGACCAGCATGGCGGAGCGTCCGTAGCTGAGCCAGGGCAGGGGGATGCCGGTGATCGGCCCAAGCCCGATCGTCATGTTGATGTTGACAACCACTTGAAACATCAGCATGGCGCCGATTCCGACCACCACCAGGGCTTCATAGTCGCTGCGGGCCCGCCCGGCGATCTGCAGCAGTCTTGCCATCAACAGGGCGAAACCGGCCACCACCAGGACGGAGCCGAGAAAACCGGTTTCTTCTCCCAGGGCGCTGAAGATGAAATCGGTGTGTTGCTCCGGGATGAAGCGCAGCTTGGTGAGAGATCCCTGCATCAGTCCGGCGCCCCAGAACTGGCCCGAGCCAATGCCCACCGTGCTCTGCAGCAGGTGATAGCCACCGCCGAGCGGATCCTGGCCCGGATCGAGGAAGAGGGTCAGCCTGGCCCGCTGATGGGGCCGGAGGCCGTGCTCCCATAGCCAGGGCGTCGCGACGGCAAACAGCCCTTGCACGGCCAGGCTGATGGCCAGGGCTACCCGCTTCCAGGGCAGACTTTTCCAAGCCATCCATCCGACCAGGGGAATCCAGCCCAGCAGCAGCATGGGCAAGGTGCCTGCCGTGATGGCAGCCACCAGGGGAGATAGGAGTAGGAGCACCCAGGCGCCCGGCATCCCCGCCCAAAACAGCATCACCAGCAGCACGGCAGCAAAGACCAGCGAGCTGCCCAGGTCGGGTTGGACAAACACGAGCAGCCAGGGCAGGGAAATCAGACCCACGGGCCGGATGAGGTCAACGGGGCGATCAACCGGGTGCCGGGCCAGCACCCCGGCAAGCAGCAGGATCGCGCCAAGTTTGGCGAATTCCGAGGGTTGGACATAAAACCCACCGATGTTGATCCAGCTTTGGGCCCCCAGGGCACTGGTGCCCACAACGCGCACGGCGACCAGGCTGGCCACCATCGCGATGTAGATCGGCCACTTGAAAGGAATCAGCCGCTCCAGGGGCAGCCTGGCCAGCAGCAGGGCAACAACCATGCCCACGGCCGCCGTGACCCAGTGTTGGTACCAATCGGCGTAATTGGCCTGGCGCTGGGTGCTGGCGATCAAAATGCCCGCCACTGCCACCATGGCCAGGGGAACACCCCAGAGGACGAGGTCGAGGTTGGCGAAGGGGCTGCGCCGGCTAGCTCGGCCGCTGAAAACCCTTTTGTTGCTCCGCCCCAGCTGGCTCAGCATGGTGCTCAGGGCGACACGAGCTGGGCCGAGGCAATCCGGCCTGCCAGGGCCACAAAGGCCTGGGCGCTGGCCGATTCGGGATGGGAGAGCACAACCGGCCGACCGGCATCCCCCCCCTCGCGCACGGGCATTTCCAGGGGCAGTTCGGCCAGCAGGGGGACTCCCGCCTCCCCAGCGAGGCGGGCGCCACCACCACTGCCGAAAAGGGCATAGCGCTTCTCCGGCGCGTCGGGGGGGATGAAGACGCTCATGTTCTCGACAACGCCCAGCACGTTGACACCCATCTGCAGAAACATCGCCAGGCCGCGACGGGCATCGGCCAGGGAGACCAGCTGGGGGGTCGTGACGATGATCGCCCCGGCCATGGGCACCGCCTGGGCGATGGTGAGTTGGGCATCACCGGTGCCGGGGGGCAGATCCACAATCAGCACATCCCGTTCACCCCACTCCACCTGATACAGAAACTGGCGGATGATCCCGTTCAGCATGGGTCCGCGCCAGATCACGGGTTGGTTGTCCTGAATCAGCAGCCCCATCGACACCATGGCGATGCCACAGCAGGCGATCGGACGCATCACCTGGTCGGCCCCCTCGCCGCGCACCTCAGGCGTGCGATCGGAAACGCCGAGCATGGTGGGCGCATTGGGGCCGTAGATATCGGCATCGAGCAGGCCCACCTTGAGGCCGGTGGCGGCGAGGGCGCAGGCCAGGTTGACGGCAACCGTGCTCTTGCCGACCCCCCCTTTGCCACTGCTCACCGCGATCACCTGGCGGACGCCCGCAATCGCCTGGCGCTGGGGCAATTGACCAGCAGCGGGCCCGGGCGCTCCATGGCCGGCGGCACCGATGGGAGCGGCGCCCGTGGGCTGGGCCAGCTCGATCTGCACGTCGTTCACGCCATCGATGGCCAGCAGGGCAGCCCGCGTTTCCTTGACGATCCGATCCCGCTGGCCCTGGGCAAATCCCGGCAGGGCCAGCTGAAACACGGCCCGCTCGCCGACCAGACGGGGGGCCTGGATCCAGCCGAGCTCGATCAGGTTGCGGCCGCTGCCAGCATCGCTGACGGCTTCAAGGGCGGCGCGGGCCTGCTCCACTGAGGCCATCGAGACTGCAATCAGGAACGGCGATCCTAGGTGTCTCCCGCCTGGATCTGACCATCGCCTGGGGCCATCCGGGAGGGCCTGGGCTGAAATGGTGACACCTTTGCGAGCCGCTTCGGCGCATTGTTCATGCTTAAGGCCTTCGAAGCGCCGCCAGCCGATTCCCGCGCCCGGGCGAAAGAGCTGTTGATGGGCCTTCAGGATTCAATCTGTGCCGGCCTGGCGCGATTGGATGGTGAGGGTGACTTCGCGGAAGAGAGCTGGGTGCGGCCGGAGGGGGGGGGCGGCCGTTCGCGGGTGATCAAGGGGGGGCGCGTCTTCGAGCAGGGCGGCGTGAACTTCTCGGAGGTGGAGGGCAGCGAGTTGCCTCCGTCGATCCTCAGCCAGCGGCCGGAGGCCAAGGGCCACCGTTGGTTTGCCACCGGCACGTCGATGGTCTTGCACCCGCGCAACCCCTACATCCCCACCGTGCACCTCAATTACCGCTATTTCGAGGCGGGGCCGGTGTGGTGGTTTGGCGGCGGTGCCGACCTCACCCCCTACTACCCGTTTTTGGAGGACGCCCAGCACTTCCATCGCACCCTCAAGGGGGCCTGCGACAGCGTCAACCCCGCCTACTACCAGGTGTTCAAGCCCTGGTGTGATGAGTACTTTTTCCTCAAGCACCGCGGTGAGACCCGCGGCATTGGCGGGATCTTCTACGACTACCAAGATCCCCTGGGTGTGCTTTACAAGGGCCAGGATCCGGAGGGTTTCGCAGCAGCTGAGAGCAACCGCCTCGGGGTCACGGAGCAAAGCTGGGAGCAGCTTTTCGCCCTGGCCAGCGCCTGCGGCAACGCCTTTCTGCCCAGCTATTTGCCCATCGCCGAGCAGCGCCAGTCCACGGCCTATGGCGATCGGGAACGCCAGTTCCAGCTGTATCGCCGCGGCCGTTATGTCGAGTTCAATCTCGTCTTTGATCGCGGCACGATCTTTGGCCTGCAGACCAATGGCCGCACCGAATCGATCTTGATGTCGCTGCCCCCGCTGGTGCGTTGGGAGTATGGCTACCAGCCTGAAGCCCAAAGCCGGGAAGCCCTGCTCACCGACCTGTTCACTCGGCCCCAGAACTGGCTGGAGGACGGCGCGTTGGAGGGTCGCTGCGCTCCCCATCAGGCTGTGCGCTGACGGCCATGGGTTGGGGCTGGTTGGGTTGGCGGCCCAGGCCTCGTTCGATCGCTTCCACCACCCGCAGAGCAATGGCATCGATGGTGGCCACGCTGCGGTTGGGGTCGCGCAGGGCGGCCTCAAGGGGGCCTTCGAGTTTGCCAATTTCGAGGATGGCGATGCCGCGGCGCGGGGCCCCCAGGCCGTCGCGGTAGAGCAGGGGATAGGGGCCAAAGGCCTCGGCCAGGCTCTCATCGAGTCGGCTGGGGGGGCGATGCAGCGGTGGGATCAGTCCGGACCCGACTCCGTCGGGTCCGTAGGCGTCGTAGTGGATCTCAAGGGCGTAGCCACCGGCGGCAACGTGGGCTTGACCCACGCTCCAGTTGGTGCGGGGATCATCGCCGTTGACGATCGTGCGCAGGGGGGGGTCGTAGAGGCGGATCGCCAGGCCCCGCTTCTGGCCCAGACCCACCACCGCCTGGGCGGTGAGCAGGTTCCAATGGAGCTCATCGCGAATCCGGGGCTGCATCGGCTTGGCACCGCCGAGATCTACGGCGGCACCTGCCGTGCCGGCGCCGGCGATGCCCTGGGAATCGGCATGGCCAGCGAGCACCAGGATCTCCGTATGGCTGGGGAGGAGGCCGGTGCCCAGCCAGTTTTTGCTCAGGCGGCTGCGGGGCCCCGTCAGGGGATCCACGTTGGCGATCAAGGGAGCCTGGGCCGCTGCGGCAGAGCCAAGCCAGAGGACTCCAACCAGTGCGGCCCCCATCCAACGACGTTGCTCCATGGCGGCAGGGCTAGATGGGGGAGCTGAGCAGGTTGCCGTCGCTGAATAGCCCGAGCTGGGGGCCCAGTTCCAGTTCCAAGGCGATCAGTTCATCGCGGTGGGCCCGCAGGCGCAGGGCACTGCCGGTGGCGCTGTCGTGGCTGATCAGCCGCAGCTCGAGCGTTTCGGCACGCCTGGCCCTGTTGCGGTAGAGCAATCCTGCCGCGGGCCCGAGCAGGGCCAGCAGCAACGGCCACCAGCCCAGTGGCGGCAGCAGTTGGCGCAGCACCAACCCCAGGCAGGCCGCCCCCACGGCCCCGAGCAGGGAAAGCAGGATGGCCAAAGCAGGGCTTGCGGCCACCTGGGCCCTAAAGCAGAGGTGGCGTCGCTCGGGATCGCTGGATTCGGCCTGCCAACCCCGCAGCTGGAGCCAGGCGCTGAGGCGGTCCAGCACCTCCAGCGGTGGGCGGGACGACCGCACCTCCACCACGGTGGTGCGGTCTTTGCTGGCGGCCCGCAGAAAAAAGACCAGGCCAATGGCCAGCAACAGGGTCAGCAGCAGGGTGGAACTGAGGTTGGCCATGGCGGCCATTCTGCCGCCGTTCAGCCGGGGTGTGGCTTGTCACCATGGTGAGGCCCTTGCTTCACGTTGATGGCTGCCGCTTCCACCCCCAGCAACCTGCCGGACCCGGTTCGGTTCGCCGTGTTTGACGGTGATCTCAATGGGGAGTGGGAAGCCCTCTATGCCGGCGCCAGGGGCCTGGCGGTGGACACCGAGGCGATGGGGCTAATCCATGGCCGCGACAGGCTCTGCCTGGTCCAGATCTGCGACGACCACGACAACGTGTGCTGCATCCGCCTTGCCCGTGGCCAGTCTGCGGCGCCTCGGTTGCAGGCCCTGATGGAAAACCCGGCGATCGAGAAGGTGTTCCACTTTGCCCGCTTTGATGTGGCAGCTCTGGCCGAAAACCTCGGCATCACGGTGGCGCCGATTTTCTGCACCAAGGTGGCCAGCCGCCTGGGCCGCACCTACAGCCCCCGCCACGGGCTCAAGGAGGTGGTGCAGGAGCTGGTGGGGGTGGAGCTCGACAAGCAGGCCCAGAGCTCGGACTGGGGTCGGGTTGAAGATCTCTCCGATGTTCAGTTGGCCTATGCCGCCGGGGATGTGCGCTACCTGTTGCCGGCCCGTGATCGGCTCGAAACCATGCTCAAGCGGGAGGAGCGCTGGGAGCTGGCCCAGCGGTGTTTTGGCTGCATTCCGGTGTTGGCTGATCTCGACCGCCAGCGCTATCACCTGCTGTTTGAGCATTCCAGCGGCGGCAACCGTTGAATCGGCCGCTTGGGCCGTTCAGTCTTCAACCATGAAATTCTCATCGCGGCCCACCGCTTCCAGCAGGGAGGTGAGCAGCTCGTGGTTGTTGGTGCCACTGGATTGGGCATCCGCCAGCATCTGCTCGGCCAGGGCCAGCTTGGCGGGGGTGTCCCGGAAGCCCTGTTGGGAGGCCTTGACGTCAACCTTGCGGCGGGCGGCCGCCAGGCTGATGCCCAGCTGGCTGGCCAGGAGGCCGCAGGCGGCGTTGTAGGCCCGATCGGGGATGCCGGCCATGGGCGACGCAAGCAGGGGATTGGCGCATCATCCCAGTAGACGTTGCTCCACCAGGGCGGCCAGTTGGGCGCTGCCGCCGCTTGGGCCCATCCGGCGCCGGCCGATCGCACCCAGTCGGGTCCGATTGGTGGGGTCGGCGAGTAGTTCCTGCAGCCGCTCGACCAGCTGCTGGGGGTTGGAGCAGGGCTGCACCGCGCCCCCGAGCAGGCGGCTCTGGCGGCGGGCAAACCCGGCCTTGAACTGGGGTCCTGGGCCCGGTAGGGAGAGGGCGGGCACCCCCAACCCCACCAGTTGTTCGGTGGCGGTGCCGGCGGTGGCCAGGCCTAGCTCGGCCCAGCTGGCCCAGCGACTGAAGCTGTGCTGACCAAGGAGCAGGGTCAGCCGGCCCAGCCGCCAGCCTGCCGTGGCCCCGATGGCGGCGACCTCCGGGGCCAGTGGCATCGCCCTGAAGCCGGCATGGCCCAGCAGCTCCGCCCAGGCGGCTGCGGTGGGCGCCGACCCCGACGCCGCCAGCACGGTGGTCGGCTCTGGGGGTTGCCAGAGCGTGAGGCTCCCCAGCAACCGGCGGGCGTTGCCGAGGGCCTCCGGCAGGCGGCTGCCGGCCAAAAGGATCAGGCGCCGCTGGCCTGCCAGCCAGGCTGGCAGAGGGGCCTGGGAGAAGCCATCCATCATCGGGTTGCCAGGTGCCAGGGCCGCCACCCCATGCCGGCGCAGCCCCCTGGCGGTGAGTCGGTCGCGGACGGCCACAAGCCGGCAGCGCCGGCTGCCCATCAAGGCCCACTCCCAGGGATCCCATTCACTGCCCTTGCAGCGGTGGTAGCGATCCGCCAGGGGTGAGGCCCGCCCGTCAGGCGGCCCCGCCGTGGCCCAGGTGAAGTCGCTTTTGGGGGTGCCGATGAAGCCGAAATGGCCGCGGCCGCTCCAGGCCAGCAGCAGGGGCAGCAGGTCGCCGACGGCCAGCACCGGATCGCCCTGGCGTGCCCACTGGCGCACCACCTGCAATTGGTGCCAGCTCAGCAGGGGCAGGCCGGCGGCCAGGTCGCGCAGCAGGGCCCTGAGGCTCTGGTTGCTGAAGCCGCCGCTGGGCAGCCGCTGCTGGGGGCCGACCCGCCGCAGGTGGCCAGCGGTCATGTCGCTGCTGAAGGCCTCGCCCAGGCCCACCAGGGGCAGCACCCAAATCCCCACATCTGGCCGGCGGGCCCGCAAGGCCTCCAGGATGCGCTGGGCGATCAGATCCTCCCCGTGGCCGTTGCTCAGAACCAGCAGACGGGAGGACATGCCGTGGCTGATACGATCCGATTAAGGGAGTTTGCTCCCAAAGCCGGCGGCATGGCCAAGTGGTAAGGCAGAGGATTGCAAATCCTTTACCCCCAGTTCGAATCTGGGTGCCGCCTCTTTTTAGTGTCTATTTTGCGATGTCTATGTTGACTTGCTTTTTGCATTTTGGCTTTGACATCCAAAGGCTGTGAAAAGGACTGTTGATAGGGTTGCGACGTGGGGCTTGCAGCCTCTCTTCTCGGTGTCGGCGTGGTTAAAGCTTCGCCCACTGCGGAAGCAGTCCTTGAGGCAGGAGGTGGCTTGGCAGGCCGAGCTGCATCGGTGACTTTTGCCAATGGCTTGCTGCCTGTTGCCGTCGCTCTGACTAGGAAACACCCAGCTAAAGGACTGTTTTGAAAGGTTTGATCGGCCAGCTTGGCCCGGTTGCAGCGCTATTGGGCGCGCTTATTATCGCTTCGCTGCCTGGGGCTGAGGCCCAACTCTCGCCCAATTGCGAGAGGAATGGAAGACGAGACTACTGTGCGATTACTCCTGTTGTAGGAGCGACAAATGAGCAGCAATCATTTGATATGATTACATTTGCGGATCACACGGTTTACGAGGTGATGAGAAGCCTGGCGTCGTGCAAGATGATCTCTGAAAAAATTGAGACTTGCAATGCCAAGATCATTACGCCACCGGGGAGCTCCAGGGTGGTTCCTGCTTTCTACAGGCGAACTTTTTACGAAGGAGGGGTCAAGCAAGAATATGTTGGCAAGGGAATTCACTTAACCTATGTCTACCTTGATTAGATAGAGTTGGTTGGTGCAGACATGCTTGGCTAAGTACGGAAAGCACGTGCGACACGAGGCGTTTAATTGGTTGAGTAGCCAGGCTCCTGGCGCAGGGCTCAGTAGCCAGAATCGGCCACGCAGCTGCCCTGGCAGCTGATGCCGTTGCTGGCGGTGCGGCCGCAGTGGCTGCACAGCACGGGGTCCTGAGCGGGCCCTGCAGAACCGGACTCGGCTGGGCTGGGGTGCCCAGACCCATCGGGGTTTAGCGGTGCCGGTGTGTCTCGATGACCGATCTGATCCACGGCTCTCAGCCCGCTGGGGAGGCCAGATCCAGGCTGAGCACCACGGGCATGGCCTGGGAGCGAACCACTGGGGCCAAGGGGGGGCCTGCTGGCTCGGCATGGGTTTTTTCGGCTTCGGCCGCCGCCGCTTCGGGACCACAGGTCGCCAGCGCTTCCTGGTGGAGGGAATCGAAGGTGGCCGTGGGCAGACGGTTGCGGGCTAGTTCCAGAAAGGCACGGGCCAGGGATTCCCCTGCTGCTGCCCGCAGCGAGGGGTTGCTGAGGCGGAGTTGTAGCTCCTCTTCGATGGAACGGAGGAACCGCTCGGTGACATCGCGTTTGGTGGAGGCCCTGATGCGGGTGTCCTGTTCGGCCTGGGAGAGAAAGGGCTGGGCGTCAAGCTCTTCCAGACGGCGACCCAGGCTCTCCAGCACTTCGCGGGCTTCTTTGGTGACCTGGGACAGCTGGCTGTCCGAGAGGCGTGGGAGGTCGGCGACGTACACCTTGCCGTGATCCCGCAGGGTGAGAAAGGTGGGACGCAATCCGCTCCTCTGGGAAGGAACCACCGGCTCCCTGGGTCGTAGGGGGCGGACGGGAGGGGTTGGCCCCGCTGAACTGCGGCGACGGGTCAAGCGCTGTCCGGTGCCCAGCTCAGGGGGCGTCACCACTGCAGGGCTGGAGCCTAAAAACCGTTTGGGTGAACTTAAGGGTTGTTGTGAACTGATGGGTTGCCTTGAACCGGTTGGCTGCCTTGAACCTACTGATTTCGTCATGACCTTCGCTCCGTAATGTCTATGCTCTGCCTGGATTCCCTACCCCGACCAGCTTAGGCAACCGGCAAGCCAGCGAGGGGCTGGGCTCCGGCTTCGCCGCTGGCGACTTCCCCCAGCAGCCAGGAGCGGTAGCCCGTCTCCTGGCACACCGCAAGGACCCTATCGGCGGCATCGGCGGGCACCACCAGGCAATAGCCCACGCCCAGGTTGAAGGTGTTCCAGAGATCGACCTCGGGGACCTGGCCGGTTTCCTGCAGCCACTTAAAAAGATGTGGTCGCTCCCAGCTTTGGGGGTTGATCACGGCATGCACCCCGGCGGGAAGGCAGCGGGGCAGGTTTTCCGGCAGCCCTCCTCCCGTGATGTGGGCCATGGCGTGGATGGGCAGGCCTCTCGCTAAGAGGGTTTTGACCAGGGCGCCGTAGAGGCGGGTGGGGGTCAGCAGGGCCTCAACCAGGGGGATGTCGCTGCCGGGCAGTGGGGTGAGCTCATCGACCCCCTGATCTGAGAGGATCCGGCGCACCAGGCTGAAACCGTTGCTGTGAATCCCGCTGCTGGCAATGGCCAGGATGCGATCTCCGCTGCTCACAGCACGGCCATCAATGACGGCATCGGCTTCCACCACGGCCACGCAGAAGCCGGCGAGGTCGTAGCGGTCGGCGCCGTAGAAGCCAGGCATTTCAGCGGTTTCGCCGCCCAGCAGGGCGCAGCCGCTCTGCTGGCAACCCTCAGCAATGCCCTCCACCACCTCGGCCATGGCTGCGGGGCTGAGCTTGCCGGTGGCGATGTAGTCGAGGAAAAACAGCGGTTCGGCGCCGCTGGTGATCACGTCGTTGACGCACATCGCCACCAGGTCGATGCCCACGTCGTGATGCCGGCCATGGGTTTGGGCCAGTTCGAGTTTGGTGCCCACCCCATCGGTGCCCGCCACCAACAAAGGCTGACGCAGCCCTAGGGGCAAGCGGCAGAAACCGCCGAAACCTCCCAGCCCGCCCACCACTTCGGGCCGACGGGTCGCCGCCACGCTGGATCGAATCCGATCCACAAAGGCCCTGCCGGCCACCACGTCCACTCCTGCCGTGCGGTAATCCATGCCGTTGAAGCCCGTTAGGCGCTGTTTCCTGATCCTGCAACGCCGGCCCACCCCAGGCCAGTGGATGGACGACCTGCTGATTGGCACAGATTCCGATCAGCCCTGCTGATCATCGGCATTTGGGCTGCTGATCTCCGCTTCTCTTGTCGGGGGAGCTGAGCCCTGTTAGGGCCTGCAATATGGCATTTGATGACAAATTCTGATCGTTTTTTCCGGGGCGACTGCTCGGCAACCCGTCTGGTCAAAGCAGTTAACTTTGCCCCGACCTCCATTTTCTTAAGGAACTCCGAAAGCGAATTCGCATCCCAACGTCATTTCGTTTGGGAGCGGATCCACCGCTGACGAATCGTTGAACTGCCTCTGGCTGGCGATTGCTGCTTCGGCAACGGGTTTCGTTTGTTATGCGACGCACCTTCTCGATTGGGGCCCTTGCCCTGCTTCTTCCCGGTAGCGCTTTGGTTCCGGCCATTGCAGATTCCAGCTTTGCTGCCACCACAAACGATGTTGCAGCCATCTCCACTCCCAGCCAAGAGCCCGCCACCCCTCTCGCCGAGGTGGCCATCCGTGAGGCTGGTGAGGATGCTGCTCCTGATGATGGCCTGATCAAGCAGGCCCCGCCAACCCGTCTGGCCCCCATACCCAAGCCTGTGCCCCGCGTCGTCCACAGTTCCAACGGGCAGGCCAGTTGGTATGGCCCTGGTTTCTACGGCAACCGCACGGCCAATGGGGAAGTATTTCGCCCCGGCACAATGACGGCTGCCCACCGAACCCTTCCCTTCGGCACCAAGGTGAAGGTCACCAACCTTCGCAACGGCCTCACCACCGTGGTGCGGATCAACGATCGCGGACCTTTCCATGGCAATCGGGTGATCGACCTAGCCCATGGCGCGGCCCACACCCTGGGCCTCACGGCCAGCGGTGTTGCCCAGGTTCGCCTTGACGTGCTCCAGTGAATTGATCCGTTCGCAGATCATTCGCCAACCCATCCGCCAATCTGGCGGATGGGTTTTTTGTTGCCGGCTCGCCGTTTCCCAGTGCTTCTGCTCCACACCCGAGACGAGCTAGCCGCCTGGCGGCGCCGCCAGCCTGGCTTGGTGCACTTTGTTCCCACCATGGGAGGCCTGCATGCTGGCCACCAGCAGCTGATTCGCCGGGCAGCCCAGCCCCCAGCTGGAGGGTCCGCGGCCGTGCTGGTGAGCATTTTTGTCAATCCACGCCAGTTCGGCCCTGAAGAAGACTTTGAGACCTACCCCCGCGACCTCAGCACCGATCTGGCCCTGGCCATGGCTGCTGGTGCCACGGCGGTGTTCGCTCCCTGCGGGGCCGAGATCTATCCCGAAGGGGAGATTGGGCTGACCCGGGTCCTGCCGCCCCTGCTCCTGACCGAGGGCCTCTGTGGCCGCAGCCGCCCCCAGCATTTCGAGGCTGTAGCAACGGTGGTGGTTCGGCTGCTGGCCCTGGTCGCCCCCGATTGCCTCTTCCTGGGAGAAAAGGACTGGCAGCAGTTGGTGGTTCTGCGGCGGGTGGTGGCGGATCTGGGCCTTCCGGTCAAGATTGAGGCCTGTGCCACCGTGCGGGAAGCCGATGGTCTGGCCCTCAGTTCCCGCAACCGTCGCCTCTCAGCCAGGCAACGCCGCCAGGCCACGGCCTTGCCAGCCGGCTTGGCTGCTGCTGCGGCCCAGGTGCGCAGTGGCGAGCTTCAGGCCGGGGTATTAACGGCCAGCCTGGCGCTCCAGTTGGAGTCGGCGGGGTTGATCATCGATTATGTGGAGCTGGTGGTTCCCCATAGCCTGGAGCCGCTGCAGCAGGTGGGGGGCTTGGCCTTGCTTGCGGCGGCGGTGCACTGCGGGCCCAGCCGCCTGATTGATCATCTGTTCCTGATGTCCCGACAGCCAATCGTTGCTATTGATGGTCCGGCCGGGGCGGGCAAGAGCACCGTCACCCGTGCCTTTGCCCGGCGGCTGGGCTTGATCTACCTCGATACCGGTGCGATGTATCGGGCCCTCACCTGGTGGGTGCAGCACCAGGGTGCCGACCCCACCGATGCCGCCGCAGTGGCCCCCCTGCTCCAGGGTTTGGATCTGCAATTGCGATCCGGGATTGCCGGTGAGCAACAGGTGAGCATCAACGGCCACGACGTCACCGCGGCGATCCGAAGCCCCGAGGTCACCGCCCAGGTGTCGGTGGTGGCCGCCCACGGCTGTGTGCGGGAGGCCCTGACGGCCCAGCAGCAGGCGATGGGAGCCCAGGGGGGGCTGGTGGCCGAAGGCAGGGACATCGGCACCGCCGTGTTCCCGGATGCGGAGCTCAAGGTGTTTCTGACGGCCACCGTGGCGGAGCGGGCCCGGCGCCGGGCCCTGGATCTGGAGCAGCGGGGCTTTGCGGTGCCCGGCATGGCGGAGCTTGCAGCCCAGATCGCCGCCCGTGATCAGCTCGATTCTGCGCGGGAGGTGGCACCGCTGTGTCAAGCCGACGATGCCGTGGCGTTGGTGACCGACGGCATGGCCATTGAGGCGGTGGTTCAGGCCCTGGTGGATCGCTTCCGGGAGCGGGTGCCGGAGGAGGCCTGGCCAACGCCAGCGGCCTAGCCCACCCCCAGTGGCCTAGGGGTCGAGCGCCTGCAGAAGTCCAGAGCAGGCGTCGTCCAGCAGATCGAGCACATGCTCAAAGCCCGTCTCCCCGCCGTAATAGGGATCGGGCACCTCCAGGACGTCGAATCGGCTGCAGTAGCGCACCAGGGGCTCGATGCTGGCCAAGGGGCTGCTGCCGGCCCGTTTGGCTAGGGATTGGACGTGGGCCAGGTTGGCGGCATCCATGGTGAGGATGTGCTCAAAGCGGTTCAGGTCGTGAAGCTCCAGCTGGCGAGCACGGCTGGGAAGGGCGATGCCCCGGCGGCCGGCGGCTTCGCGCATGCGGGGATCGGCCCGACTGCCCACATGCCAGCCCCCCGTGCCGGCTGAATCCACCTGGAAGCGCTCAGCCGCTCCACCCTGGGTGAGCTGGTGGAGGAACACCCCTTCGGCGGCTGGCGAGCGGCAGATGTTGCCCAGGCAGACGAACAGCACGCGCTTCATTGGGGCTCCAGGCGCGACAGGGCCAATTGCGCGCGCCGCTGAACCACCGGGGGGTTGGCTTCGGTGGCTTCGCTGAGGCTGACCAACCCATCGCGGGCCTGCTGCCACTGGGGACGATCGGGGAGCAGGTCGACGGCCATGGATTCCAGTCCAACCGCCACCGCGTAGCGCACCACCCATTCGCCATCGGTGCTGGCAGCCAGCAAGGCCGCCAGGCAGCGTTGGCGCACCTGGAGCTGGGCGGCTTCCCCCAGACCGGCCAGCTCCAGTTGGCCCAGCCCCTTGGCGGCGGCTCGGCGCACGCTGGCGGCCACATCGCTGCCGAGGGCATCCAGCAGGAGCTCGAGGCCGCGCACATCGCCGATCCCGGCCAGGGCCCGCACGGCCCAGGCCCGGGCTCCGTAGTTTTCGGGATCCAGCTGCAACAGGGCCTCGACGGCCGATCCGCCCAGATGGATCAGTCCATCCACGGCGGCCACCGCGGCGCCGGGGTTATTGAAGCCCAGCACCTCGACCAGGGTGGGTGCTGCTGCGGGGTCGGCGCAGGCAGCCAGCTCCTGGGTTGCTTGCAGCAGGCCCTGGGTGCTGTCGGCCTGCTGCACCGCCGCAATCCGCTCGGCAAGGTGCGGTTGGGTGTCCTTGCTCACAACAGGCTGTCCATACAGGCGAGCAAGACTTCGTCTTCAGGGGCGCCGCTGCCCCGTTCAACCAGCCCGCGCAGGGCCATCAGCTTGAGGCTGTTCTCGGCCAGGGTGGCGGCAATGGCCCCAAAGCCTGGCCGCCAGCCAACGGCGCCCAGGTCCATCAGGGCTGCCCGCCTCACCTGCAGCTGGGGATGGTCCAGCAGCGCCACCAGCAGCTGACCCCAGCGGTCGTCGCCGCTCAGTTGCAAAAGGGTGCGGGCGGCAGCACTGCGGATCAGGGGGCGCTCGTGGCTGATGAAGGGCTCCACCACTGCCAGCACCTGCGGGGTGGCGATGCCGATATCACCCAGGGCCTCTAAGAGGGCTTCGCAGGGTTCGGCCAGCCTGGGGGTATCCGGTAGCTGGGCTCCGGCCCCGGCCGGGCCGCCCGCCAACCTGGCGCAGAGGGCCGGGATGGCCGCTGGGGCCGCCAGTTCGCCCAGGGCCCGAGCGGCGGCTTCCCGCAGGCCATGGTCGGCGTCGTCGAGGGTGGCGAGGAGGTCGGGGATAGCCGCCTGGGCGGCCGGGGCCAGTTTGCCCAGGGCCCGGGCCGCGTTGCGGGCAACCGCATTTTCTTCCACGCCGGCCCCTGGGTCCCGGGGCCGGCGGTTGCGCAGGGCGGCCTGGAGCAGGGGTACGGCCTCAGGATGCTGGCTGCGCATTCGGCCCAGCCACCAGGCTCCGTAGTACTGCTGGGAGGGATCTTCGCTCTGCCGAAGCCGGCGCAGGGCCTCTTGCTCGCTGATTGGTTCGCCCGCCTGGCGGCTGGCGGTTGCGGAGGGCATCGGAGCTTGTGACGATCGACAAGAAAAAAGGCTCCGGAAGGGGAGCCTTTGGGAACTGCAACGAAGGAACCGCTGAGGCGACTTCAGACGAGGGCAGAGATGGCGTAGTCGATGTAGTTGTTGGCGATGACGCCGGGGTCACC
>CBFIGH010000049.1:0-25838 GCA_965662115.1 Cyanobium sp.
CGGCCACCATGGCGGCGAGTGCGTCGATCTGGCCAGCGTTGATGAATTCGCCACGGGCATCAGCCTGGGCTACAACCTTGGTGAAGGCGTCGAACATGGGGGAGCTCCTAGTCGCGACGAGAGTCGGCAGGGTGGATAAGGTGCCAGGCTGGCCAGGGCTCAGATGCACTGCCTCACCCCACATGGGCAAGGCATTGCGATCTGGCTGTCGTCAACTTGGTGCAACCATTGTTGGCTGGAAGGCGGGCCAGCCGTGGCCCCCTTAACAAACGGTCACTGCGGGGACCCTGGGGGGAGCGGCAAGCAAAAAGCCCTCGCCAGCATCGGCAAGGGCAGGCTAATCAGCTCCAGTGGTTGGAGGCTTTGAGGAAAGGCTTTAAGCCGCCTTGGAAGCCGATTTTTTGCGCGCAGTCGGGGCGGCAGTGGATGGGGTATTGAGGTCACCACCACTGACGGCAACACCGGTGATCTTGCCGCCCATGCGCTGCACCATGCGCATGGTTTCGTTCATGCGGGTGTAGGGCACATTCATGACCATATCCGCAGTGCGGGAAAAGTCATTGTTGGCCAGGGATGTGACGGTCAAGGTGACCTGTCTGCCGTTGCTAAAGCTGGTGCCTCGGGTGCCTGCTGAAACCTTCATGGCGGAGGGATGGTCAAAAGAATGGGGTGGACAATCAGTTCAATGGGGTGATGCTGGCGATCCTGCCTCCCTCACGCTGGATCTGCTGCTGGTATTGGAGAAGTTTGTCAAACGGGATGAAGCGAACCCGGTTGCTGCGCTTGTGCAGCCGGAAATTGTTGAAACCTGTGATCTCCACCCTGAAGGTGCGCCCTTCCTCAGAGCCTCCGACGCCTTGGCGGGTGACGCCGTCGGTTGTCACCTTGCGGAACACGGCCCCCTTGGCATTGGGGCTGACCACCGACATCGGTTGTTCCGCGTGCACGGAAGGGTTCAGGCGAGACTGGGTTTTTAGCGCGTCACCGCGGACGGAGGCCCCCACGCCCCGGGCCAATTGCAGCATGTAGGAGAACTGCAGACCCTGTTGGCCGATGTTGTAATCCCAACCGTGCAGGTAGGGCACCACCTCTTCGCCAAAGCGCTCCTGGTATTCAGCGCTATCGAGATAGGAATCGATCTCGGCGTCGAAGCCCTTCTCCTGCAGAATGGTGAAGTGGTGCAACATCTCGGCCTTGTTCTGGGGAGCACGGCCAAGCAAGTGCTTGAAGTTGAGTTCGATGAAGCGATAGGCGTTGCAGTTCTCGAAGAATTTGGCTTTGTAGAGGCCGCTTTTGGCTACTTGGCGCACGAATTCCCGCACACTCAGGTACCCCCTTTTTAACAGGGACTCGGGGCCCTCAAGCCGCTCAGAGGCCATGACGTATTGGTTGCCCAACACCTGTTTGTAAACCGCACGAATCAGCGCGGTTTTATCGTTCTCGGTGGAATTTGCCCAATTTTCCTTGTTGCGGTCGTTGGCGAAACGCTCGATACCCAGGTAAGCAGCGTTGGCGAGTGTCATGGGCGTGAGGGCCGAGGGAGAAAGGCGGAGCTGGTTGGCAGCTGGCTGGGCTGGGGCAGCCGGGGAGAAATCTCAACCCAAAGCTGTAATCGGGATCCTATGGGTCTGCTTTGTCAGGATCCCAAGGTTTTTGGAATCGTTACAAATCAGCCAAGGCCGGGCAGGACCCGGCTCGCCCCTTGGCGCTACCCGCTGGGGTCGATACCATCTGGCCAATTCCCCAATCCACCGGCATGGCTGCTGATCTGACGGTCACAGATTGCACCCTGCGGCTGGCTGATCAGTTGCGGGCCCTCTCTGAAGTCACCGAAACCCTCACCTTTCGGTTGCTGGAACTCGAAGAGCGGCTCCTGATCCAGGAACACCAGGCCCAGGACTTGATCGATGGGCCCCAGGTGGCCGAGGCCACCGAATTTCGGATGGCTGAGACGGAAGGTCGGCTGTCCCGCTTGGAGACGGTGCTCAGGGGTGTGGCGGCTTCGAGTCCAGCTCGCCAGCTCAGGCCGGTGCAGGCGGCTGATCAGATCGAGCAGGAGAGCTTCTTAGTTGACGACTTTCAAGACGAGCCCTTCCTCGATGAGCTGAGTGCCTGAGGTTCAGCCCGCGAACTGGTCTGACCAGCTCGCGGGAATGTCAGCGCTGTAGTCGTCGGTGCGGGCAAATTCAAACGGCCCCGCCAGGGATCCCCATTGATGGGCGTGGGTCACAGGGTCGTGCCCCCGGTCGATGGTGCGCATGCCAGTGGGATTCAGCTCCAATCGGCTCACCAGATAGGAGGTGGCCCCTTTGCGCTCGACCAGGCAGCGGCAGCCGGGCTCGACCTCGCCAACAAAGCCGTCGTCCTCTTCACGCACCCAGTAGGCACAGCCCAGCAGCGGTCGGAGGTCCGAGGCCTGGATCTGACTGCGGCGTTCGCAGTCGTCGACCGCACCCCAGAAACGCTGGTCGTCCACCAGGGCCTGGTTGTGAATGATCAATTGACCGCCCTGTTGTTCGGCGCGAAGCACCCGGATCCGGTAAGGGGCCGCCGGGTTGATCGCGTAGCTCTGCTCCAGCAGCAGGGAGCCCGGCTCGAGCTGGGCGAGGGGGCGAAATTTCACCAGGATGTGGGCGTAGAGGGGTGGATTCTCAAAGGCCTGGTTCTGGTTGCTGAAGCCACCGCTCAGCATTCGCACCAATCGCCCCAGGGAGCTCTCCATCGCGCACACGACCCTTCCTGCGGGCTCGAAGCTACAGGCGCGCCTCCGCCAGCCCCAAGAGCCGCAACCGAAACCCAGCCACTGCTCGGGCCAGCTCCGGTTCGTTCTGCAGGAAGGGGTGGTTGACGAGCTGTTCCAGCATCAGCTCGACCTTGCTGGTCGGATCGAGGCCATGGTGGGGGTCTCGCTGCGCGTGAAGGATCCAGGCTTCATCGAAGGCCTGGGCGAAACTATCGGCGTTGTTGAACACCCTGTTGGACGGTTCGACAAACTCGCGCATCGGAGAGATCGGGCAGCCCCCAGGCTTTGGAGGGGGGATTCTTGAATGCCAGGACCCAGATTTGAACTGGGGACACGGCGATTTTCAGTCGCCTGCTCTACCAACTGAGCTATCCCGGCCCGCCACCGCAGCAGCTTTGGGATCTTAGATCACGGCCCCGCCTGGGAGTTTTCCCCAAGCAGACCATGCCGGCCACCGTCCAGCCACGCTCACCCAGCGCTTGACTGGCGGAGCAGGCGGTGGCCCCGGTGGTGAGAATGTCGTCGATCAGCAGCACGGGGCGGCGCCCTCCTGTGGACGATCGGACGCTGCGAAAAGCTCCAGCCTGGTTGGCCCAGCGCAGCTCGCGGCCCAGGTGATGCTGGCCCAGCACGGGGCGGCTTCGTACCAGCAGGGGAGCTTGGCGCCAGCCAAGTTCCCAGGTCAGGCACCCGCTCAACAGGCCCGGCAGGGGATTGGCGTGCCGTTTCCAGCTGGGAATCGGCACCAGCAGGGGAGCTTGGGCCCAGCTCTCCTGGCCCAGGCTTGCGACCAACTCCTCGATCAAGGCCCCGACCAGAGGGGGGTTGGGACGCGAGCGCAGGTTGAGCAGCTGGCGACGCAACTGACCCGCGTAGACCCCTGCTGCCCACCAGGTCAGGGGCGTGGTGCCCTTGATTCCACCGAGGGGCAACTCCGCCCTCAGATCGGCTGGAAGCCTGGGGGCTGCGGCGATCCAGTTCAGGGGAAGCAACTTGAGGAGTCCCATGGCCGTTGGGGCGGTGCACCCTCCAGGCTTCCCACAACGGCTCAGCCTCAGCCAGGCAGGGCCCGCAGCATGGCCACCAGGGTGCGATGGGCGTCCTCGCTGTCACTCAGGTTGTGGTCAAAGGGCACCGTGACGGTGGCACCATCGACCTCCAGGTCCATGGCCTCGGGCCTGACGGTCAGCAAGCTGGCCTGCTCGGCGGCATGGACGCCGCCGTAGTGGCGAGCGAAGGCGAGCACAGCCGAGGCGTGGTCGTCGTTCATGTGTTTGCAGATTCGATCACTGACGCTGGCGGTGAGGGGGTCGGCGGCCATGGCAGAGAGCGGGGAAGATGGCTTGGATTCTGGTTCAACCAGCCCCGAAACGTTGCCAGAGCAGCAGGCCGAGGCGGATCGCACTGAAGCCCACATAGCCGGCCAACACCACGAAAAGCCCCATGGCCAGGACGGAGCGCAGGCGGTCATTCATCGCTGGCGAAAGCGGATGTGGCCAGTCTGGCCATGCCGAGGGCAGCGCAGAGGCCAGGACGGTTCAGCACCGGTATCCCCAGGCTCTGCTGCCGCAGGCGGCGCCACTGGGGGTTGCGTGCCCCGCCCCCCAAGGTGATCACCCGCTGCAGGGGCGGGGCACCAGCCTGGCGCAACCGCTGCCAGCCCTCCCGTTCGATCGTTGTGAGCCCCTCCATCAGGGCCTGGAGGTAGCGCCCATCGCTGATCGGCCTGGGCTCCAGCACCGGTTCAAGATCGGGGTCGTCCACCGGGAAGCGCTCCCCCCGGGCCGGCAAGGGCCTTAGCGCCAGCCCGGTGGGCTGGCTGGGGTCGATCTGGCGGCTCAGTTCGGCAATCTGCCCATCGCTGAAGAAGCGGCGCAGGATGCCCGCTCCGGCATTGGAGGCCCCCCCCACCAGCCAGCGTCCCCCCACCCGATGGCAGCTGATGCCAGGGCCCTGGATCGGTTGCGGACTGAACTGCTTCAACACCAAGCTGGTGCCCAGCACGGTGATGCCGTCGCCATGGCTGGGATTGGCCGCTAGCACCCCGGCGTTGGCGTCCGTACTACCCGCCACCACCTGGCAGTGGGCCGGCAGCCCCAGCCGTTTTGCCGCTGCGGCTGCCAAGGGGCCAAGCGCCGTGCCACTGGCGCACACCTCCGGCAGGGCTGGGGCCCAGGGCTGCTGGCCGATCGAGCCGTTCCAGGTTTGGCGCTGAAGATTCCAGCCCAGGCGCAGGTTGTTGCCCTCCTCCCCCCAGCGCCAGCTGCCTAGCAGCCAGCCCATCAGCCAGTCGGCCTGGTGGCGCAGCAGCCAGGGCCCGCCAGAGCCTGTTTGTGCGGCCCTGCCCAGAAGGTGTAGGGCCCGGGCGAGGCTGCCGCTGCCGCTGGTTGCAGGGCCATCCCCTGCCAGCGCCGCCGCCGCCGCTGCTTGATCAGGGCAGGCCAGGTGATAGGGCAGGGCGAGGCCAAGGGGCCCGGGGCCGGGTGCGCCGTCTGGGCGACAGAGCAACAGGGTGCCGGAGGTGCCAGCGATGGCCATGGCGCCGATGCGGCAGCGGAGTTCAGCCGGTAGCCGGCCACAGAGCTCGTCCAATCCATCAAGCCAGGCCAGGGGATCTTCCAGCCGGCTCGAATAGGGGGCCGACTCCGTGACCAGGGGCTGCCCTCCCTGGGCCGCAACCAGGGCAAGGCGCAGGCCGCTGCTGCCCAGATCTAGGCCCAGGCCTAGTGGTTTAGGCGGCAACTCGGCTGGCTGTGGCCTGCTTGAGCGTGGCAGCGATGGCGGTCACGTCCTCCCAGGGCAGGTTGAGGTCGCTGCGGCCGAAGTGCCCATAGGCGGCAACGTCTTGGTAGAAGCGACCGCCCCGCTGCTGGGGAAGGGTGCGCAGGCCGAAGATCTCGATGATGGCGCCGGGACGCAGGTCAAAGTGCTCCTGCACCAGGGCCGTGAGGTCGGCGTTGCTGAGGACACCTGTGCCGAAGCTCTCCACCAGGATGCTTACGGGCTTGGCCACGCCGATGGCATAGCTGAGTTGCACTTCCACTTTGCTGGCCAGGTCGGCGGCGACCAGGGCCTTGGCCACGTAGCGGGCTGCGTAGGCGGCCGAACGATCCACCTTGGTGGGATCCTTGCCTGAGAAGGCGCCGCCGCCATGGCGGGCGTAGCCGCCGTAGGTGTCGACGATGATCTTGCGCCCGGTCAGGCCCGCATCGCCCTGGGGGCCGCCCACCACGAATTTTCCGGTGGGATTGACCAGGAAGCGGGTCTCGGCCTGGGAGGGCTTGAGGCTCAGATCGGCGGTGGCTGGCTCCACCACGTGGGTCCAGAGGTCGGCTGCGATGCGCTCGCGCATGGCCTTCTCCTCGGAGATGCCGTCAATGTCTGCCGTGTGCTGGGTGGAGATCAGGATCGTGTCAATTGCCACCGGCTGGGCGTCTTCGTAGACGACGCTCACCTGGGTTTTGCCGTCGGGCAACAGGTAGCCCAGGCTGCCGTTGTGGCGCACCTCCGCCAGGCGCCTGGCCAGTCGGTGGGCCAGGCTGATCGGCAGGGGCATCAGCTCGGGAGTCTCATTGCAGGCGTAGCCAAACATGATCCCCTGATCCCCCGCTCCGATCAGATCAAGCGGGTCACCGTCGTGGTCGTCGGCCTCGTTCACCCCCTGGGCGATGTCGGGCGACTGTTGGTCAAGCGCCACCAGCACGGCGCAGCTGTGGGCATCGAAGCCACCGGCTCGGGCACCGGCATAGCCGATCTGGTTGATCACCCCCCGCACCAGGGTGTTGAAGTCGACCCTGGCGGTTGTGGTGACTTCGCCGGTGATCAGGCAGAGGCCCGTGTTCACAACGGTTTCGCAGGCCACCCGGGAGGCGGGATCCTGGGCGAGCAGGGCATCGAGCACCGCATCACTCACCTGGTCGCAGATTTTGTCGGGGTGGCCTTCGGTGACCGATTCGGAGGTGAAAACGTAGCGGCTCATGCGGCCTAGGCCAAGGTGGGACCCAGCCTATGCGGGGGCGACTCTCACTTCAAGCTCATTCCAGTGGCTCAAGCAGGGGAAGCAGGGGTCGAGGGGGGGGGGCGTGCTCCAACCGGCCACGTAGCCGATCACCACGGGCACCCCGGCCTGCTTCGCCATGCGCAGATCGCTGTTGGCATCACCGATCAGCGCGCAGCGGTTTGGCGGCACGCCCAGGCTGGTGCATAGGGCGTGCACGGCGGCTGGATCGGGTTTGCGGGGGGTGTGATCGGCACTCCAGTGCGCCTGGAACTGGTCGGAGAGGTTTTCGCTGGCCAGAAAGGCTTCGATGCCAGCCCCATCGTCATTGCTGATGACGGCGCAGGCCACAGCGGCTTTGCCCAGGGCTGCCAGTAGGGCATGCAGCCCAGGGGTGGCGATCGGCCGCTGCCGGCTGCCCTGGCCATGGAGGCCATCGGTGGCAGCGAACACCCTTTCGCTGAGCGCCAGGGCCTCGGGCCAGCCCAGCCCCACCTGGGCCAGGGCCGTGGCGGTGGAGATCAGGTTGTGCTGGCGAGAGCCCACGGCCGTCGCCCCGGCCGGATCCATCGCCAGCTCGCCCAGCCCATAGGCGCGGGCGAGCAGCTCGGCCAGTTCAACAGCCCGGGCGGCGGGAAGCTCTGGATGGCATCGGGCCACCAGCTGGCTGGTGTGGACAACCCTGGCCGTGGCCAGGGCGTGAAGCATGGGCTCGCTGATGGAGAGGGTGCCGTCCTTGTCGAACAGCACCGCCTCGATCGGATGGGACACTCCCTGGTCATCTGCCAAGACCTGGCCCCGCAGGAGCAGCTCTGCCATCGCAAGCCTCAGCGATTGATCCGGTTCAGTCCAGGGTGACGCCCATCGGCTCGTTGTCCTCGGCCTGCTCCAGCAGCATCTGCTTGTAGCGGGCGGCCATCTCCTCGGCCTTCTCAAACACCTTCTGGGGATCGGTGAGCATGTCGCCGGGTTCGGGCTCCAGGGCCTTGGTGGAGAGGGAGATGCGGCCCCGCTCAGCGTCGAGATCGATGATCATCACCTTCATCTGGTCGTTCACATTCAGCACCGTGTGCGGTGTTTCTATGTGCTCGTGGCTGATCTCCGAGATGTGCAAGAGGCCGCTGACACCACCGATGTCGATGAAGGCGCCGTAGGGCTTGATGCCCCGAACGGTGCCGATCACCACCT
Organism: Cyanobium sp.; assembly: GCA_965662115.1. Lineage (GTDB taxonomy): Bacteria > Cyanobacteriota > Cyanobacteriia > PCC-6307 > Cyanobiaceae > Cyanobium_A. The sequence continues at coordinate 7,929 of CBFIGH010000049.1, forward strand.
CGCCTACCTCAAGGCGATTCATCTTGCGCTCCACCAAGGCGCGGCGATGGCTGAGTACAAGGCGGTTGCGCTCCTCATCCACCTCCAGAAACTTCAGGGGCAGGAAGTCGGCCACCAATTCTTCCTTGGCTTTGCGGGTGCTGATGTGGCTGCCGGGAATGAAGCCGCGCAATCCTTCGACCCGCACCAGGGCGCCGCCACGGTTGGTGGCGAAAACCTCGCTGTAGATGGTGGCATCTTCCTTCTGCAGCTGACGCACCCGCTCCCAGGCCCGCTGGTATTCGATGCGGCGGATCGACAGGGAGAGCTGGCCGTCTTCGTTCTCCTCACTCATGATGAAGAACTCCCGCACTTCGCCGGGCTGGAGCACGTCGCTCAGGCCCTCCACCCGGTTGATCGACACCTCCTGCAGGGGCATGAAGGCAGCCGTTTTGGCGCCGATGTCGATCATGGCGCCCTTCGATTCGAGGGCGAACACGGTGCCGTTGACCACGTCCCCGGGCTTGAAGTTGTAGTCGTACTTGCTCAGCAGCGACGCGAACTCGTCGAGGGTGAAACCCACCCCATCGGCGTCATTGCGCGATTTGGCGCGGCTGCTGGGATCGTCGGCGGTGGGTACCTCTTCCGGAATGGCCAGATCGAGATCATCGGTCGTTTCGACGGCGAGATCCAGATCGGTCTCAGTGGTGGTTTCGGAAGGGGTCACTGTCATGGGAGAAGGCGGCCTGCCTAGGGCAGTGCGAAGGGAATGACCAACCTGCCCGCCAGCAGATCCAGTCAGATCCAACACTGTACCAACGCATCCGCCGTGGCCCAGTTGGCCCCCACAGGCACTTAGTGGATTGCGGCGAGGCGTGGCTTGGGCAGTCTGCCGCTGTTGCGCTTATCGAGTCCCTCGAGGGTGGCGACGAAGTCGCTGATGCCCTGAAACTGGCGATACACCGAGGCAAAGCGCACATAGGCCACTTCACTCATCTCACTGAGGTGGTGCAAGACCAGTTCGCCAATTTCGCCGCTGGTCACTTCGCGGCCACTGCGCTGTTGCAGCTCAAGTTCGATTTCGTCAACCACCGCCTCTAGTCGGGCCGGTTCGAGACCAGTTTTTTCGCAGGCCCGCAACACGCCATGGAGGAGCTTGGCGCGATTGAAGGTTTCCCGGCTGGTATTGCGCTTCACCACCGTGATCGGCACCGTTTCCACCCGCTCATAGGTGGTAAATCGAAATTCACAATTGAGACATTCGCGCCGTCGCCGTACGCTGCGCCCGCCGTCGGCGGCCCGAGACTCGAGCACCCGGCTGTCGGTGTGTTGGCAAGAGGGGCATTGCATCCCCGTACATCCGGGCGAGGTTCTCAAGCTTAGACACCACACTTTCATTTGGAAAGGGCTGGATTGCCCGGCGATTTGCCATCAAAAAGGCCCCTGTTGAAGCAGGGGCCTGGAGTGAACGGCTGGGATCTGTTATTTGCCGATCTTCGGAGGATCGCGGAAAGCGATGGCGAAGAAAAGGGTTGAGATGGCCAGCGCCAGGATCAGGATGTACGCGAAGCTTTCCATGGATGTCCTCGAGGGGTCTGGCGGTCAGCTGAGGGGTGAGCCAGCTGGGGGCACGTAGCCCTCTGGCAGTCGGCGGGTGGAGCGGTCGCCCAGTTTCTGGAACAGACCGAATTCCACCTGCTCACCCAGATCCGGATCGATACCGGCGAACACATCGCGGTAGAGGGTTCGTGCCCCGTGCCAGATGTGGCCAAAGAAGAACAGCAACGCGAAGGTGGCGTGGCCGAAGGTGAACCAGCCGCGGGGCGAGCTGCGGAACACACCATCGGAGTGGTAGGTCTCCCGATCGAATTCGAACGCTTCACCAAGCTGGGCCTTGCGGGCCAGCCGCTTGACATCGGCTGGATCTTTGAAGGTTTGGCCGTTGAGGGCGCCCCCATAGACCGTGGCGGTCACGCCCGTCTGTTCGAAGGAGTATTTGGCTTCGGCCCGGCGGAAGGGGATGTCGGCACGAACCACTCCCTGCTGATCCTGAAGAATCACGGGGAAGTTCTCGAAGAAGTTGGGCAGGCGGCGCACTTCGAGATCGCGGCCATCTTTATCGGTGAAGCTGATGTGGCCCAGCCAGCCGGTGGGCAGACCATCACCATTCACCATCGGCCCAACCCTGAACAAGCCACCTTTGGCAGGGCTGTTGCCGACGTAGTCATAGAAGGCGAGCTTCTCGGGGATCGAGGCATAGGCCTGCTCCTTGGTGGCGCCGTTGTCAAGGGCTGTGGTGACGCGACGATTGATCTCAGCCTTGAAATAGCCCTGGTCCCACTGGTAACGGGTTGGGCCGAACAGCTCGACCGGTGTGGCCGCGGCCCCGTACCACATGGTGCCGGCGACGATGAAGGCCGCAAAAAATACCGCTGCGATTGCCGAGGCCAGAACGGTCTCGATATTGCCCATGCGCAGAGCTTTGTAGAGGCGCTCGGGTGGACGGGTGGTGATGTGGAAGATGCCGGCGATGATGCCGACGATCCCCGCTGCGATGTGGTGGGCGACGATGCCCCCAGGGTTGAAGGGGTTGAAGCCCTCCGGGCCCCAGGAGGGTTGCACGGCCTCCAGATGGCCGGTAATTCCATAGGGATCACTCACCCACATGCCTGGACCGAAGACCCCGGTGAGGTGGAAAGCGCCAAAACCGAAGCAACCGAGGCCGGCAAGCAGGAGGTGGATCCCGAAGATCTTGGGTAGATCCAGGGCGGGTTCGCCAGTGCGAGGGTCCTGCCAGATCTCCAGATCCCAATAGGTCCAGTGCCAGATCGCGGCCAGGAAGAGCAGGCCGCTAAAAATAATGTGGGCCGCAGCCACACCTTCAAAACTCCAGAAGCCGGGGTCGACTCCGGTCTCACCGGTGATGCTCCAGCCACCCCAGCTTCCCGTGACCCCCAGGCGAGCCATGAAGGGCATGACGAACATGCCCTGGCGCCACATGGGGTTGAGGACCGCGTCGGACGGATCGAAGATGGCCAGTTCGTAAAGGGCCATGGAACCGGCCCAGCCGGCAACCAGGGCAGTGTGCATGAGGTGCACGGCGAGCAGACGGCCCGGGTCGTTGATCACGACCGTGTGCACCCGATACCAGGGCAATCCCATGGGGGTAATTCTGGGGAGGTTTGGCGATCGTAAGGGGAGCCCAGGCCGCTATGCGGCTGAGGTAACGGACCGCAACGGCTTGACTCACAATGGGGGCCTCACCAGGGAGGAACCCCATGCCTGTGATCCGGTTTGTACGCGAGGGCAGGGATGTGGAGTGCTACCCCGGCGAGAACCTGCGCGAGGTGGCTTTGCGCGAAGGCATTCAGCTCTACGGACTGAAGGGAACCCTGGGCAATTGCGGGGGCTGCGGCCAGTGCATCACCTGTTTTGTGGCCATTCCGGAAGGGGGTGCTAGCCAGGCGCTCAGTGCCCGCACCGGCGTGGAGGACCAAAAGCTGCGCCGCCGCCCCCAAACCTGGCGGCTGGCCTGTCAGGCCATGGTGCAGGAATCGGTGTTGGTGCTGACCCGGCCCCAGGTAGGGCTGCCCGATCAGGAGGCCCTGCTGGCCGCAGCCAGGGCCCAGGCCCTGCCGCCCGGTCCCACGGCCTGGCCCGTTCTCCCCGAGCCAGAGCTTGAGGAGACTGACGTCGAGGAGACCGGCCCGAACCAGCCAACCGCAACGAGCGATGAAGCCCCCTGAAAGCGCCCATTTGGCGGTGATACCCTCCCAGCACTTCCCCCTTCACTATGGAAACCAACGATCTCGGCTTTGTTGCCAGCTTGCTGTTCGTGATGGTTCCCGCGATCTTTCTGATCATCCTGTACATCCAAACCAATAGCCGTCAGGGCGGTTAGCGCCTGCTTTCCGGCTCGCGCACCAGCAGCACGGGTGCCGGGGCATGCACCCGGATGAAATCACTGACCGAGCTGCCCAGCAGCCGGTCGATGTCCACCAACCCCCGTGCCACCACCGGGCGCCGGTCCTGGGAGGCGATCACCAACAGGTCGGCCTTGAGCTCTTCGGCGGCAGCACAGACCGTCCGGCCCACGTCGCCACTGCGCTGAACCGTGCTGAGCTCGACGCCAAAACCGCGGGCCCGCTGGGCCGCCTTGGCCAGAACCTCGTCGGCCGGCGATTTGCCGCCCCGGGATGGGGCGATCTCCTGGCGGCTCACATGCACGCCGGTGAGGCTGCCCCCGGGGATATCACGCACCAGCTCGCAGGCCAGTTTTAAAGCGTTATCGCCGACGCCGGTGCCGTCGATCGGGACCATCACCCGGTTGATGTGGCGGATGTAGAGGTCGTCGCGCACCAGCAGCATCGGCCTGGTTGAGAGCTGGAAGACGTACTGGCTGGCGCTGTTGCTGAGGATGGCCTGCAGGCGGTTCATGCCACGGGAGCCCATGACGATGAGATCGCTGTTGAGTTCATCGGCCACCTTCAGCACCGTTTGCTTGGTGTCGCCCTGGCGGATGATCGTGTTGACCTCCCCGGGGTTGAGGCCCAGGCGCAGCACCGCCTCAGCGGCGATGGCGGCCGCTTCCTGGGAGTGCTCGGTGAAGCTTGCGCCAACCTGCTCGGGCACCACATGCAACAGGTTGAAACGGGCCTGGCGCACGGTGGGGATATCGCGCAGCATGCGCACCATCTCCTCGACATGGCCTTTGCCGGAATCGGCGATCAGAACGTTGCGAAACACGGGAGTGACATCATGAAGCGGTGGCTTTGGCAGCCTACGGATGGGGGCTGGATTTTGGAACGTCGGGTGCTGCCCCAGCACACGGACCATGCCGGAGTCATGTGGCATGGCGCCTATGTGGCCTGGCTGGAGGAAGCCAGGGTCGAAGCCCTGGCGCGGGCGGGCCTTGCCTACAGCGATCTTTCGGCGAGAGGCTTGGAGCTGCCGGTGGTCAGCTTGGCGATCGAGTATCGACGTGCCCTGTTGCATGGCGATGCCGTCCGGATCTGGAGCGAAGTCAGGCCCCGGTGTGGCGTCAAAATTCCCTGGCGCAGCTTGTTTTTAGCTGCGGATGGGGTTGTGGCGGCCGAGGCCAGGGTTGAACTGGTGTTGGTGGATGTTGCGGTGGAGGCGGGGCGCCATCGGCTGCTGCGCAGGTTGCCAGCCGATCTAGAGGCCGTGGTGGCCAATCTGGTGGCCGGATCGCCCTAGGATCAGTACGCTTGTACTGAAATGGGATGGCATGGGCTATGGCATTTTCTCGGCCAACATCGTCAGCTGCCAGGCTGCCCTTGCTGCGGGATGTTGATGCTGGCGGCTGGCGGCTGGAGCAGAGGCTCTGGTGGTTGCTTTGGTCGGGATGCCCGGGTGTGGGCCCCAGCCGTTTGGTGGCCATTCGGGAGAGATTTTGTGGTTGGGCGGCGGCATGGGCCTCGCCCGTCGAGGCCTTTATCGGTCTGGCGGGGTTGGGTTCCCTCGGCTGCCAGGAGTTGGAGCGGTACCGCGCCCATTGGGGGCCCAACCCCCTGCCGGCGCTGTGTCAACAACTCCAGGGCGGTAAACGGGTGCTTCTGCCCGCCGATCCTGCATTTCCCCACAAGCTTCTGGAGCTGGAGCGCCCGCCTTTGCGGCTCCATTGGAGTGGTCAAGGTTGGCTGTGGCCCCAGTTGCGCAGGCGCCGAGCGATTGCGGTGGTGGGCACCCGCCGCCCCTCCAGGCATGGGTTGGCTATGGCAGAGGCGATTGGGGCTGCCCTGGCCCGGGCCGGCTGGCCCGTGGTGAGTGGTCTGGCGGAGGGGATTGACGGGGCGGTGCACCGGGGCTGTCTGGCCCATGGCGGCCGGCCGGTGGCGGTTTTGGGCACTCCCCTGGAGCGGGTGTACCCAAGGCACCACAAGCAACTGCAGGCGGAGGTGGCGGCTCGGGGGCTGTTGGTGAGTGAGTTGCCAGCGGGCACCGCGGTGCAGGCCGGTCACTTTGCGGCTCGCAACAGGTTGCAGGTTGGGCTCGCCGCTGCCGTGGTGGTGGTGGAGTGTCCCTTGAAAAGTGGCGCCCTTCACTCCGCTGCCCTTGCGATGAAACAGGCGCTCCCCCTCTGGGTGGTGCCAGCCGACACCGGCAAGGCTTCGGCTGCCGGTAGCAACCGCCTACTGGCCCAAGATGCCACGGTGCTCCTTGATCCAGACGATCTGATTCGCCAGCTTGGTGCTGGCCCGCTTACGCCCCGGGTTTCGACGTCGCCGGGGTTGGCGGCTTTGCCTGGGCAGGATTCGGCCCTGTTGGCTGCCCTCGGCCATGGTGCCTCCCTCGAGCAGCTGTGCCTGGCCTTGGACCAACCCGCTGCCCAGCTGGCCCCCCGGCTATTGGCCCTCGAATTGGGGGGGCTGGTGAGGGCGGAGCCCGGCCTGTGTTGGCGGCCGAACTAGCCTGAATGCATGGGTGCATCAAGCCCAATGGCAACGGAGCTCACTGGCCATCAGTGGTTGGCCTGGCGCAGCCACCAACTGGCCCTGGGAGGCAATCCAGCCGACTTTGACTGGCTGGTGGAGTTCGCCGGCGGGCTCTGCTGGCGCGACCAACAGCAGCTGCGTCTGCACCCCGATCACGCGGTGCGGCTCACGGCAGATCCCAGCCACCTCGCCGGGCTCTGGAGCCGCCATCTCCACACCGCCGCACCCTTGCAATACCTGGTGGGCCGCTGCCCCTGGCGCGACCTGGAACTCCTGGTCGCCCCTGGGGTGCTGATTCCCCGTCAGGAAACGGAGCTGCTGGTGGAGCTGGCTATGGAGCTGGCCCCAGCCTGCCCAGGTCCCTGGGCCGACCTGGGCACCGGATCGGGCTGCCTGGCCGTAGCCCTGGCCCTGGCTTGGCCCACCAGTGGTGGTTGGGGTGTCGACGCCAGCGCCGAGGCTCTGCGCCAGGCGAGCCTCAATCTCCAGCGGGCCGGTGTTGCTGATCGGGTGCGGTTGCTGGAGGGCAGTTGGTGGCGCCCCCTGCTGCCCCTGTGGGGTCAGCTGGAGCTGGTGGTGAGCAATCCGCCCTACATCCCCACGGCGGTTTGGGCGGCGCTGGATCCTGGAGTGCGGGAGCATGAGCCGCCCCTTGCCCTCGATGGCGGTGCCGATGGTCTGGACGCCCTGCGACCGTTGGCCCAGGGCGCCAAGGCTGCCCTAGCCCCTGGCGGGCTGCTGCTGCTGGAGCACCATCACGACCAAAGTGCCGCGGTGATCGATCTGCTCACCTCGGCTGGGTTAGGGCAGGTGCGGGCCCATGCTGATCTGGAGGGCCACTGGCGCTTTGTTTCGGCCAGGCGCACCAATTCTGGGTGATCAAGCACCGCCCAGCTGAGCAGCCGCTGATTTTGATGGCCGCCAGCCTGGGCTGGCCGGTGGTGCGGGCTGGTGCTCTACTGCCCCCAGGGATTGAAGCGATCGCATGGCAGCCCTTGCCCTGGTGGTGCTTTTGGCGGTGGCTGCTTTCCATTGGCTGATGGAGCCTTTTCTGCAGGTGCTGCCGGGTTTGATGGAGCTCAGGGTTTTGCCTTGGACGCTGCTGGCTTTGGCGATTTGGCTGCTGGCGGGACGACCGGCGGCTCGCTGAGGGCGGCAGGCAGGCGCTCCAGGCCTGGCGGCATCGGTCACAGGTTTCTCCAGCCGGGGCCCCATGGGGAGCTTCTCGCTTTTTTGGGTAATCGCGGGCGTGTCTTGCCATGTTCGGAGCGCCCACTGGGTTGGCTCCTCCAAGGGGCAACAACGCGCAGCGGTTTGCTGTGTTGCCGGGGTCCAGGCCACACTGAATCCCTGTGTCTTGGCGCCTGGTGGATTGGCTGGCTCTGCTGATTTGGCTCCTGCTGGGCCTGCTGTGGGGCCTGCTGCAGTGGCCTTATCAGGCCCTATCGGAACTGGGATTTCACCTGCAGCGACTGCACTGGTCCCCGCTCCAGCCATCCTCTGTGCCGGGTGCTCTGCTCGTGTTTGGGGCTAGCGCCCTGCTGATCTGGTTGGCTTGGGGACCTCTCGCTTCAGGGCGTGGTGGCGGCATTGCCCCCGTGCTGGCCCTTGACCGTGCCCGCCCACCCGTCCCGGTAGAGGCCGAAGCGCTCTGGTTGCAGCAGCTCAGCCTGGCCACCCAGCTGCGTCGGCTGCCCCTGATGGTGCTCACCCATCTGGGTGGCTTGGCGGTGGGGGTGGAGTCGCCCTCCGTGGCGCTTGGGGCCAGTGTGTTGCTGGCGATACGCCGGCGCTGGCCAGGCTGTCGTCCCCTGGCCGGGATCCCTCCCAGTCTGGTGGCGGTGATTGGTGGAGCTGCAGGCCTGGGGGCGGCATTTCGCTCACCGCTGCTGGCCGTGACCTACGGATTGGAGGAGCTAGGCCAACGCAGTGGTCTGCCCCTGGTTTTGCCGGCGCTGCTGCTGGCCGGCAGCGGCAGCCTGGTGGCTACGGCCATGGGTCAGCCGGCGCGCCTGCTGGGGCTGGAGCTTGGTCCTCTGTTGCCTGGCCTGTGGGGCTGGATTGGTGTGGTCACGCTGGTGGGGGCCGCAGTCGGAGCCCTGTTGATACGGATGTTGGCCCCCACCGCTACCTGGGTGAAGCGCTTGATGGCGCGCCAGCGGCTGGCGGGAGCCCTCGTGCTGGCGGGCCTGCTCTGTTTGCTGGCGCTTGTCAGCGGTGGGCTCAGCCTCAACGACGGTTCGCTTTCGCTGGCTGCCGCCCTAGCCGGCAGCGATGCTGGAACACCCTTCGCCCTGATATGGCGGCTGCCGGCCACCGTGCTCAGCTTGGCGGCGGGGGCGCCTGGCGGTCTGATGCACGACACCATGACCCTGGGCGCCCTGCTCACCAGCCTGTTGAAAGGCACTGCAGGGCTGGGTCCAGACCAACTGGCCCAGCTGGCGGCGGTTGGGGCAACGGCCCTGTTTGCCAGCGCCCATGGCAGCCCACTCTTCTGTGCTGCCTTTGTGTTCACCCTTCAAGGCGATCCAGCCCTACTCCCGGTGCTGCTGCTGGTGAGTGCGCTCGCCGCTTCCCTCGGCGAGCGCTGGCGCGGGGAGGGCTGGAATGAGCATCAGGTGCGGGCCCTGTTGAATCAATCGGGCATCAACTCGGCACCACCGATTGATCACCCTTAGCCCTTTGGCGCCAACCTGCAGCCTGCTGCTTGCACTCCTGCTGCTCACCTGACGAGAAGCCGGCTAACGGATTTGAACCGATGGCCTTCGCTTTACAAAAGCGCTGCTCTACCACTGAGCTAAGCCGGCAGAGGAGGCGGGGAATCCATGCCATCCATGGAGGTGAGTTTATCCTCCGCTGATCGCCCAGAGCAGCAGTTGGGTGCGGCTTTGGCAGCCGGTTTTGGCCAGCAGATTCGACATGTGACTCTCCACCGTGCGGGGACTGACAATCAGGGCAGCGGCGATGGCCTTGTTGCTGCGGCCCCGCTCCAGTTCCTGCAGCACCCGCCTTTCGGCAGGGGTGAGGCTCGGATCAACTGGAAATCCCGGGGAGGGAGTGGAGCCCATGGCAGCCCAGACGCAACTGCTTCAGGTTTCCCACGCCTGGATTGTTCGCATGCTTCGCTGGCTCCAGGCTGGGAGGGTTGCCAGGTTCAGGAGCTGAGCTTGGCCTCCAGGGTGGGTTCGCCGGGGGGGAAGGGCACCTTGGCCCTCCGGATCGGCAGATTGGCCACCAGGGCCGTCACCCGGTCTTCCGTTTCCAGGGTCACGTCGCCTTCTTCCATGTCGATTTCGACGTAGCGGCTTACCACCTCCAGGATCTCGCGCCGCATCTGCTGCAGGAGCTCGGGGTTGAGGTCGCTGCGGTCGTGAGCGAGCACCAACTGCAACCGCTGCTTGGCCGTGTTGGCGCTGGCAGGTTGCAGGCCGAGCAGTTTGTTGATCACATCGCGCAGGGTCATCGGAGTTAAAAAATCTTGGTTTGCATCAGGCGGCCGATCTTGGCGCGGATGCCCTGGCGCTCCTTGCTGGGATCGATCAGCGGCACGTCTTCACCCTGCAGGCGGCGGGCCACATTCGTGTAGGCCCGCCCGGCTGGTGAGCTGTTGCCGTTAAGGGTCAGGGGCTCCCCCCGGTTGGTGCTGACGATCACCTGCTCGTCTTCCAACACCAGACCGAGCAGGGGCAGGGCCAGGATGTCGGTGACATCGCTGACCGCCAACATCTCCTGATTTGCCATCATCTTGGGCCGAACCCGGTTGAGCACCAGTTGAATGGGTTTCACCCCTTCGCTGTTGAGCAGGCCAATCACCCGGTCGGCATCGCGCACGGCTGAAACCTCCGGGGTCGTGACCACGATCGCTTCGCGGGCCGCCGCCATGGCGTTCTTGAAGCCCCCTTCGATGCCGGCTGGGGCGTCGATCAACACGTAATCAAAGTGATCGCCGAGCATGGCAGCGATTTTCTTCATGTCGTCGGGCTGGAGCCACTCGAGCATGCGCGGATTGCCAGCGGGCAGCAGGGCCAGGTTGGGTTCCTGCTTGTGCTTCACCAGGGCCTGCTCCAGCCTGCAGCTCTCCGAGAGCACCTCCTGGGCGGTGTAAATGATGCGATTTTCCAGTCCCAGCAGCAGGTCTAGGTTGCGCAGGCCGAAGTCGGCATCGAGCACGGCGGTGCGGGCTCCCAGCTTGGCCAGGGCAATGCCCAGATTGGCGGTGAGGGTGGTTTTGCCCACACCCCCCTTTCCGGAGCAGATCAGGATGTAGCGGGTAGACGCAGCGGCCACGACAAAGGCTGGAGTGGGGGCAGGTTAAGGCCTAAGAACCGTCCCGGTTGTCTTGCCGCTGGCAGCGCCCGCCCAGCCAGTGGGATTACAACGGGTCAAACCCCTTCGACAGCAGGGATGACAGAGCTGAAAGAAGCCAGTCCCCACCAGCATCGCCACCAGCAGCTCTTGGTGATGCCCGATGACGGGGCAGGGGCTGTGGTGGCCCTGATCGATGGCGCCCGTGAGTCTTTGCTGCTCAAGCAGTTCAAGTTGCAATCGGAGGCGATCGAGCAGGCCCTGCTGCGGGCCCATCAGCGCGGCGTGCAGGTGCGGGTGATGCTCAATCCCCACACCTCCGGTGGGGACCGCTGGAACGACGAGGCCTTTGCCCGGCTGGGGGAGTGGGGCATCGCAGTGGCTTGGACCAGTGAGGCCTTCCCGGTGACCCACGAGAAATCGATGGTGGTGGATCGCTGCAGCGCCCTGATTTCCACGTTCAACCTCAGCGACAAATACTTCACCGAAACCCGCGATTACGGCATCGTCAGCCAGGCCCCGTCAGTGGTGGAAGAGGTGATTGCCGGCTTTGAGGCCGACTGGACCCGCACGTTTTTCCATCCCAACCTCAATGCCGGTCTGGTGTGGAGCAGTGTGCACAGCCGCGGACAGATGGCCCGCATCATTGATATGGCCAGTAAAACCCTCTGGATTCAACATCCCAAATTCGTCGATGCGGTGATCCTGGAGCGGGTGATCTCGGCCCGGGAGAGGGGGGTGAAGGTGCGGCTGCTCTGCGGTGGCAAGCACGGCATCTCCGATTGGGACATCTATGACACCTTTTCTTCGCTGCGGGTGATGGAGCGTTTTGGAGTGAAGGTGAGGCGTCAGAAGCACCTCAAGTTGCACGCCAAGCTGTTGCTGGTGGATGGCTGCTACGCCCAAACCGGCTCCATGAATATCGATCGCAGTGCCTTCGACCTCCGCCGCGAACTCGGGATCGAATCGGATGCCCCGGAGGTGGTGGCCAGGCTCCGCACCACCTTCCAGGCCGACTGGGATGCCGCCAAGAAGTACCAAGCTCCCGATCCGCTCGATCCCAGCCTGCATGAGGCGGGTGAATTGCCACCCGATCCCCACTTCGTGCATGAGTGAATCTGAACAGGCGCGCCGCCCCAGCCTCTCCGAGCTGTTCATCGGCATGTTGCAGGTGGCGCTTTCGGCCTTTGGCGGCGGGCTTTCGGCCTGGAGCCAGAGGATTGTGGTCGAGCAGCGTCGGTGGCTGACCAATGAGCAGTTTTTAACAGGCCTCACCGTGGCCCGGCTCTTCCCTGGGCCCAACCAGATCAACATGGCCGTCTACATCGGCGCTGAGTTCCATGGCCTGGCCGGGGCTGGGGTGGCCCTGGCCGGCATGTTGCTGGTGCCCTTCACCCTGCTGATGGCGGTGGGGTTGGCCTATTTCCAGTTGCACAGCATCCCTGCCGTCGACCGGGTGTTGGCCGGTGTGGTGGCCGCGGCGGCCGGGATGGCCCTGTCGATGGGGTTCAAGATCCTTCACCAGTACACCAAAGACTGGGTTGCTCTGGTTCTGGCAGGGGCCGTCTTTGGGGCGCTCACCTGGTTGCACCTGCGGCTGATCCCGGTGGTGCTAGTGGCTGGTCCGTTGGCCATGGTCTGGTATTGGCCTAGACGACCTGCCCAGCCATGAGCGCGTTGATTGCCGCTGCAGCCACCGGCTGCAGCCCAGCCCGGCTTTCCGATTTCGGCACCCTGGTGCAGGTGCTCTGGGCGTTTTCATCCCTCTCGCTGTTTTCCCTGGGTGGCGGCAACACCCTGCTGGCCGAGTATCACCATCTGGCGGTTGAGCGGTTCTGCTGGCTGAGCAATTCCCAGTTCGCCGATCTGTATGCCCTCGCTGAGGCGGCCCCGGGCCCGAGCTCGATGCTGGTGGGCTTGCTTGGCTTGGGCGCAGGCTGGCGCGAAGGACCCTTTTGGGCCCTGCTCAGCGCCTACGGCGCCGAGGCGGCGATCCTGCTCCCCTCCACCCTGGTGATGGTGGTGGCCTGCCTCAGCTGGAAGCGGCTGGAGCACTCCCCATGGCGGCAGGCTTTCGAGCGGGGGCTGGGGCCGATCACCCTGGGAATTCTTTTTTCAGTGGGCCTCAAGATCCTGCGCACGGCTGACACCAATGCCACGGGCGTGCTGGTTTCCGTGTTGGTGTGTGTGCTGATGCTGCGCACCCGGATCTCGCCGCTTTGGTTCATGGCGGTGGCCGGGCTGCTGGGCGGCCTGGGGGTGATCAACCGCTGAGGGGCCAGCCTGGCTGGGCCGGGTCTATCTGGATGGCCCCTTCCACGATCTTGGCCTCTTCGGCCAGTCCGGCTGGTGGTGCGCCATCCGGGCCTCGGGCAACCATCTCGGCGATGCGGAGCTGGAGGGGGCGGAGCTGGAGGGCCACGATCCGAGCTGCGCTGTCGCCACTGCAGCCGGCATGGGCCGTGCCCCGCAGTCGCCCCCACACCAGCACGTGCCCGGTGGCGGAGACCCGCGCTCCTGGATTGACGTCCCCAAGCACCAAAACGGTTCCCTGGATTTGGAGCTGGTCGCCCGAGCGCAGGGTGCCTCGGTGCACCACCAGCCCCTGGCCAGGGTCGCCAGGGCCATCGTGATCGGGGGGGGCGGCCGGCGTCGGCTGCAGCGGCCAATGGCTCGCGATCCCCAGGGCCGCTGCAGCCACATGGGTTTGGGGATGGCTGCTGATCAAACGGGCCAACTCCAGTTCGAGGCCCGCCAGGGTGTCGCGAAAATCAGCCAGTTGGCCCAGGCTGAGACGCCAGGATCCGGCCTCAAGTTGCAACGGGCCCCGCAGGGCCCCGCTGCCCAGCAGGCGCCCATTTGCCACGGCGGACTGCACAACGGCGGCGGCGTCCTGCAGCGGCGCGGCGTTGGCGGCCTTCCCAGCCTCTGAAGCGTGCAACACCAATCTGTGCAGACCGTGTTCCGCCTGGTTTGGAATCAACTCGGCTTGCATCGGGGTTCCCCGGCGGCGACCCAGCTCAGCGGCCCACCATTTGGCGCAACTTAGGCGCCACCTCAGCGGGGTGGATCAGCCAGGCCAGCTCCACGGGGCTGGTGAGGCTCTGCACCAAGGCAGAGCGCTGCTCCAGGGCCTGGAGGTGTTCGCCATCCCAGAGGCGCAAACCGCCCTTGTAGGGGTGGTAGCCGCGGTTCTGGCGCTGCTCCAGTCCACAACTTGTTTCGGCGTCTAGTCCGGCAGCTTCGGTCAAATGACGGGCTGCCGCCAGCAGCTCCAGTCGTCGGCCCGGTTCGAGATGGCTGACGGTGGTTGCTTTGAGCAGGCGCCTCTCCAACAACCGGCGGCAAGGGTCTTGCAGCTTCGCCGGACCCTCCTCCATCCAGCGCATCAGGTGGTACCCGGTGCGGATGTCGTCGTTGGCCAGGAAAGCCTGGAGATCGAGCCCCTCGCCGTGCCAGAGCCAGCGGGCCATCACCGGATCGGCCCAAACCGTTGGGGGGCCAAGCCTCCGAGCGGTGGAGATGGCCTGGCTGAGCAGCCAGTTGCACACCACGTTGAGCCTGTGGTTGTAGACGCTGCGATACATCAGATTGCGCACCACCAAGTAGTGCTCAACGGCCATCAAGCCCTTGGGGGTGATGGCCAGTTGGCCATCGGGGGCCAGGGTGAGAGCCGCCAGGATCCGCTCCAGATCAAGCTTGCCGTAGGCCGCCCCGGTGCTGTAACTGTCGCGTAGCAGATAGTCGAGGCGGTCGCAGTCGAGCTGGCTGCTCACCAGAGCTTGGATCGCGGCATCGGGGTACTGCCCGTGTTCCAACAGGCCGGCCACGGCTGCTGCAGTGCCGGGGGCATAGGCATCCAGTCTGTCGCGCAGTGACGGGTGTTCCCGGATCAGCCGCCCCGACCAGGCCTCGTGCTGCAACCCGTACATCTCCTCACCGGAGTGGCTCAGGGGCCCATGGCCCACGTCATGGAGCAGGGCTGCGGCATAGAGCACGGCCCGGTGCTCCGCCAGGGAGGGATTGCGGCGCTCCAATTGGCCGAGGGCCAGCCGGGCCAGATGCAGCACGCCCAGGGAATGGGTGAAGCGGCTCGATTCGGCCCCATGGAACGTCAGAAAGGCTGGCCCGAGCTGACGCACCCGGCGCAGGCGTTGGAAGGGGGCCGTGTCGATCAGGTCGATGATCAGAGCTTCGGCCGGATCGGCGCCATCGAGGCGGATCGCCCCATGCAATGGGTCGTGATACGTGCGCTCTGCCATCGTCAGAGGGCCCCGTCCAACTGGCCCGCCAGCAATCGGCCCGTCTGCTCCAGCCAACTGTCAGCTTCGCCCCCGGGATCGAGGGGTTCGGGCAGGGGCAGCAGCACATCGGGTTCAATGCCCTGGTTCTGGATGTCCCGGCCGCTTGGTGTGAGGTATCGGGCCACGGTCACGGCCAAGCCACTGGTATCGCCCAGGGGGATCAGGGACTGGATCAGCCCTTTCCCGAAGGTGCGTGCACCCACCAGCTCGCTGCGGCCGTTGTCCTGCAGGGCACCCGCCAGGATTTCGCTGGCGCTGGCCGTGCCGCCATTCACCAGGGTGAGGATGGGTCCGTCAAAAAGCTGGCCCGGGCCTGCCTGGGTGGGGGAGCTCAGGCCATCGCGAGCCTGGGTTTCCACGATCGGCGCCCCATTGAGCAGGTCGTTCGCCACAGCCAGGCCCGCACTCACCAGGCCGCCGGAATTGTTGCGTAGATCGAGGATCAGGCCTTCGATGTCCTTGCCGTTGAGATCTGAGAGGGCTTCTTGAATGTCCTGGGGCACCGGCTCGGAAAATTGGGTGATCCGCAGGTAGCCCAGGGTGTGATCGCCCACCCGCAGTCGCTTGCTGCGCACCGGTCGCAGTTCCACCTGGCGACGCTCCAGCTCCACCTCCCGGGGCCTTCCCTGCACAGCCAGTTGCACGAGCACCTTGCTGCCGGCGGGGCCGCGCAGGGCCGCGGCGGTTTGCTCCAGTCCGAGTGCCGCGCTGGGCTGGCCATTCACTTGCACCACTTCGGCGCCGCTGGGGATCTGGGCTTCCGAGGCGGGGGAGCCATCCAGCGGGGCAATCACAACGATCCGTTGGTCCGCGCTGCGCAGGCCTAGCTGGAGCCCAACTCCGGTCACGGTGCCTTGGGTGTTGGAGCGCAGGGTGGCGTAATCATCCGGCCGCAGCAGGCGGGTGTAGGGATCGCCCAGGGGTGTGAGCATCCCTTCGATCGCGTTGTAGGCCTCGCTTGAGCTGGCGATGGGCTGTTCGAGGGCCTTCTGGCGCAGCCGCTTCCAGTGCACCTGCTCAAAGCGTTCAGGATCCACGTAGCTCTGGTTCACCAGCCGCCAGGCCTCCACCACCAGCTGTTGGGTGTCACTGAGGGCCAGGGTCCCGCTGGCGGGGCCGGCCAACAGACTGAAAGCCAGCAGGGCTGCCAGCAGCAGAATCCGCAGTGGGCGCCTGGCCATGGTCAGCCCTGTTGCAAACGGTTGAGAAGGCCTGGGCCTGGGGTGCTTGGCACTCACGAGCTGCTCTTGGTCATCGGTAGACTCTCGCAACTACCCCACCAGCTGCATGGCGAACACTCCTGCTGGAAATTCCGGACAGGCTGCTAACCCGGTCTACAACTGGTTCGAGGAGCGCCTCGAAATCCAGGCCATTGCCGACGACATCTCGGCCAAGTATGTCCCGCCCCACGTCAACATCTTTTATTGCCTGGGCGGCATCACCCTGGTTTGCTTCCTGATCCAGTTTGCCACTGGGTTTGCGATGACTTTTTATTACAAGCCGACGGTTGCTGAGGCCTACGCCTCGGTTCAGTACTTGATGACCGATGTCAGCTTCGGCTGGTTGATCCGATCCGTGCACCGTTGGAGTGCATCGATGATGGTGCTGATGTTGATCCTGCACGTGTTCCGCGTCTACCTCACTGGAGGTTTCAAGCGCCCCCGTGAGCTCACCTGGGTCACCGGCGTCACCATGGCTGTGATCACCGTTTCGTTCGGGGTCACCGGCTATTCCCTCCCGTGGGACCAGCTCGGTTATTGGGCAGTCAAGATCGTTTCAGGTGTTCCAGCTGCAGTCCCCGTGGTGGGCGATTTCATGGTCGAGCTGCTTCGAGGTGGCGAGAGTGTGGGCCAATCCACCCTGACCCGCTTCTACAGCCTTCACACCTTCGTGATGCCCTGGCTGCTGGCGGTCTTCATGCTGATGCACTTCCTGATGATCCGCAAACAGGGAATTTCTGGTCCCTTGTGACGTCCTGTCTATTGGGCCTATGGCCTGATCAATGTCCTTTTAGGCTCCACACCATCCACTAGCGATCCCTGCTCGGGGCACCCAGCCATGCACATCCTTAAGAAGCCAGATCTCACCGACCCCAGCCTGAGAGCCAAATTGGCCAAGGGCATGGGGCACAACTATTACGGTGAGCCGGCCTGGCCCAACGATCTCCTCTACATGTTCCCGGTGGTGATCCTCGGGACCATCGGCTGCTTGGTGGGTTTGGCCGTACTCGACCCGGCCATGCTGGGTGATAAGGCCGACCCCTTCGCCACCCCGCTTGAAATTTTGCCCGAGTGGTACCTCTACCCGGTGTTCCAGATCCTGCGTGTGGTGCCCAACAAGCTCCTCGGTATCGCCCTTCAGACGATGATTCCCCTTGGTCTGATGTTGGTGCCGTTCATTGAGAGCTTCAACAAGTTCCAGAACCCCTTCCGCCGCCCTGTGGCGATGGGTGTGTTCCTCTTCGGCACCGCCTTTGCCATCTACCTTGGCATTGGCGCTGCTCTGCCCATCGACAAGTCGCTCACCCTGGGCCTGTTCTGAGCTCGACGCGCCCTCGTCCAGCCAGATCAGGGGCTTAGGAAGCCTGGATTCTCTGCTGCAGCTTCGGCTGCAGCTTTTTTTTGGGGATCTGGGCGGTGATGGTCAGGACCCGCTGTCGCACAGGACACCGTTTCTTGCCATAGGGCGCATTGCGGTGGTATGGTTGGGAACTGCGCGCAAGGGGGAAGTCCCCCGGCAAGCAGACCTAGAGCGAAGGAAGCGAGAGCGGCCGATGTTGTAGGTTTTCTGAGTTGCCGAGAGGCAACGTTCCGCCGAGAGCTCCCGCGAGGGGGAGGAAGCGGAAGCACCTGGACAACTAAAAAGTT
>CBFIGH010000050.1:0-5524 GCA_965662115.1 Cyanobium sp.
GGCAGCGGCTACCGCTTCATGGCGGAGCGGATCGCCGAACTCGACCAGCGCAACCCGATCACGGCGTCGCGGCTGGCCAAGGTGTTCAGCCGCTGGCAGAGCTACGGCCCAGCCCGCTCAGCCGCCATGCATGCTGCCCTCGCGCAGCTGGCCGCCGCCCCCCTCTCAGCCAACACCGGCGAGGTGGTGGGCCAGTGCCTGGGGGCGGGGTGATCCCAGGCACCTCCCCAACCCCTCCGCTGCCGATAGCATTGCTATCAACCGTGGCTTTTGGCGATGGCTGATCTGCTGGTGCGTGGGGTGGATGAGGTGCTCGTTCAGGCTCTCAAGAAGCGGGCCGGAGCCCATGGGCGCAGTGCCGAGGCCGAGCATCGAGCTCTCCTGGCAGCCGCCCTGCTGAGCCCGCCGCGGCGCAGCTTGGTCGAACTGCTGGCTGCCATGCCGGATGTGGGCCGCGACACCGATTTTCAGCGGCCGATCGACCCAGTTGTTGCCGACGATGTTTTTGGTTGACACCAATGTGATCAGTGAGGCCCGCAAGGGTCGCCGAGCCGATCCCGGAGTCATGGCCTTCTGGGCCGAGGTGGCAGCCAACGACACCGCACTGTTCCTGTCGCCGATCACCATCGGCGAGCTCCGCCGCGGCGTGGACCTCATTCGCCATCGTGGTGATTGCCAGCAAGCCGACGTGTTGGAGAGCTGGTTGGTGCAGGTGCTGCAGGATTACGGCGAGCGGGTGCTGGTGTTCGACGGCGAGGTGGCCCAGTTGTGGGGGCGCCTGCGGGTGCCCGATCCCCATCACGCCATCGATAAGCAGATCGCCGCCATCGCCCTGTTGCATGACCTCACGGTCGTGACCCGCAACACCGGAGATTTTGCTGGCTGCGGAGTACGGCTGCTGAATCCGTTCCACGGGGGCTAAGGCCGGCGGTTGAGGCTTTGGTGCAGCTGGCGAAAGCTGGCCTGGCGGTAGGCCGCACCTTCCGCTCCCGCATGCATGCCCCAGAGGCCCTCCCAGTAGAAATAAATCACCCCATGGCCCCGGCTGGTGGCCAGCTGGGCCTTCTTGGTCAGGGTGGCCATGTCGGGCGTGCGGCCGCCGAAGCCGGCCAGGATGCCGATCTCCACGGGCATGCCCCAACTGCGCGCCTTGACCAGGGCCGGTTGGCTGAGGTCCTTCTCGAAGCCTTTCAGCGAATAGGCGTAGTTCTGCACCACCAGATCATCGATCAGTTCCCCCAGGGCCCAGAGCTCCCAATCCTGCAGCCAGTGGTTGTACGCGAAGCGAAAAGGGCCGGGCGACAGGCTGATCACGGTGCCTGAGGGCTTGAGTTGCCGGCGCAGCTCCCGCAGCAGGCCGGTGAGCTGCTGGCGGCGCCAGCGCATCCAGGCCCGATCGGTGTGGTCGTCGGGCGGCTCGCGGCCCGTGTCCGCCAGGTAGCGGGCGCGGCTGAACGGGTCGTAGCCCAGCTCCACCGGCCAGGCGAAGTGGTCATCAAGCTGGATGCCATCAACCTTGCAGCGCTGCACGATCTCGCCGATCAGGCCGAGGAAGCGGGCCTTCACCCCGGGGTGGGCGGGGTTGAGCCACACCATCGGCTTGCCATGCAAAACCATCTCGCTGCTGCCATCGCGGCGTTGCAGCACCCACTCGGGATGCCGGGCCACCACCGCGGCATCGGCCGGCTCCATCAGGCCGTATTCAAACCAGGGGATCACCTGCAGCCCACGCCGGTGGGCAGCCTGGGTGAAGCGGCAGATCGGATCGAGGTTGGCGTTGGCCTTGGCCAGGGCCGGCTCCATCGGCGCATGGCGGGAGCTGTGGAACGTGGCTCCCCGACTCCACACGTTGGGATAGAGGGTGTTGAAGCCCGCGTCGGCCAGCTCCTTCACCGCCCGGTCAATGCGGACAGGGTCGTAGTAGAGCGGGCTGGGGCTGTTGGTGAGCCACACGCCGATGCGGCGGGGCAGGGCTTGGTTTTGCCCGGATGCAAGGGGCCCGGCCGCTGCCGCCAGGGCCCAGGGCAGGGTGACCAGCACGCTGACCAAAGCGGGCAAGACAGCCTTGAGCCGGGCGCAGCGCCGCAAGGGTGTGGCTTTCAACGCTGGCGATGTCAGCGGAACATCGAGCTCACCGAGCTCTCGTCATGGATCCGCCAGATGGCCTCACCGAGCATGTTGGCCACCGAGAGCACCTGCAGCTGGGGGAAGCGGCAACCCTCACTGGGGGGGATGCTGTTGGTGACGATCACCTCCTCAAACAAGCCCGGCTCGGATAGCCGCTCGATCGCCGGCGGCGAGAACACCGCATGGGTGGCGCAGGCGAGCACGCGGGTGGCGCCCCGCTGACGCAGCAACCGCGCCCCGGCGCAGATCGTGCCACCGGTGTCGATCATGTCGTCGATCAGGATCGCCGTCTTGCCAGCCACCTCGCCGATCACGGTGAGGCTTTGGGCCACGTTGTGGCCGGAGCGGCGCTTGTCAATGATCGCCAGGGGGGCATCGTTCATCTGCTTGGCGAAGGCCCGCGCCCGCGCCACGCCGCCCACATCCGGAGACACCACCACCACATCGCTGAGCTGGCGGCTGCGCAGGTAGTCCACCAGCACTGGCGAGCCGTAGATGTGATCACAGGGGATGTCGAAGTAGCCCTGGATCTGGGCGGAGTGGAGGTCCATGGCCAACACCCGATCAACCCCGGATTTGGCGAGCAGGTTGGCCACCAGCTTGGCGGTGATCGACTCCCGCCCGGCGGTCTTGCGGTCGGCGCGGGCGTAGCCGTAGTAGGGAATCACGGCGGTGATCTGGCGGGCCGAGGCCCGTTTGCAGGCATCCACCATGATCAGCAGCTCCATCAGGTGATCGTTCACCGGGGCGCAGGTGGGCTGGATCAGAAACACGTCGCAGCCGCGGATCGATTCCTGAATCTGGATGTAGAACTCGCCGTCGGCAAAGCGCTTGATCACCCGGGGGCCATCGGCAACGCCCAGGTAAGCAGCGATTTCCCGGGCCAGGGCCTGGTTGGCATTGCCGCTGAACAGCCGCAACCGCCGGGTGTCATGCGACAGCTCGGTCGAACTGCCCTGGGACGCAACGCGATCAGCGGTCAGGAAACTGGTCACGGCGAGCGCGGACGCATCGGCTGGATCCCGATGGTAGAAGCCAGACTCGCCGGTGAATGCAAACATCCATGACGGTTTCTGTGCCTGGGCTGGGGCAGCCCTTGGTGGTCGTGGCGGCTGGGGCTGCCGACGCGGTGCAAACCCTGCAGTACCAGGCCGCACCGCGGCTAGCCGCCGCCCTCGGCCTGGTCTGGCGGGAGCCCCTCAGCCCCGATGCGCCCCCGTTGGCCTTAGCCGAGCGGAGGGACCAGGGCCCCGGCCTGGTGCCCCTGCCGATCGATCCGGGCCTGCCCCTGGCGGGGGGATCGGGCCACTGGGCCGAGGTTCTCGGGGCCTGGCGCCAGCCCGCACTGCTGCTGCTGGCAGGGGACCAGCTCCAGAGCGGCCTGCCTGCGGCCATGACCGCCCTGCTGCGCCAGTGGCAGGTGCCCTTGCTCGGACTCGTGCAGTGCGATGGCCCCTGGGACCCCGCCGCTCGCCGGGCAGACCGCCTGCCCTGGCTGGGAGCTCTCGACGATCCCAACCAGCTGGCCCTGGCCGTGGAGCTGGCCTGGCGCCAGCTGGCTACGGGCTGAGCCCCCCAGCCGGCGCTGGCCAGAGGGGTTCGGCTGCGTCGCTGGCGATCTCACGCAGGGGCAACCGGCCTGGGGCGGCTGCAACGGCAGGGGCCAGGGGCACGCTGGTGAACTGCACCGTTTCAGGCTGGCTGAGGCCAGCCGCCAGCAGGCTGAGGGTTTCCGCCTGGGTGAGGTTGGTGGCAACGCCTCCTTTGTTGAGGTGTCCAACCAGGCTGGACAGCCGACCCAGTTGCTCCGGCAGGGCCATTTCCCGCAGCAAACTGCGCAACACCAACTGGTGGTTGTCGATCCGGCTTTGCTCCGCCCGGTTCGGATCGCGATAGCGCACCAACTGCTCCACCTGGCTGCCCCGCAGCCGTTGCAGCCCGCCCTGCAGATCAATGCTGAAACGCTGGGTTTTGTCGGTGTAGCGCAGGGCGAGGGTGGGGTTCGCGGCGATGCTGCCGAGGCCATCCACCAAGCTGCGCAGGGTGGCTCGACCGAGCACCAGGTAGCGGTCTGGCTGACCGGCAGCCAACCCCACCAGGCCGCCCACGGCATCGGCAACCAGGGCGGGACCGCCGAGTCGATACAGACTGCCGAGGCCCTGGGGGCGTCCCTGGCCAGGAATCCGCACCGCCAGGTTGGTCGGCAGGGTGAGCACCTGCAGCGGGCCCTGGGGATTGACCCGCAGCAGCACCAGGGCATCGGCATTGGCGGGGCCCGCCGGGGCCGCCCTGTTGAGGGGATCGGTGGGGCGCTCGCTGTCCAGGCCGATCACCAACACCGTGACACTGCGGCTGGGGGCTTTGGCCAGATCAGCCGGGCTGAGTTGCTGCACCGGTTGGCTGGAACGGTCGGCTTCCGGCCAGAGCAGTTCGAACAGACCCACCCCAACGGCCAGGCCAGCAGCGGCCATGGCCAGTCGCAGCAGCACCGCTCCACGGCGGCGCTTCGGCGGGTCTGAACTCAGAACCATGGGCGAGCAGTGCAAACCCCACTCTGGCCCACCCCCCTGCGGTCAGCACCCGATAGGTTGGGCTTCTGCTAGATGCCCCAGGGCCGACCGGTGATGGCTGTCAGTGCTCCCCATGAGCGGGCCCGGCCCCTGGCCAAGGGATCGACCTACCCGGCCAAGGACCTCTGCAGCCAGTGCGGCCTCTGTGATAGCCGCTGGGTGGCCTATGTGAAGCAAAGCTGCGCCTTCCTCCACCAGCGCTTCGAGGCGATGGAAACGGCCGCCCACGGCCGCAGCCGCGACCTCACCAACGAGGACGAGCTCTATTTCGGCGTGCAGCAGCGCATGCTCACGGCCCGGCTGCAGCAGCCGATTGCCGGTGCACAGTGGACGGGCATCGCCAGCCGCATCGGCGTGCTTGCCCTGGAAACGGGGCTGGTGGATGCGGTGCTCTGTGTGGGCCAAAGCCCGGATGACCGCTTCACCCCCGTGCCCAGGCTGGCCCGCACCCCGGCCGAGGTGCTCAGCGCCCGGGTCAACAAACCCACCCTCTCCCCCAATCTGGAGGTGCTCGAGCAGCTGCCCGGCAGCGGCGTCCGCCGCCTGCTGGCCATCGGCGTGGGCTGCCAGATCCAGGCCCTGCGGGCCGTGCAGGCCACCCTGCCGCTCGACGAGCTGTATGTGCTGGGCCTGCCCTGCGTGGACAACGTCTCCCGCGCTGGCCTGCAGACCTTCCTGGAGAGCACCGTGAGCTCGCCGGAGACGGTGGTGCACTACGAGTTCATGCAGGATTTCCGCATCCACTTCCGGCACAGCGATGGTCGGGAGGAGACGGTGCCCTTCTTCGGGCTGGATACACCCAAGCTCAAGGAGGTGTTCGCCCCCAG
>CBFIGH010000051.1:0-12768 GCA_965662115.1 Cyanobium sp.
TCGGCGCACTGTGCCCTATGTGGGCCCCGTAGAAGTGCGTTTTCGCAACCGCCGTTGCTTCACCGGTGCCATGGTGCTGGGCAATGAAGTGCTGCTCGGTGCCATACCCATGGAAGACATGGACTTGGTGCTGAGGCCCCAACTGCAGAGCCTGGATGTGAACCCTGAAAGCCCCAATATCCCCCTGAGCCTGGCGAAGTAAGGCCAGGCTGCTTGCCGTGCTGGATCCGATCAGACCGCAGCTGTGGCGGCTTCGCTTTGCTTCTGCTCGGCCAGCACCACCTCCAACCCGGCCAGGTCCTCATCGGTGATCTTGGTCTGCATCGGGCAGTGCTTGGGGCCGCACATCGAGCAGAACTCGGCCTGCTTGTAGATGTCGGCGGGCAGGGTTTCGTCGTGGTACTCGCGGGCCCGCTCGGGATCAAGCGAGAGATCAAACTGCTTGTTCCAGTCGAAGGCATAGCGGGCGCGGCTGAGCTCGTCATCGCGGTCGCGGGCACCGGGGCGGTGGCGGGCGATGTCGGCGGCGTGGGCGGCGATCTTGTAGGCGATCAGGCCCTCGCGCACATCTTCGGCGTTGGGTAGGCCGAGGTGCTCCTTCGGGGTGACGTAGCAGAGCATCGCCGTGCCGTACCAGCCAGCCATCGCCGCACCGATGGCGCTGGTGATGTGGTCGTAGCCGGGGGCGATGTCGGTGACCAGGGGGCCGAGCACATAGAAGGGGGCCTCGCTGCACTCCTCCATCTGCTTTTTGACATTGAACTCGATCTGGTCCATCGGCACATGGCCGGGGCCTTCCACCATCACCTGGATGTCGTGCTGCCAGGCGCGGCGAGTGAGCTGGCCCAGGGTTTTCAGCTCCGCCAGCTGGGCCGTATCGGAGGCGTCGTGCTGGCAACCCGGCCGCAGCGAATCACCCAGGGAGAAGCTGCAGTCGTAGCGCTTGAAGATTTCGATGATGTCATCGAAATGGGTGAATAGGGGGTTCTGTTTGTGGTGATACAGCATCCACTGGGCCAGGATGCCGCCGCCGCGGCTGACGATGCCGGTGAGGCGGCCCTTGACCAGGGGCAGGTGTTCGATCAGCAGGCCGGCGTGGATCGTCTGGTAGTCGACCCCCTGCTGGCAGTGCTTCTCGATGATGTGCAGGAAGTCGTCGGCGTCGAGCTTTTCGATCGAGCCGTGCACGCTCTCGAGCGCCTGATAGACGGGCACCGTGCCGATCGGCACCGGCGAGGCGTTGATGATCGCCGTGCGCACCTCGTCGAGGTTGACGCCGCCGGTGGAGAGATCCATCACCGTGTCGGCGCCGTACTTCACCGCCAGGCGCAGCTTGGCCACCTCCTCATCGAGGTCGGAGGCGTTGGGGGAAGCACCGATGTTGGCGTTCACCTTGCACCTCGAAGCGATGCCGATCGCCATCGGCTCCAGGTTGGGGTGGTTGATGTTGGCCGGGATGATCATGCGGCCCCGGGCCACCTCCTCCATCACCAGCGATTCGGGCAGGTTCTCGCGCTTGGCCACAAAGGCCATCTCCTCAGTGATCACGCCCTGGCGGGCGTAATGCATCTGGGAATAGTTAGCGGTGCCGCGACGCTTCTCGATCCAGGCGCTACGCATGTTGGGCTGCTGGTAGGGCGGGGCGCAGCCTGAGAGTGGTTTCACGATCCAGTTCCACTTCCCTGCGCCGGCATGACCCGGATCAGGTTCGGAGGGTGTGATCTCAGCCCGGAGCTGCGGGAAAGCAGCGGGGCACCCCTAGTGACGCACGAAACCTAGCAAGGCTGTACCGCTGGGAACGGTTAGGCCTGCAGCCCATTCAGCGCCGCGGCTACCACCCGGTGGTCGGAATCGCTCTGCAGGCCCTGAAGGGCCCGGCGAGCCTCCCCATCGCCGTGCTCCCGCACCAACCGGCCGAGAATCTCAGCCCCGCCCACCCGCACGGTGCCGTCGGCATCGGCGATGGCCATGCTGGCCAGCTCCAGCAGCCAGGCCGGATCGATGCCGGGCTGCTCGGCCAGGGCCGAGAGGATGCTGCAGCGCACCAACCACTGCCGATCGGCGGCAAACACCTGAAGCAGCAGGGGCCAAGCCCGCTCCAGCCCATGGCTCACCAAGGAGTTGGCGGCCTCAGCCCGCACATTGGCGTCCCCGTCGTGCTGCACGGCGCGCACCAGAGCCTGCCAGCTGGCTTCGCTCTGCTTCACCCCCAGGCCGGCGCAGCTGAGCGAGCGCACCATGAACACCTCCTGCTCCAGGCCCAACAGCAACAGGGGCACGGCATCTTCAGCAGGCACCTGGCGCAAGCCCACCAGAGCTGGCATGGCCCGACTGGGATCACCGGAGATAATCGCCTCGCGGAGGGCGACGAGATCGGGCGTGGAGCTTGTCATTGGATCCCATCCTGGCTCAGGGCCACCAGCAGGTTGCGGCGGCGACGGCGCCAGCCCAGCACACTCGTTACTAACAGACCGGTGCCAATCAACAGGGCCGGTAGGGCCGGCAGACGATCGACACCTCGGCGCTGCAGCAGGATCAACAGGGAGAGCAGGATCAGCAACGGGGAGGAGAGGGCCAGCAGGCCCCGCAACACGGGCCGGTTTCTCATGGCCGCAGCTCCATCCAGCGCAGCAGGCTCAGGGCCAGCACCCGGACGCCCACGGGCAGGGCCGCCTCGTCGGGAGCAAAGGTGTTGCTGTGCAGCGGGGAGCAGCCCGACGCACCCGCCACCCCGAGGCGGAACATGGTGCCGCGGGTGTTCTCCAGCAACTGGGCGAAATCTTCAGCTCCGAGCGAAGGCTGCTCCAGCCACTGCACCTGGGGGCGGCCCAGCAGCTCCTCCGCCGCTGCGGCCACCAGCTCCGTCAGGGCGGGGTCGTTCTGCACCGGCGGCGAGATGCAGCGGTATCTCACCCGCGCCTCACCGCCGTGACCCCGGCAGAGCGCCTGCACCGTGTCCTCAATCCAGGCCGGCAGCTGGGCATGCACCTCATTGTCGAGGCAGCGCACCGTACCCAGCAGACGCACGTGGTCGGCGATCACATTGAAGGCCTTGCCGCCTTCGATGCGCCCGAAGCTCACCACCACCGGGTGCAGGGCGTCGAGCCGGCGGCTGATCGCCTCCTGCAGGCCACTGACAACCCGGGCGGCAATCCAAATGGCGTCGGTGCTCTGGTGGGGCCGGGCGCCGTGGCCGCCCTCCCCCAGCACCTCCACCTCCAACTCCCCCGCCGCCGCCGTAAGGCTGCCGCTGCGCACGCCGATCGTGCCCGCCGGCAGGCTGGGGAAAACATGCACGCCAAACAGCGCCTCCACCCCGTCCATGGCGCCATCGGCCCTCATCCAGGCCGCGCCCTGGGCCGTTTCCTCAGCGGGTTGGAACAGCAGCCGCACCCTGGCCGTGAACCGTTCGCTCTGACGCCGCCACAGGGCACCCAGCAGGTGGGCCACCCCGAGCCCCACCGCCGTGTGCAGGTCGTGGCCACAGGCATGCATCAGACCCTGCTGGGTGGAGGCGTAGTCGAGGCCGGTGCGCTCCTCCACCGGCAGGGCATCCATATCCACCCGCAGGGCCACCAGCGGCACCTGGGGGCCGGCGGGGCCCAGCTCCGCCACCACACCCGTGCGCCCCACTCCCTCGCGCACATCCCAGCCCCAACGGCGCAGCTCCCCCGCCACCAGGGCGGCCGTCTGCTGCTCGTGGCCGCTCAGCTCGGGATGGCGATGGATATGGCGCCGCAACTGGATCAACTCCGGAAGCACCTCGATCAGGGCTGCCTCGAGCCCCAGCTCTTGCCAAGTCAACCTGCAGGGAGTCGCGGTCATTGAGAAGGCCGTCATTCAGGAGGCCAGGGCCAAGAATTGCGCCAGAGCTTCCACCGGCTCGGGGGGCCAGCGCCGCGTCGAGCGCAACCATTCTCCCTGGCGGTAGCGCGGATCGAGACCGGAAGCCGCGGCCCAGTTGCTCTCCGCCTCCCCGCTGGCCCCCTTCTGCCAGAGCAGGGCGGTGAGGGCGGCACGGGCGTCGGCAAACAGGGGGTAGCGGCGGATCAGGTTGCGCAGCTCCCGCTCCGCCTCAGCCCGATCGCCCAACTGGAAGGCCGCCAGGGCGGCACTAGAGCGGGCCATGGCAAAGCCGGGGCGGGCCAGGGACGCCGCCTCAAAGCAGCGGCGCGCTTCCGGCCAGTCGCCCAGGGAGCCCTGCACATTGCCGAGGTTGTAGAGGGCCGAGGCCCGCGGTTCACCGGCTTGACTGGGGGCCCGATCGAGAATCCAGCGGTAGTCGGCCGCAGCCGCGGCCCAATCGCCCAGGGCCTCCTCGGCCGTTCCCCGGTTGAGATGGGGATCGGGACTCTCGCCATCGAGGGCGATGGCCTTGGTCTGATCGGCAATGGCCGCATGGGGATCGCCCAGGGCCAACTGCACGTTGCCCCGGTTGCTCCAGGCCGCCGCATCGCCCGGCGCCACCTCCAACACCTCGTTCCAGAGGGGCAGGGCCTCGGCGAAGCGGCCCTCCCGGCTGGCACTGAGGGCCTGGTCAAAGAGCTGGGGCAAGGGCAGCTGCACGAACAACTGCAGGCCCAGCAGCAACGCCAGCAGGGCATGGGTCATCGCGGCGGACCGCTCATGCCGCCGCTCTCGCCGGCCAGCCCAGATGGCTGCGGCCGGCCAGGGTGACCAGCCTGCCGCGGGGCGTGCGTTGCAAAAAGCCCAGTTGCAGCAGATAGGGCTCCACCACCGCTTCGAGGGTGGCGGAATCTTCTCCCAGACCGGCGGCCAGGGTGTCGAGGCCAACCGGCCCGCCGTCATAGGCCTCCAGCATCAGGGTGAGCAGGCGGCGGTCGCTGGCATCGAGGCCCCGGTCATCGACGCGGTGCAGGCTGAGGGCCTCCGCCACCAGCGCGGCACCGATCCGGCCTTGGCCCCGCACCGAGGCCACATCGCGCACCCGGCGCAGCAACCGATTGGCGATGCGGGGGGTGCCGCGGCAGCGGCGCGCCACCTCCAGGGCCGCAGCGGTGTCGAGGTCGATCTGCAGGAGCCTCGCCGCCCGCTCCACGATCGCCTGCAGGTCGTCGAGGCCGTAGAACTCCAGCCGCTGGATCAGGCCGAAGCGATCCCGCAGCGGCGAGCTCAACGAGCCGGCCCTGGTGGTGGCCCCCACCAGGGTGAAGGGCGGCAATTCCAGACTGCGGGTGCGGGCCGTGGTGCCCTTGCCCACGGTGAGATCGAGGCGGCAGTCCTCCATCGCTGGGTAAAGGATCTCTTCAGCCACCCGGTTGAGCCGGTGGATCTCATCGATGAACAGCAGCTCGTGGGGCTGCAGGTTGACCAGCAGCCCCACGATGTCGCGGGGGCGCTCCAGGGCCGGGGCACTGGTGATGCGGCAGCGCACGCCGAGCTCTTCAGCCAGCACCAGGGCCATGGTGGTCTTGCCCAGACCCGGGGGCCCGTAGAGCAGCACGTGGTCAAGGGCTTCCTGGCGGGCCCGGGTGGCCTCCACGGCAATCGCCAACACCTGCTTGAGCTCGCTCTGACCGATGTAGTCGGCCAGGCGCCGGGGACGCAGGCCATCCTCCCGGGCGATCACCCCAGGCCCGGCGCCGGCCTCCGCGGCAACGGGGCTGGGATCGACCAGCCGCGGCTGGGGTGGCTGCGGGGATCCCGAGGAAACGATGGCCATGCAGCGAGGGTACCGGCAGCTCCCTAGGGTCGGAAGGTCGAGGGACGGTTGCGGAGCAGCGATGGCCAAGGGCGGGGGCAAGAAAAACGCCAAGGCCCAGCGCAATGCCGCCAACAAGCTGCTGGCCGACAACCGCTTCGCCCGTCACCAATACGAGATCCTCGAAACGCTGGAGTGCGGAATCGAACTGCTGGGCACGGAGGTGAAATCGATCCGGGCCGGCCAATGCAACCTACGCGATGGCTTCTGCCTGATTCGCAAAGGGGAGCTGCAGCTGCACAACGTGCATATCTCACCCCACAGCCATGCCGGCGCCTACTTCAACCATGAGCCGTTGCGGGTGCGCAAGCTGCTAGCCCACGGCCGTGAAATCGAAAAACTGCGGGTGGCCCTGGATCAAAAGGGTCTCACCCTGATCCCCCTCAACCTGCACCTCAAGGGCTCCTGGATCAAGCTCACGATCGGCCTGGCCAAGGGCCGCAAGCTGCACGACAAACGCCACGAGGAGCGCCGCAAACAGGACATCAAGGACGCCAAAGCGGCGATCGCCAGGCTCTGAATCCAGCCTTGACCTAGGCATGGGCGCAGGAGAGGGGGCTCAGGGTTGGGGGCTCGGGGGAGGGGGCTCGGGGGCAGCCGGACTGGGGCTGGGACTTGAACTGGGGCTGGGACTGGGGCTGGTCGGTGGAGGGGGCGCCACGGGCGGGGCCAAGGGCTCAGGCGCCGCCAGGGGCGGAGCCAGCTGGGCAGGCGGTGGGTCGGCCCGCAGGGACAGGGTGATCAGGGCAGGGGCCACGCCGTCATTGGTCACCAGCAGCTGGACCGGCGAGCGTTTCTGCACCCCCAGACTCACCACCCGCAGGGGGCCCTTGGCCTCGAGCAGTTCGCCCTCCGGGCCGAAGACGCTCATCTGCATCAAGGGCGAGCCATTCACCCCCAGCACCAGCCGGTAGCCGGCGGGCAGCCGCACGGGGAACAGGCGAGCTCCACCGGCCTCCACCTGGGCCGACAGCACCTTGGTTTCCAGGGGCTGAGCCTGGATCGCCTCGATCTGCACATTGGCCAAACCCTGCTCAGCTGCGGCATACCAGAGCTGCCGGAAGGGTTCCGCCGGAATGTCGGCGCCGGGTCGACCGGGCAGCAGGTTTTGGGCACTGCCGGAAACCAGCTGGCGCAGCACGGCCGGGCTGAGGCCCTGGCTCACCAGGGCCTGCTGGCGTCGCTCCCAATCGCCATTGGTGAAGCTGCCCAGGCGGCGGCGAATCTCGAGGGGAAGTTGCTCCACCCTGACCAACCATTCCTCGGCCAGCTCGTTCCACACCTTGCGCAGGGGGGCCTCCTCGAGGGAATCGCCGGGCAGGCGCCCCCCCCGCTCGGGAAATTGGCCCAGCAAGGCAGCATCGACCAATTTGAGAAACCAACCCCGGTCGATCTGCAGGGCCCGCAGCCGGTTGAGCAGCTGCTGGCGTTGATCAACCTCAGCCGGCGGCAGGCTGGCCGGCAGCTGCAGGGCCACATCGGGGGTGGTGATGGCCACCCGGCCTCGGCTCAGCCACCACCACCCCAGGGCAGTGCCGACCACAGCCGAAAGCACCAGGGCGATCACCACCGGCCAGATGCCGCCCTCGGCGGCCTCCTCCCGCTCCTCAAGGCGGGTGCGCGGGGCGGGGGCGGGGGGGGCCGGCCGGGGCGGCGGTGGTGCGACCACGGGAAGCACGGGCTCAACAGCCGCGGGCCGCTCAGCCACCGGTGGCGGCACCAGGGCCACGGTGCTGTCGGCCCGGGGCACAGGCCCCGTGGTCTCCGGCATCGAGAGGGCCTGGAAGGCGGCCAGGGCCTGGGCTGCGGAGGCGAAGCGCTCGCCTGGCTGGCGCAGCAGCAGGCGAGCGATCTCCACCTTCAAGGCAGGTTCGGCGGCCAGGGAGGCTGGCCAGCGCCAGGCGAGGCTGACCGGATCCAACAGCTTTGCCGGCGGCTCGCCACTGAGCAACACCAAAGCCACCACGCCCAGGGCATGCAGATCCATCCACGGCTCGCACGCGAGCAAGCCGGTGCGCTCCGGCGGGGCATAGCCCGGGGTGGCCTGGGAGTCGCCGGCCACCAGACCGAAATCAATCAAGACCGGCAGGCCATCGCTATCGCGGCGCAGCAGGTTGGCGGGGCTGAGATCACCATGCACCAGCTCCTGGCTGTGCAGCACCGCCAGCACCGGCAGCATCTGACGCAACAGCAGCAGCACCTCGCCAGCTCCAAACACCAGCTGACGGGCGGCCCGGGCCTCGAGCAGCTGCTGGTAGGTGCGGCCGGGTTGCCATTCACGCACCAGCCACAACCCATCGGCCGCCTCGATCGCCGCCCCCATGCGCGGCACCTGGGGATGGAGCACCCCCTGCAACTGGCCCCAGCGTTGACGCGCCTTGACCAGATCAATCCCCTGCCCCAACAGCCGCAAGGCCATGGGCGCCTCCGCCACCAACAGGTCGCTGGCCCGCCAGAGCTCCCCTTGAAGGTCGGCTCCGGCGGCGGAGCTAAGCCGCTCGTCCAACCGATATCGCTCGCCAATCAGCTGACCCTGCTGCGCCGCCATCAGCCCACACCCGCCAGGCAGCGCTCAGGTTGGCGCAGACCCTTGCCCGCAAGCCAGTCGGCGTCATAGAGCCGCGACCGGTAGCGGTCGCCGCTGTCACAGAGCACCGTCACGATCGTGTGGCCCGGGCCCAGGCGCCGGGCCGTCTCCAACGCCGCGGCCACATTGATGCCCACCGAGCCGCCCAGGAACAGGCCCTCCTGCCAGAGCAGCCTGTAAATCGTGTCGAGGGCGGTTTGGTCGTCGATGCGCACGGCGTCATCGATCGGGGCACCCTCCAGGTTGGCGGTGACACGGCTGTTGCCGATCCCCTCGGTGATCGAGCTGCCCTCGCTGACCAGCTCTCCGCTGGTAGCCCAGCCATAGAGGGCACTGCCATGGGGATCGGCCAGCACGCAGCGCACCGCCGGGTTCTGTTCCTTGAGATACAGGGCAACGCCGGCATAGGTGCCGCCCGTACCGGTGGCCGCCACCCAGGCATCCACCTGGCCGCCGGTCTGCTGCCAGATCTCCGGGCCGGTGGAATTGAAGTGGGCGCGGCGATTGGCCAGGTTGTCGAACTGGTTGGCCCACACGGCACCGGGGGTTTCAGCGGCGATGCGACCGGAGAGCCGCACGTAGTTATTGGGATCGCGGTAGGGCACCGCCGGCACCGTGCGCACCTCAGCGCCGAGGCTGCGCAGCAGGCCGATCTTCTCGGCCGACTGGGTGTCGGGAATCACGATCAGCGCCTTGTAGCCCCGGGCATTGCAGAGGTGGGTGAGGCCGATGCCGGTGTTGCCGGCGGTGCCCTCCACCACGGTGCCGCCGGGCTGGAGCAGGCCCTGCTGCTCGGCCTCCAGCAGGATGCCGAGGGCAGCGCGGTCCTTGACCGAGCCCCCAGGGTTCATAAACTCAGCCTTGCCGAGGATCTGGCAGCCGCTGAGTTCGCTCAAGGCGTTGAGCCGGATCAGGGGCGTGTTGCCGACGGCGCCCACGAACCCTGAAGTGATGCCGGCCATGCCCACGTGCTGTGCGTGGCGAGATCGTAGGCAAGCCCTTAGGGTCGAACCTGAATTCAGCCGAGATGGGCGGCGGCGGAATGGGGCAGGAGCTGGGGGCGCGGTACACACAGGTGCGCCAGCACAGCCTTGCCCTGGTGGCACCCCTGGAGCCGGAAGACCTGTGCCTGCAGGGCATGGCCGATGCCAGCCCGCCCAAGTGGCACCTGGGTCACACCACCTGGTTTTTTGAGCAGTTTCTGTTGAAGCCCCAGCAGGAGGCTGGATTGGCGTTG
Source organism: Cyanobium sp. (assembly GCA_965662115.1). GTDB lineage: Bacteria > Cyanobacteriota > Cyanobacteriia > PCC-6307 > Cyanobiaceae > Cyanobium_A. Next base: position 9,547 of record CBFIGH010000051.1, read on the forward strand.
GGCTACACACCGGCACCGGCGGCCTGGAGTTTTCTGTTCAACAGCTATTACGACGCCGTCGGCGCCCGCCACCCCCGGCCCCAGCGGGGTCTGCTGAGCCGCCCAACGCTGGCGGAGGTGCTGGCCTGGCGGCAGCGAGTGGATGGGGCGGTGCTGGACCTACTGGAGCAGCTGGAACCCGGCGATTCCCAGCTGGAGCTGGTGGAGCTGGGTCTGCAGCACGAGCAGCAGCACCAGGAGCTGCTGCTGATGGACCTGCTCGATGGCTTCTCGCGCAACCCGCTCGAGCCGGTGTACGCATCTGAGCCGGAGGACGCCTATCGCCGCGCAGTCCCAGATAGGGCGGAGGCGCAGGCGCCCGGCTGGCTGCAGCACGGGGGAGGGCTGGTGGAGATCGGCCATCCGACTGGCGCCACTGGCACCGAGGGCCCGGCAGGCTCATTCCACTTCGACAACGAGGCGCCCCGGCACCGCCAGTGGCTCGAACCCTTTGCGCTCAGCTCCCGGCTGGTGAGCAATGGCGACTTTAAGGCCTTCATCGCCGACGGGGGTTACCGGCGGCCGGAGCTGTGGATGAGTGAGGGCTGGGCTGAGGTGCAGGAGCGGGGCTGGCAGGGGCCGCGTTACTGGCGCGAGGACGAGGAGTTTTCACTGGCGGGGCGGCAGCCGCGGCGGGCCGAGCTGCCGGTGCGGCACCTGAGCTGGTTTGAGGCCGACGCCTACGCCCGCTGGGCCGGCGCCCGGTTGCCGAGCGAGGCCGAATGGGAGCTGCTGGCGCCCCAGCTGGAGCAGGCCTTTGGGGTGCTGTGGCAGTGGACCGCCAGCCCCTACCGGCCCTATCCGGGCTTTGCGCCGGCGGCCGGGGCGGTGGGGGAATACAACGGCAAGTTCATGAGCTCCCAGATGGTGCTGCGCGGCAGCTGCTTCCTCACCCCCGCCGGCCACGGGCGGCGCACCTATCGCAACTTCTATGGCCCGGCGTGCCGCTGGATGGCCGCCGGCCTGCGCCTGGCCCAGGAGCTGCCATGACGGTGCAGAGCCACCACGACCTGATCGACCTGCACCCGGCCCCCGCGGACATGGCCCGGCTGGTGCGCGAAGGCATGGCGCGGCAGCCCCGCCAGCTGCCGGCCTGGTTGCTCTACGACGCCGAGGGCTCGCGGCTGTTTGAGGCGATCTGCCAGCAACCGGAATACGGCCTCACCCGCACCGAAACGGCCCTGCTGGAAGCCAGAGCCCCCGAGCTGGCAGCGGCCCTGGGAGCGGGGGTGCTGGTGGAATTCGGCGCCGGCAATGCCCGCAAGGTGGGCCCCCTGCTGGAAGCGCTGCGACCACCGGCCTACGTCGCCCTCGACATCAGCGCCGACCATCTCCGGCAGAGCTGCGTGGCCCTGCAGGCCCGCTATCCGGCGGTGCCCGTGCTGGGCATCTGCTGCGACTACAGCCAGCTGCAGGATCTGCCTGAACACCCGCTGCTGCAGGACCGGCGGCGATTGGGCTTTTACCCGGGCAGCTCCCTGGGCAACTTCAGCCCCGACGAGGCGCGGGTGCTGCTGGCGCAGCTGCGGCAGCTATTGGGCTCCGGGGCGCGACTGCTGATCGGCATCGACCAGCCCAAGGCCGTGGCACGGCTGGAAGCCGCCTACAACGATGCCGCCGGCGTATCGGCCGCCTTTGCCCGCAACCTGCTGGTGCGGCTCAACCGCGACCTGGCGGGCGATTTCAACCCCGACGCCTTCGCCTACACCGCCCGCTGGCAGCCCGAACACAGCCGCATCGCCATGGCCCTGGTGAGCCGCCAGAGCCAAACCGTGCAACTGGCAGGGGAGACCTGGCACTTCACGGCGGGCGAGCCGCTGATCACCGAATACAGCGTCAAATACGACCCGCAGGCCTTCCTCGCCCTCGCCGCAAGCGCCGGCTGGCGGGGCGTTGGCCGCTGGAGCGATCCGGCCGGCCACCTATCGCTGCATCTGCTGGTGACGGCAACCTCGCCGGTGACGGCAGACTCCTAGGCAGAGGCAGGAGCGCCATGGGTCGTGAGCAGCAACGGGCCACCATGCGCCAGGTGCGCGAGGGGCTGATCGCCGAACTGGAGGAGCTGTATCGGGGCGCCTTCGACCGCATCAGCGACCACGACCTGGGCGAGGGGGCGATCGCCCGGCTCACCCAGCTGCTGCTGCGCTCCCGTGAGGCGGCGATCACGCCGCTGCAAGAGGAGATCGAAGCCCCCCTGATCACCAGCCCAGCCGGGGAAGCCGCCCCGTGAGCTGGCTCGACGAACTGGAGGCGCGGCTGGAGGCACAGCTGGAAGGCTTTTTGCGGGCCAACCCGGCCCAGGAAGCCCTGCTGGAGGAGCAGGGGGCACGCGACCGTCAGGCCCGGCTGGTGGGGCAGCGGCGCCAGTTGCAACGGCAGGCGGAACAGGAGCGCCAGGCCCTGCTGCAACTGGCCGACGAGATTCGGCGCTGGCAGGAGCGGGTGGTGAAGGCGAGGACCGCCGGTGCCACCGCCCTAGCCGAGCGCGCCGAGGCCCACCAGCACGGGCTGATGGAGCAGGGCCGCCAGCGCTGGCACCAGCTCGGCGAGCTGGGGGTCAGCTTCGCGGCGGTGGAGCGCGACCTGCGCGAGCTGGAAAGCCGGCCGCGCCCGCCACGGGCCTCTGGCCTGGAGCAGGACTGGGCCTCCTTCGAAGCCGAGCAGGCTCTGGAGGCTTTGCGGCGGCGGCAGCAGGGCTAAGGGACCCCATACCGGGCTCTCCCGGATTCTGTACAGGTTGTACGGAATCCGGGAGAGCCCACAATCACAGCAGCTGACACCAGGCCCAGCCAGGCGGCGGCGATCACCCCGCGGCAGCTGCCCGGCGCCGAAGCGCTCTATCGGCTACGGGGCTGGAGCTGATCGAGCTGGCTTGCGGTCAGGCCTCTTGACGTTCAAGTCTTGGGAGCAGGCGGCACCAGGCTGACACCCTCGGGCGGCGGCGTGGGGTCAGGATCGGCGATCAGCATGTGCTGCAGCACGATCTCGGGGCGTTCACTGTCGCGCCAGCGGATCCGGTAGGCGGGCATCTTGGTGCCGCGGCTGGTGGTTTGCTCCACAGGCTCCATCACCCAGCCCCGGCGCGAGCGGCCTTGGGGGTTGCGCTTCACCACAGCGTCCGCGTGTTTGAAGCGAAAACCGACGCGCTCGCCACTCATGGAATCGCTGGCCCCCGGATGGGGC
>CBFIGH010000052.1:0-53186 GCA_965662115.1 Cyanobium sp.
CCTGATTAATACGTTTTTGAAGCCGGGGCTGGTCCCCGGCCTTTCATTGCTGATCGCGGAGAAGGCGGCTCAGATTTCTCCCCCTCCTTGATCTCAACGAGCGCCCTCACAAGCAGTCTCCGGGCCGGGGATCTGCGGGTGAATTCGCACTCCTCAGCAATCGCACGGAGTAGAACAAGTTCAGCAAGTCCCAGGCGTACCGACAGAACCGGCGTCTTCTCGATCAGCATGGGATCGGAAGCCCGCTGATCGAGAGTTCGCCCTAGGAGAACAGCTGAGTGCATTTGGCATCCATTGCTGGATCAGGGCATCTGCGGTGTCAAAAATAGTCATCATGACTAAATCTCTGTGTTGGATTGGGTGGGCCGTGCTTGCCGAATCTCATCAACAAGAACTCAGGACCACAGCGAAGCTCGCCGCGGCCTTTTTTATTTGACACTGCTTTCAATCAGATCGGACGACCAAAAACCGTGCAAACCGTGCATTGTTCTAAAAATCTCAAAATTTGCACGGTTTGCACGGTTTTTTCACGTTCATCAGCGGCTTCCAGGGGTTCAAATAGTTCCGTGCGCAACCAACTGCCATGAGCGCATCTCTAACAGCCACAGATGACATCCAACAGCAGCTCAACCTCATCTGCGCTCAACTTCATGTGATCCAGGCACGCCTAGAACTGAAACCCAGATTGAGCAGCAGTCCTTGGCTCCCCTTAGCGGAAGCTGCCAAAGCCCTGCACTTCCCAAGCAGTCGGGCTCTGCGGATGGCCATTGGCCGAGGCCGAATCCCAACCCAGTTCATCAGTGCCACAACTGGCGAAACCGGCAAACGCCGCACCCTCTATGTGGATGTGGATGGCTTTGCTTCACATCTGCGCAACAAGTGAAGCCATCGAGGCGCTGTCAAACCAGCGCTGGTACAGGGACGTGTGCACCGTCAGCGAGTGTCCGAGGCTCTTGGCGGCCAGGGAAGGACTGATCTTCGGGTTGTGAATCGCCCGCACCGCCCAGGCATGGCGCAGGTCGTAGGGGAGGAATTGGACGCCATGACGGCGCAGGGCCACACCCAGCTGAGAGCCAACCGTGCGGTGATCACGCTCGAGGTTGATCGAAGGCAGTCGCTTGTTCTGGAGCTCCCACCGCTCAATCCACGCCTTCGGTAGCGGCAGGCCTTGCCGAGCACCGGTCTTGCCGCCGCGGATCACCACCAGCCCGTTGCTCTCCACATCCGCCATCAGCAGGGCCTCATGGGGCCTGGCGCCGTAGGTGGCACAAATCCCCGTAACCCACTGCCACCCGGATGGCAGCCCATCTATGGCCACAACAATCTCCTCATCGGCAGGCAAGTTGCGTGGAGCCGCATCCTTCAGCGGGGTGTAGCCCTTACCCAGGCCCCTGAGCTCTTGCACCACATCCGTGCCCATCTCCAGGGCCTGCGCCACGGCGGTTGCTGCCAGGGCCGCCTTGCGCCGACTGCAGCTCCCCACCGGCTTACTCCCCACAAGGGCACGCAGGGTGTCGATAGTCACATCCCGCTGCAGCAGCAGGGGTTTCAGCGGGCCCGCATAGGCGGTGGCCCAAGTCACATCCGCACTGGGACCCCGTTTGCGCTGCTTCGTCCACCAGGTTTCTGTGCGCCGCAGGGCTTCGCCACCGCTGATCCCCTCCCTCGTGGGGTTGAGCACCTTGGTGGCCTGCAGCCATCTTTCGTAGGGAAAGGCCTCCAGCCCCCGACGGTGCAGCTCGAGGTCACGCCCAAGCTCCTCAGCCAACTGACATGCCTGATCCACTCCGGACGGGTAGGGAAAGGCCGTACTGATTCGCCGCTGCTTCCAACTGCCATCAGGCAACGGCAGGCTGGCCCGCAACCGCATCCTTCCCCCGGATGGGGAAACTTCAAGGCTGACACTGGAGCCCAGGTCCCGCAGGGCCCTGTTAATCCGCGTGAGGTAGGGATCTCGGCCGGCCATGGGGCGTGCCTAAAAGCGTGCCTACTCTCGCCCAGAACGGGCTGTTTTGTGCCTAAACGGTGCCTAAGCGCTCTCCCTACCCTTGGCCTGTTTTTTACCGAAAACCCTTTCTCTGACTGGGGTTTTGAGGATGGGGGTCCCGGGGATCGAACCCGGCTAAGGCGAATTATGAGTTCGCTGCATTCACCAGATTGCTAGACCCCCCGGCCAGCCGGCCTACCACAGACCCCGAACTGGTGTTCGGTAACCGGCCCCACCATCTTGCCAGCCACCGCCAGGCGGGAGAGAGCCAGCAGATCCAAGACTGCCTGAAAACCCATTGGGCACATCGGCAGTGCGCCAAGGCATCGGGTCAGCTTGTCGCTCAACCAGCGCCCGATACGTGTTCTCCACGGCGGTGCCATCCCAAACGATGGTTTGATCGGGAAAACCCAAGCCCATCACCCTGGTGCCATCCCCACCTCCCATGGCAATGCCGACAAGATCGGTGATCTGATTGGTGAGGCTCACCCCGCGGGCAAAGGGCGACGTGTAACTGTAAAAGCGCTGTTCCATCAAGGCGGGAACAGTCTGCACAACACCACAGCGGGTGACTTCAACCGGCCCAGCTGCACGCTCAGCCGAGTTGGCGGCATGGACCAGGGGAGGCTCCAGCGTCGTGGTGCAAACGACCGGACCAGCCCAGACGGAAGGCGGCACCACAGCGACACCCAGGATCAGGGTGGCGTTGAGCAGAATCATTTGCCTGAAAGAGGTGTTCACCATGGATCCAGTGAGCCCTTCTGCTGGTGGGGTGACGTTGGACGCAAACTAGACAACCCAACGTGATTGAGCCAGACCTTGCCATCCCTTTCCCCTGCCATCAACCTGGCGCCCGCAGAGATGCGAGCTGCGCTACGGGCGCTCCTGGCGACCAGGGCCTATCGCCACGGCAACTTCACCCTGGCATCGGGGCGTACCAGCCACCACTATGTCAACTGCAAGCCCGTCAGCCTGAGCGGCAGCGGCCTGGCCCTGCTGGGGGTGCTGCTGCTCGAGGAAGTGGAGCCTGAAGCCATGGCGGTAGCCGGCCTGACCCTTGGAGCAGATCCGCTGGTGAGCGCCGTGGCCCAGCGGGCCGCCCTGGAGGGTCGGGCCCTCGATGCCCTGATCGTGCGCAAGGAAGCCAAGGGCCACGGCACCGGGGCCTGGCTGGAGGGGCCGCTGCCGGAGCCTGGCAGCACCATCACCGTGCTGGAAGACGTCGTCACCACTGGCGGATCCTCACTCAAGGCGGTGAATCAGCTGCGGGCAGCGGGCTACGGGGTTCATCGGGTGGTGACGATCGTCGATCGCCAGGAAGGGGGCCTCGAAGCCATGCAAGCCGCAGGCCTGGAGCTGCGCAGCCTGTTTCTGCTGGAGGACGTGGCATCCCTGGCCGCCCAACTGACGGCGTCATGAGCCAATCACCCTGGAACTGGCAACCCGACGGCCTTCGCCGGATTGAGCAAGCGGCCAGCCTGATCCGCCTGGACGGCCCAGACACCCGGCGCTTTTTGCACGGCCAAACCAGCGCCGCCATCGAAGGCCGCCCAGCCGGCAGCTGGATCCCCACTTGCCTGACCAGCGCCACCGGACGCCTGCGGGCCTTGGCCGAAGTGCTCCTCAATGACACCGGCGCCTGGCTGTTGGTCAGCGGCGGTGATCCAGCCCGCCTCTGGCAAGCCCTGGATCAGGTGCTCTTTCCCGCCGATCGGGTTCAGCTGGGGCCCGTGGTGGCGGCCCGCATGATCAGGCCGCTTGGCGAAGATCCCGCTCAGCCGTTGCCCCGCAGCCCCGCAGGCCAATGGCTTGCCCTGGACAATGGCCGCGGCGGCTGGCTCCTGGGCGACCAGCTGGTGGTGCGGGCGGAGCAGGAATGGCCCAGCTGGCTAGCGAATCGCCCGGCTCTGAACCAGCAGGAACAGGAGCGCTGGCGCATTCAGCAGGGCCTGCCCGCCTGGCCCAGTGAAATCAACGATTCCACCAACCCTTTTGAACTGGGGCTGGCCGAGCGGGTCAGCCTCAGCAAAGGCTGTTATGTGGGCCAGGAAACCCTGGCCAAACTCTCCACCTACGACGGGGTCAAACAGCAGCTGAGGCGTTGGCACGGAACCACCAGCCCCGCAGCCCCTGGACTGGCCCAGGGCACCCTGCTGTTCAACCGGGAGGGAGATTCGGCCAGCCGGGCTGGCCAGATCACTTCCGCCCTGGCCGTGGCTGGAGATCTTTGGATCGGCCTGGCCCTGATACGACGCCAGGCCCTCGACCAGGATGCGCTGCGTGCAGGCCAGGGCCCAAACGAGCCCATCCTGCAGCTCTCGATTGCCCCCGCCTGGGTGGATCCTCCGGCAGGAGCGAATCGTCAGGGCTGAGCCAGCAGCCAGCGCACCACGGCCCAAGTGGCCAGGCTGTCGTCCCGGTTGTAGAGAAAAATCCGCTGCAGTTGCAGACGACTGGCCCGGCCCCGGCCGACATCGGCTCGATGCCACTGGCGCCACTGGCGCCACCAGAGCAGGCATCGGGCGCCGTCGACGCCTTTCTGGCTCCAGGTGAAGCCCAGCCAGCCAGCCACGGCTTTGAGGCCATAGCTGCTGACCGGCAAGCGCCAGTGGCGCCGCAGGCGCGCATGCACATCCACCATCCGCCCTCGCAACCGCTGCAGCTCAACCTCGCTGGCTCCCTGCCGCTGGGCCAGGCGCACCAGGCCGATCACCTCGGTTTCGCCGTAGTGGAGCACTGGCCAGTCTGGGTAGTGTTCCAGAAACCGCTGCAGCCGCTGCCAGAGGCGCTGCTCGCCATGCTCCTGCAGGGCCAGCAGAGGCTGGTAACGCGCCGCCGCCTGGTTCCACCCGCCCGCGCCATCGGCCTCCAACACGACAAACCCGTGCAGGAAATCATCGCGGGCGTCGGGATCGGATTCGATGTCGTAGAGCAGCACCCCGGGGGCCTGGGCCAGCTCCGGCAACACCGGCCCCGCCCCGAGCGGCTGGGGCAGGCCCGTGGCCTGCACCCTTGCCTGGGCAACCAATTCGGCCGCGATCTCACGGTGTTGCTCGCCGTAGACCGCCATCTGCTCAGCCAGTTGCGCCGGGTTACGGGATGCCAGATCCGTCAGGCTGGTCACCCCCTGGTCCAGCAACATCTCCCGGCGCTTGCCGCCGATGCCGCTGACCTCACTGAGATGCCCTAGCGCTGCAGCCTCCCGGTCGCAAAGGCCGCGCCAACTGCACAGGGTGCACTTCTTGCGGTCGTTCACCAATGGAGGCGGGATGGCCTGGGCCAGATCGGCGGCCAGACGCTGCAGGCTCTCATCGAGCTGGTGCTGCAGGCTTGCGCCCAGCGCCAGCCGTTCCCGCTGCTGGGCCCGCCCTTCGCCCGCCAGCACCAGTCCATGGGGCACCGGGGCCTGCTGGTGCTCCGCCAGCAGGCGGCCCCAAAGCGCAAGCACCAGCCTGGCCTCCCGGGTCAGCCTGTAGCCCTGGCGGGCCAGCACGGGCCGATAGGCGAATTCGCCCCAGCGGCTGGTGCCGTCAATGCGCTCCAACAGGGCGGGGTGGGCCTCCAACCGCCTTCCCTGGAGGTCATGCCCCCGCAGGCGTAAGCCCACCACCCCGGCCTCTCCAGCGGCACAGGCCCCCTCGCCATGGCCAGGCCTGTTGGCCAACAGGGTCTGAAAGCTGCGGAGCTGGTCGCTGAGGGCCAGGGCGCGGTGGGCATTCCATTGACGATCATCAGCCAGCCCAAATCGATCCAGCCAGGCGCGGCGCCGGCAGCGCAGCCAGCTGCGCAGCAGGCGATCTGTCAGGGGTTGGTCGGCGAGGGGGGGCGCAATCAAGGGGGCTCGGTCAAGGAGGCGCGGTCAAGGGGGGCCACTGGCAGGGACGCTAGTGCTGAAAAGCGGCCGGCACAGCAGAATCGGTTGAGCTTGGCTTCTGCGCCCCATGGCTCCAGCCCCCCTGCCCCTGGCAGCAAGTCCGATCGCCTTCGGCACCGATGGCTGGCGCGGCATTTTGGGGGTTGACATCACCATGGAGCGACTGTTGCCGGTCGCGGCGGCCGCAGCCCAGGAACTGGCCCACTCCGCGCCTGAAAGCCTCACCAGCCGTGAGGTGGTGATCGGCTACGACCGACGCTTCCTGGCCCCGGAACTGGCCCAGGCCATCTGCAGCGCCGTACGCGGCTGCGGGCTGACGCCCCTGCTCTGCGACACCCCCACCCCCACCCCCGCCTCCAGCTGGGCCGTGGTGCAACGCCAGGCCCTCGGGGCCCTGGTGATCACCGCCAGCCACAACCCACCGGAGTGGCTGGGGTTGAAGATCAAAGGGCCCTTCGGCGGCTCGGTGGAAGGCGACTTCACCGCTCGTGTCGAAACCCGACTGGCCGCCGGCGGAGTCACCGTGCCGGTACCCGGGGAGGTTGGGCTGTTGGATGCCATGGGCTCCTACGTGGCAGGGCTGCGGGCCAAGGTCGACACGGCCGCCCTGGCTGCGGGGCTCGATCGCCTGGGGCTGACCGTGATCGTGGACCCGATGCATGGCTCCGCCGCCGGGGTCCTGCCAGCCCTTTTGGGTGAAGGGGCAACCAGCAGCGGCGCCATCAGCGAGATTCGGGCCAACCGCGATCCGTTGTTTGGCGGCAACCCACCCGAGCCTCTGGCGGCCTATCTCGGCGAGTTGATCAGCGCCGTGCGCTCCAGCACCGCAGCGGGGCGGCCGGCCATGGGCATCGTGTTTGACGGCGACGGAGATCGCATTGCGGCCGTGGATGAGCGCGGCCGCTTCTGCAGCACCCAGCTCCTGATGCCCCTGTTCATCGACCATCTGGCCCGGGCACGCCAGCTGCCAGGAAGCGTGATCAAAACGGTGAGCGGCTCGGATCTGATGCAGCTCGTGGCCGAAGACCTCGGCCGCCAGGTGCTGGAAAAGCCCGTCGGCTTCAAATACATCGCCGCTGAAATGCTCACGAGCGACGTGCTCGTGGGCGGCGAAGAATCGGGTGGGGTGGGCTTTGGCATGCACCTACCCGAGCGGGATGCCCCCTTTGCTGCCCTGCTGCTGATCGAGGCCCTGGTGGAAGGCGGGGTGCCCCTGGGCGAACGGATCGATGCCCTGCAGCAGCGCTGCGGTGGCGCAGCGGCCTATGACCGCCTCGACCTAAGGCTGCCCAGCATGGAAGCCCGAGCTCGGCTCGAAGCCATGCTGGCCGCCGCCCCACCCAGCCAGGTCGCCGGCTGCCCCGTGCTGGACGTGATCACCACCGACGGGGTGAAACTACGGCTCGGGCCGAGCCACTGGCTGATGTTGCGCTTCTCCGGCACCGAGCCGCTGCTGAGGCTCTACTGCGAAGCCCCCACGGGCGAGCGGGTGCGTGAGGTGTTGATCTGGGCGCGCGCGCTGGCGGAGGCGGTCTGAGCCCATGGCTGCCGAAGCCGCTCTTCCCATCCCGATCACCAGGCTGGTGATCGCCAGCACCAACCCGGGCAAGATCCGGGAATTTCGTCAGTTGCTGTCTGGCCTCCCCCTGGAGATCGAAGCCCAACCTGAGGGGTTGGAGGTGGAAGAAACGGGGACAACCTTCACTGAAAATGCGCGTCTCAAAGCGATCGCGGTTGCCCGACACACGGGCGCCTGGACCCTGGCAGACGATTCAGGCCTGAGCGTCGATGCCCTCGGGGGAGCTCCAGGGGTGTTTTCGGCCCGCTATGCCAGCAGCGATGCAGCGCGCATCGAGCGCCTGCTGGAAGAACTTGCGCTGGCCCAAGCCAGCCTGACCACCCCAAACCGGGCCGCCCACTTCGCCGCAGCCCTGGCCGTGGCCCAACCAAGCGGATCGGTTCACCTGGAGGTGGAGGGTCGCTGCGACGGGGTGATCTTGGATCGGCCGCGGGGCAACGGCGGCTTTGGCTACGACCCCATTTTTCTCGATCCGGAAACTGGGCTCACCTATGCCGAGATGGATGCCGCGCGCAAAGGGAAGGTTGGCCACAGAGGTCGGGCCTTTGCCAAACTCGCCCCCCTGCTAAGCAACCTGGTTGAAGCCTGAGTTCAGGCAATCCCGATCAAAGATCGGCTCCATGGGAGTCCACCCAGGAGCCATGCAAGCCGTAGGGAATGGCGAGGGGGAGCTCCAGCACAGCCTGCTCAGACATGTCATCGGCATTGAGGATGACCAAATCCGTGGCCGAGCGTTCCCCATTCCAGACCAACACCAACACCCAGCCACTGTCCTCATCGGCTGCACCGGCTTGGGGGCCACGCGCTGGTCGAGGAACCATGACTGGCTCGCTCACGTAGCCATGGGGGGCGGCACTCCAAACCCTCCGATCACCCGTTTTCAAATCAAGCTTTTTGACTGCCTGCAGGGGATCGTTGCCGGTCTCCCGCTCTGCCACGGCCATCCAGCCGAAGCGCGCCGGTAACCCCTCGTAGCTGGGATTAACCATTGCGAATTCACAGCAGCGCTCACTCAGTCGCTGATTGCAGACGGTGCCGCTGGCAAGGTCGATCCGGCAACGCTCCAATAGCCCCTCCGGAATCAGGTCAAAATCGATCGCACGAAAATCGGTTTCGGGGCCAATCGATGGGAAATCAGCATAAAATATTGATTCAACATGCACGGCTCCACTATCTTCTTCCCAAGCATTGAGGTGATGGAAAACAAAACCCGCAGGCGCATCCATCAAACGAGGGGGCTGGCCCGCATAGAGGCCAGAAGCCCTAGGAACAAGCCAGAACTGAGCCTGACCTCCCGGCTTTGACTTCAGGCATTGGGCAGCCCCCTTTTGGCCCAACACAAAGGGCAGTGGGTTGAAGTCGATGGCGTTTTGCAGAAAAATCGCCCAATTTGGCGTGATCGCGAAGTCGTGAAGGAAGGCAAAGCCCTTGAAGGTGTCACTGCGCTCGTGCAGAAGCTGACCCGCCTTGATGCCATGGGGCCCATCTGCCGTCGCAAACTCCATCAACCGGATCGTGCTGCGGGGGCCGGTTTTCAGCCCGAAGGTCACCATGCGCGGATCGCCGTGGTGGCCTGGATCGAAGCGGGGATGGGCACTGAAGGCTTCCCCAGGCTTCAAGGCCCCATCCAGCAGAGTGATTCCATCGGTCTCCAGGGTCAGGGGGTTGAGGGCGTGGGGAGAACTGGCCTCCCAAAGCGCCAACAACCGATCCCCTAGGCGCACCACATGGGTGTTAGCGATGTTCTTCAGCCGCAGATCAAAAAGGTTGGCCAAGGGCCCACCAGGCTTCTGCGTTCCAAAGACACCGCGGTAGAGGAAGCGGCCAGCAGCCTCTTCAGCCTCATAAGCCTCAGTGCGCACAAAACGGTTGGTGAGAACGGCCTGACCAGCCTCAAAGCGGAAGGCCGTGATCATCCCGTCGCCGTCGAACGGGTGGTGCACCCATTGGCCAGCCCGCTCAAATTGGCCGGGACCATTGCGGTAAAGGGTGCCGGCCAGGTCAGGTGGAATGCTGCCCCGCACAGCAGCCAAGCGTTCACCGCTGAGCTCGGTAACGACGTTGCGAAAAGCACTCGCCCATTCAGCCCGATCGAAACGAGGACGATCTTGGCGGGGAGGTATTGCAGAAGAAATCACGCGGCAGCGAGCAGGAAAAACTCTTATCTAGATCGTGTTCTAGCGGGTTGAGCCCCTCCACCGCGCCCGAACCACAGCAAGCTAGAATTCAACCCGGGAGATCAACATAACGAACAAACCTAAACACTAGCCCAAACAAGAGATACATTGTGCCCACCAAATCCGAATGTATTCTTAATGGCATATCGCTCGGAACGATGGGCCAAATGGGGTTCAGAAGACGCCGGAATATTGAGTCGGATCTCGGGGTCAATGGGAATTGCGTTGACACTGGCGGGAACAACGCCGGCCTGAAGGGCCTTGATTGTCAGGATGGACTCAACGGCCCCAGCCCCACCGAGCAGATGGCCCAAACCACCCTTCGGTGCAGTCACCCAGAGGTGATCCGAATAAGCACCAAAAACCGTTTCGATAGCCCTTGCCTCAGCGAGATCTCCGATCCGGGTTCCGGTTGCGTGGGCACTCACAAAATCAACATCTTGGGGGGCTAATCCGGCATCCTGCAGGGCCAGAGTGATCGCTCTGGCGGCATGCATTCCCTCGGGATGGGGCGTGGCTAAATGGTGTGCATCACTCGTCATCCCGGCGCCTAAAAGGAGTGCCTGCACATCGGCATGGCGGGCCCGGGCATCCTCAAGGCGTTCCAACACAATGGCGCCCGCTCCTTCACTGAGAACAAAACCCTCGCGATCTGCTGCAAATGGGCGGCACGCTGAGGCTGGATCATCCAGCCTTGAGGACAGGGCACGCATTTCAGAAAATCCTCGAATCGCCAAGGCATGAATCACGGACTCTGCGCCACCTACCAGCACAGCATCCACCTTTCGCGCTTCCAACAACATCAACCCCCAAGCGATGGCTTCAGCTCCACCAGCGCATGCGGAAACGGGAGCATGGGCCCCGCCACAGGCACCAATTTCCATCGAAATCTGAGCTGTCGCGGCATTGGGCATGGCCATAGCAATGCCCAATGGATGAAGGCGCTTGGCGCCGGAGATGAGCCGTTGGTGCTGATCCAGCATGGTGTTGAACCCTCCAATCCCAGTGGCCATCACCACGGCCAGCCTTTCCAGAGCCAGCCCTGAAGCGCTCAACCCACTGGCCTGCCAAGCCTGGCGGGATGCCAACAGGGCAAGCTGGCTATAGCGATCCAGGCGGCTAAGCATGTAGTCGCCTAGCTCACTGACAACATCAAGGCTGACCAATCCACCCAGCCTCGACCTTAATGGTTCAGCCCATGGCTGGGTCAGCAAATGGATTCCAGTTTCGCCTCGCGCATAGGCAGAGTAAGCAGCTTCTGGAGTATTTCCCAGAGGACAAATACAGCCCAAACCAGTAACGGCAACTGGGGCCGAAGAGGATTCAGGCATTCGGCTTGCGCACAATAGCGATGAGATCAGCGACAGTTTTTATACTTTCAACCTCGGAATCAGTGATTTCAACACCAAAAAGGTCTTCCGCTTCCATGATGAGTTCATAGGCGCCCAAGGAGTCAATGCCGATGTCGTCAACCAAATTAGAATCAATATTGATAGCGGCAGCCTGGGCGTCTGGAACGCATTTACGGATGAGTCCGGCAATCTCAGCAACAATTTGGTCGTCGGTCATGGCAGAGGTTTCCATGCCTCCTTGCTTGCCAGGCTGCTGTACCGAATCGTTCACTTTCGCTACCAATGACTAGATAAGCATTCCAATGCTATCACCGGAAGGGAAATACGCTCCACCAATGGCTCACAACGCAAGGGGGCTTAGCTGAGCTTTCTCATGGAAGCTCTGCTCTTGAAAACTGGGCTGAGAAAAGGGCCTCATAGCGTCCACCCAGGGCCAGCAGCTCGCTGTGGGTGCCGGCTTCGACCAGCCGGCCTGCCTCGATCACACAAATCCGATCAGCATTGACCACCGTGGAAAGCCGGTGGGCAACCACCAAGGTGGTGCGGTGCTGCATCAACCGATCGAGGGCTTCTTGAACAAGCTGCTCGGAGGCCGAATCGAGGGCAGATGTGGCCTCATCCAGAAATAGGATCGGCGCATTCTTGATCAGGGCCCTGGCAATGGCGATGCGCTGGCGCTGTCCACCGGAGAGCATCGTGCCATTTTCACCGATTGGGGTGTCATACCCCTGGGGCAACTGCACAATGAAATTGTGCGCATTGGCTGCCCGTGCTGCCGCTTCGATCGTCTCCGACGATGCCTCGGCGTGGCCATAGGCAATGTTGTTAGCGACGCTGTCATTAAACAGAAAAGTATTCTGGTCCACCACCGAAATCAAGGCCCGCAGATCAGCCTGAGCCACGTGCCGCAAGTCAATGCCGTCGATCGTGAGTCGGCCCTGCTGCGGGTCATGGAAGCGGCAAAAAAGGTCAATGATCGTGCTTTTTCCCCCGCCACTGGGGCCAACCAAAGCAACGGTTCCACCGCAGGGCACCTCCAGCTCAAGACTTGAGATCACCTCCTCCTGGCCATAGCCAAAACTCACCTGCTCAGCTTTGAGGCCCCGCTGAAAACCATGGAGGCGCTGGGGGTGGGGTGGATCGATCGGATCAGCAGCGATGTCAAGGATGGCAAACAATTCCTCGGCCGCTGAGAGGCCCTGTTGGAGTGTGGCGTTAGACCTGGCAATGCCCTTAAAGGGTGCATAACACAGATAGAGCGACGTCAGAAAAGCGAAAAAGCTGCCGGTGGTTCGGCTGCCGGCCAGCACCGTCTCCCCCCCATAGACCAACACCGCACTAAAGCCGATGGCGCCCAGGAATTCCATCAGCGGCTGGTTGATTAGCTTGGCCCTAGACGTGCGCAAAGCTGAGAACAAGACCGACCTGTTCTCCTCTTGAAAACGACCCAGTTCGTAGGCCTGCATGCCGAAGATTTTCACGACCCTGGAGCCCACCAAAGCCTCCTGGAGAAAGGCCGCCAAACGGGCCAGACGGGTCTGGCCCGTCTTCGAGTGATGACGCACCTTCTTGGAGGACCGCAGCACGGGATAGACCCCCAGCGGGAAGAGGATGAAGGCGATCAGTGACAGCAGCCAATCCTGATAGAAGGCCACGCTCACAAGCGCGATCAGGGTCAATCCGTCTTTAATCAGGGAAGAGAACCCATCCACCAGCCCCGATTTAACAAGGTTTACATCTGTCAGGACCCTGGACACCAAAACGGTTGAGGGGTGTCGATCCACATAGGCCTGAGGCAACTCAAGCACCTTCGTTGCCATGTCCGTGCGCAGATCCGCCGTGATCCTTTGCCCGACTGATTCAGTGAGGAAGGTGCCCAGGAACTGGGACACCGCCCGTAGGGCGATCACACTGACAATCACAACTGGGGCCAGATAAAGACGACCCCTATCGTTGGAAGGCAGAATCTCGTCAAACAAAAACCGAATCACCAACGGCACGAAGGCCGTTGAAGCCCCATAGACAAAGTTGAACAGCAGCGCCAGGCTGAATAGGGGCCACAGATAACGCCGTCCGTAGGCCAGAAAGCGTGACATCAACGTGCTTTTCATCGCAGCAGCTCAAGCATTAGGTCTGCAGCGCGCTCAGAGGCGCCCGCCACGCCCATCTTCGAGCGCAGCTCGCCAATCAGTTGCTGATTCTGGGTGCGCCGGCCAGCAAGCTCCAGCACCGCACTGGCCAGCAGAGCAGGCTGCAACTGCCGTTGGATCAGCTCTGGGAAGGCCGCCCGTCCAAGCACCACATTCGGCAACCCCATCGAGCGGAGTCCGATCACCAACCTGGCCAGCCAATAGGTGAACCAGGAGAATCGATAGACGATCACCGGAGGGCAACCCAGCAGGGCAGCTTCCAGGGTGGCGGTGCCGGAGGCGATCAGGCCGGCATCAGCTGCGGCCAGCAGGTTGTACGTGTCGCCCCTGATCAGCGGCACCGTCAGCCTGCCGCCGGCGACCTGACTCAGGTAACTCTCAGGAACGGTGGGCGCCTGGACGAGGGCAATTTGCCAGCCTTCCCGCTTGAGCAGCTCCGCCGCCCGCAGCATCGCCGGCAACAGCAAACGCACCTCGCTGCGGCGGCTGCCAGGCATCAGCACGGCCAGCGGCTGACCAGGGTCGAAACCATAGCGGTGGCGAGTGGCGGCCCGATCGCTGCTCACCACCAGGCCATCGAGCAGGGGGTGACCCACGTAGCTCGCAAATTGGCGGCCATGGCCATTGAAGATGGCCTCCTCGAAGGGAAAGATCACCGCCAGCCGGTCGATAAAGCCAGCCATGCGACGCGCCCGACCCTTCCCCCAAGCCCAAACCTGAGGAGCGATGTAGAAAAACACCGGAATGCCGCGGCGATGGGCCTCCCTGGCCACAAACAGGTTGAAACCTGGGTAGTCCACCAGCACCACCAGATCGGGGCGATGCCGCTCCATCTGCTGCTTAAGCAGGCGCATCACGCGCCAGTGGCGCGGAATGCTCCCGACGATCTCCACCAAGCCCACTGCCGAGAGCCTGTTCACATCCACCAAAATCTCCATGCCGGCCGCATGCAGCTCGGCTCCACCCACACCGACCACCTCTGCGGCGGGGCAGCGCTGGCGAAGCTCCCGGACCAGATGGCCCCCATGGAGGTCGCCAGAAGCCTCGCCAGCCACGAGCAGGACCCGGCACGCCCGGGCAGGGAACACGGTCATAGGGCGGTTTCAACCCGGGTGATTTCCACCTGGGCAAGGGCCGCTGAGGCGATCTCCGCCACGACCTGGGTATCCAGCAAAAGGGGGAGGGCCACGACCCGCCCAGCCCATTCATCAGGTAGACGCTGCCAATCCTTCAGGGTGGTCACCAATGTGGCGCCATGGGCTTCGGCACGGTGCCCTAAGCGCTCGAGTTCGTCGGCAGCATAAGGGTGGTGATCAGGGAAGCCAACCGTGGCGGCCAGCGTCAGACCCGCCTGTCGCAGGGCCACAAAGAACTTTTCAGGCAGGCCAATGCCGCAGAAGGCAAGCAGGGGCTCACCGAGCAGCCGCTCCGGAGGGTCGATCCAGCCAGTTAGGTGGAAGCAGGGCTTCAGCGCCGGCCAACCTGGCGGCGGCGGCGCCAATCCTGAATCGACGTTCGAGCCCAAGAGCCCAACGCCGCCAGGGCGGCAATCCGTGCCTGAAAGCACAAGCAGATCGGCACGGGCTAGCTGATCAGCGGGCTCCCGCAGCGGGCCCGCGGGGAAGACCAGTCGATTGCCCAGGCCATGGCCTCGATCAAGCACGCTGATGTCACAGTCACGGGCCAGGCGCCAGTGCTGGAGCCCGTCATCGAGAAGCAGCAGATCGGCACCGGCGCTGATCGCAGCCGCCCCACCGGCCAGCCGGTCCCGTCCAACCCACACGGAAACGCCTGGCAGGGCTTGCTGAATTTCCAAAGCTTCATCCCCCACCAGGGCCGCCCCATCGTCGTCGCTCACCCGTCTGGGCAGGCGGCTCTCCACCCCATACCCCCGCAAGAGCACCGCCACAGAGCGGCCACGCCGCTGCAGCTCCTGGGCCAGGGCGATCACCAGTGGTGTCTTGCCTGTGCCCCCCAGGGTGATGTTGCCAACCGACACCACGGCCACGGGAAGCCGCCATGGGCGGGTGAAGCGGCGATGCCATCGCACACCCAAGCCATACAACCAGCCCAGGGGCTGCAGCAGGCGGGCCACCAGGCTGGGTCTGCGGTGATACCAGAAGCGGGGGGTGGCCAGCAACATCAGGACCCGGGCTCGACGCGGATCAACGCGGTTCGAATCAGCTCGGCAATCAGTCGGGTGGGGCCCTGGAGCTCGGGCGGTGGCCCCTCAGGCAAGGCGTCCCACGCCGGGTGCGTCGCCACCGCCTGCCAAAGCTGATCGAGATCGGCGCATTGACGCAACCAACCTGTGTCACTGAGCTCCTCGGTGAGATCGGCGAAATTGGCCATGTCGGGGCCACACAGCACCGGACGACCGAGCCGCAGCGGCTCAAGCGGATTGTGGCCCCCCACCGGCCGGCCCCCCAACCCCAAACTGCCCCCCATCACCACAAGGCGGCAAACCTGGATCCAAGCACCCATCTCACCAATCCGATCGGCCACAACAACATCAAAAGATTCCTGGGGGAGAACGCCGCCAAGCGCGCTCCAGCAGCCCACCGCCAGACCATCGCGGGCCGCAGCCGCAGCAACCTGATGCGCCCGCTGAGGGTGACGGGGCACAAGCAACAGGGCCAGGCCTGGCAGCCTGCGTCGAAGGTGCGGATAGGCCGCGATCAGCTCGGCCTCCTCTCCGGCATGGCTGCTGGCTAACAGCAGCACCGGACGGGAGGCGAATGCATCGATCAGCCTTGACACGATCGCTGCATCCACCCGGGGGGGATCCGCATCGCGCTTCGTTGAACCCACGACTCGCACATCACGGGCACCCAAACGCAAAAAGCGTTCAGCATCCTGGCGAGACTGGGCCAAACAGACCTGGAATCGTCCCAGCAACCAGGCAGCGAACCAAGGGTGGCGATGGTGGCTCCGAAAAGAACGCTCACTCATGCGGGCGTTGATCAGCATCGGCCTGGCCATGGCATGAATCAGCTCAGGCCACAGTTCAGCTTCTGCCAGCACCCCTAAATCAGGCCGCCAATGGCGGCGAAACAGGGCAAAGCTCAGCCAGTGATCCAGGGGCACAAACTGATGCACCACCCCAATCCCCAGGCAGCGGCTTGCCAGCTCGGCGGAGCTTCGCGAACCGGTGGTCAGCAGCAGGTTTGGCCCCTGTTCCCCATCCAACTGCTGCAGCAAAGGCACCAGGCTGATCAGTTCACCCACACTGGCGGCATGCAGCCACACCAACTGGCCTGGAGGGCGGCGGCGCAAACTGAAACCCAGTCGTTCGCCCCAGCGACGGGGATCCTCCTTGCCCTGCAGCAGGCGGCAGATCAGCACGGCCAAGATCAGCGGGGTGAGCAGCAGGGCAGTCAGCCGCACCAGCCCAAGCAAGGCGCTGGCCCTCACCGCGCCAGCGTTCATCGCCCCAGGAAGAGATGGGCGGCAGCACGATCGCCTGTCTCATGGAGAGCATCGGTCAGGAGTTCCAGCTGATCATCCAGGGGGCCCTCAGAATTGATGAAGATCGGAGCACCCAGCGCAAGCAGGCAACGTCCAAAAGGCAAAGGCAAAACTGTGCGGTCCCACGATTTGATCCTCCGCATCCGACTGCTGGCCGCAGCCACAGGCACGACCGCACAACCAGACATTTGGGCAAGTTGGACAATCCCTGCTTTGAGTTTCAAGGGTGGGCCCTTGGGGCCATCGGGCGTCATGCAGACCGAATCCCCCCTGCGCAAGCAGGCCAACAACTGCCGATAGGCCCTGGTGCCGCCGCGGGTGGACGAGCCTTCGACGAGCTCAAATCCACGCATTCGGGCCGCCACACCAACAATCCGAGCATCCCGATGGGAGCTGAGGAGCACTGCCAGGGGCTTGCGTCCATACAGCCGCACAAGGGGCAAGAAAAAAACGTGGCAGTGCCAGATTGCATAGATGACTGGCGCTTGGGCCTCTGCCAACAGGCGATCAACGGCTGGATCGGCTTCATACCGAATCCGTGAGGTGCAGCGCACCAATTCTCCATAGCCGTTGAGCAAAACTCCCGTCAGAGTGGAAAGCCAGGAATTATTGAGCAGCTGGCGCTTCTTAAGCAACGGCCTAGGACATCAAGCGGGGAGCGCAAACCAGGCATCGGGAGCTGCCGGGAGAGGTTCAGGCGGAACCCACGCCCACGTAGGCACCATAGAAGAACAATCCCACCACAAAAATCACAGCCATGCCGCCCGCCGTGGCAACAAGCCAGAGGGGGAGCACGCCTTCGGTCCAGCGGGAGCGCCAGGCCACAGCCGGGCGGCCATCGGGGAGACGGTCGGGAATCCGGCCGTCAGGCAGGTTGGATTTCTTACCGCTCATCGGGGGCTCTCCTGGTGAGGTGAACAGGGATTAGTTAAAGAAATAGCTCGAGAAGAGGATGCCAATCGTGAACACGAACAGCAAGCCAAGAAAGAGACTGGTGCGGTTCAGTTCGACGGGCAAATTATTGGGATTAGGGGTGCGTTGCATGGCTGGAGAGGAAGGACCGCCTCAGCGGCGAACGAACTGCATGGCGGCAAGGGCGCCCAGGAAAAACACCGTGGGAACGCCGAGCGCATGGATGGACAACCAACGCACCGTAAAAATCGGGTAGTTGCGGGGTGTCGTGGAGACAGGGGTTTGGGTCATGGCCTAGTTCAACCGCAGGTCAAGCTGACTTTTGCCCTCGTAGCGCTGGCTGACGACAGGAGCTTTGCTCTCCTGGGCCTGGAAGTAGGCATCTGGGCGGGGCGTCCCGAAAGCGTCGTAGGCCAAACCAGTAGACACGAACAAGAAGCCGGCCAAAAAGATGGCGGGCAGGGTGACCGCATGGATCACCCAGTAGCGAATGCTCGTAATGATCTCGAAGAACGGACGTTCTCCAGTTGAGCCGGCAGCCATAGCGGACGTGTTCAGCGACGTGATCCTAGGGGTGCATTGCGAGCTGAAGGGAGCGCAAGGGCAGCATGGTTACAGAAGTTGGCTGCGCTTCAGCCGACCCAGCGCAACAGGGACCCCCGCTCGCCCAGCACAAAGCCCTTGCCATCGGTGCTGAAGCTGATCCGGGTGAAATTGGAGGGCTGCTGGGCCCCCACCGGATCCTTCTGCCAGCTCTTGCCTCCATCGGCTGACACCAGCAGGGTGCCGCTGCCGCCCCCGGTCCAGATCGAGCCATCGGGAGCCCAAGCCATGTCGAGGTAGCCAAAACCGTTGGTGATCGGAATCACCGCCTTGCCCCAGTCCTCCACATTGCTGCTGTCGGGGTTGAAGCGAATCTGGGCACCACGGGCGAGCATCCACAGGGAGCCATCGGGCTGGAAGCCCATCGACTGGAGCCTTTGGCTGCTGATGCGCTGGTGGGGCTGCCAGGTGCCCTGACCCGGGTCCCAGGTGGAGAAGAAATTCCCCAGGCTGCTAACGCTCACGTACCTGCCGTCGTTGAAGCGGCGCAGTTCCCGCACGGCACCGGCGGCGTCCTCCACCTCGGCCTGCCAGCTGGTGCCGCCATCGAGGGTTTGATAAATCGCCCCCACGTTGGTGGCCAACTCCGCCTGGTTGGCTCCCAGGGCCGTGATCAAGTAAGGCTCACCGGGGAGCTTGGTGTCGAGGAACAGGCGACTCCAATTCTGGCCACCATCTGTGCTGTGGAGGAGAAGCCCCGGTTGGCCGGCGATCCAGCCTTCATCGCCACGGAAGTCGATGCTGATCAGACGAAAGTTCTCCTCCTCGGGCAGGTCCAGGGCGCGCTCGGCCCAGCTGGCTCCCGCGTCGTTGGTTTCCAGAATCAGCCGGTTGCTGCCCACCAGAAAGCCGTGGCTGGCATCGGTAAAGGCCACGTCCAGGGGATTGGCCTTGGTGGCCAGGGGGATGGCCTGCCAGGGGCTGGACGCCGCCATGGGCAAACCGGTGGTCACACAGCCGGTGAGGCCGAAGCCAAGCCCGAGCACCAAGCACAAGCTCAACAAGGACCGCAACAAAATCCCAAGCGGGCGGAGCAGGGGAGAGCCAGTCATCAGCGCAAGGAGTAAAGGGAGAGAAAAAAGGCGAAGGCCAGGGCGAAGCCGCCGAAGATCAACACATTCTTCTGGCCGGGGGTCAGGCGGTTGACGCCCAGGCCGAAATTGAGGTTTTCCTCGAAGCCACTGGGCTTGTTGCGAGGACCGATGTCCATGAAGGCGCCGACCCGACTGCGGCACACAGGGCAACGGAAGCTGATCGGATTGAGCTCCGCAAAGGGTGTGCCCGGCTCGATGGCCAGCTTGCGCACTCCCTCCGCCGGGTCGTAGACAAAGCCGCAGCTGCGGCACTCAAATCGGTGGGTTGACGGATCCTCCGCCCCATCGGCCGGACTGGATTCAGGGCCGGGTTCAGGGCCAGACATTGGCTCAGGTGATTCAGTGGAACTCATCCCCGGGCCTCTGGCGCTCGGATCAGCTTATCGGCGCCCGCTGGACCGATGCCGCCACCACCCTGGCCTGGGTGGCAGACTGAACCAGTGGTTGGAATGGGTTGAATGTTCGTGCTCTCGGGCTACGACTCTTTTCTAGGCTTCCTGCTGATCGCCGCGGCCGTGCCTGTCCTGGCCCTGGTGACCAACAAGTTGCTCTCCCCGACCAGTCGCATGGGCGAGCGAGAGCTGACCTATGAATCGGGCATGGAGCCGATCGGCGGCGCCTGGATTCAATTCAACATTCGTTATTATATGTTTGCGCTGGTCTTCGTGATCTTTGACGTGGAGACCGTCTTTCTCTATCCCTGGGCCGTGGCTTTTCACCGTCTGGGGCTGCTGGCATTCATCGAAGCACTGATTTTTATCGCCATCCTGGTGCTTGCCCTGGCCTATGCCTGGCGCAAGGGCGCCCTGGAGTGGAGCTGACCCATGACAGAAACCCTCTCCATAGATGCCCTCAAGGACCTGCGGGCTGCGACCTGTGCTCCGGTCGGGGCTCCGACCGTCACAGCCGAGCTCTCCGAGAACATCATTCTCACCACCCTCGATGACATCCACAATTGGGCGCGGCTGAGCAGCCTCTGGCCACTCCTCTACGGCACGGCCTGCTGCTTCATCGAATTTGCCGCCCTGATCGGCTCCCGCTTCGACTTCGACCGCTTCGGCCTGGTGCCCCGCTCCAGCCCGCGCCAGGCCGACCTGCTGATCGTGGCCGGCACGGTGACGATGAAAATGGCTCCTGCCCTGGTAAGGCTCTATGAACAGATGCCCGAGCCGAAATACGTGATCGCCATGGGCGCCTGCACGATCACCGGCGGCATGTTTTCTGCTGATTCCACCACCGCCGTGCGCGGCGTCGACAAACTGATCCCCGTGGACCTCTACCTGCCTGGCTGTCCGCCCCGCCCGGAAGCGATCTTCGATGCAGTGATCAAGCTGCGCAAAAAGGTGGGCAACGAAGCCCTGGCCGAACGCGGCAATCTCCAACAGACCCACCGTTACTGCACAGTCGCCCACCAAATGAAGGCGGTTCAGCCCGTCGTCAACGGCCAATACCTTGCAGCCGAAACCCAGAAGCAGGCCCTCGCCGCAGCCAGCTCCCTACCAATGGCCGCCCCGGCTGCCGCGATTCCTGTCCCAGCCGAAGCCTGAGCGTCCATTCCGCCTGCCGAGCCATGCCAGAAGAGATCCCGACCAGCCCCTCTACAGAGAGCCTGGCCCTCGAGGCCAGTCCCGAATCCGGCCCCGTGGGCACCTGGCTTTCGGCCCAGGGCTTCGACCAAGAAGCCTTGGGCAACGACCACCTCGGCGTGGAAATGATCGGCGTCGAAGCGGCCTTTCTACCCCTGATCGCCACGGCCCTGAAAACCCAAGGATTCGATTATTTGCAGTGCCAAGGTGGCTACGACGAGGGCCCTGGAGGACGGCTGGTCAGTTTTTACAACCTGCTCAAGCTGGCCGAGCTGGCCGATCGAAGCCCCGCGGGCGAGGTGCCTGCCGATCAGCCTCCCGAAGAGGTGAGGCTCAAGGTGTTCCTTGCAAGGGATGGTGGCCTCACTATTCCCACCCTCTATGGCCAGTTCAGGGGAGCCGACTGGCAGGAGCGGGAAACCTTTGACATGTACGGAATCCATTACGCGGGCCATCCCCACCCCAAGCGCTTGCTGATGCCAGAAGACTGGAAGGGCTATCCCATGCGCAAGGATTACGTTCAACCTGACTTCTACGAGCTTCAGGACGCCTATTAAGCCCCACGCTGGTGATTGCGAAAAAAACGCATCACCGCCAGGGCCACACTGCGGGGATCGTGGCGGAGGGTCGCCGTGGGCCTTGACCCCTGCAGCGGTGCCTGCATCACGTCATAGCCCTGGCGACGCAGTTCAGGCAGGTTGCAGATCACCGGCTCGGCCCCTTGATGCCTGTAGTGATTCACCAGCGGCGAATCCTCCAGATCCTCCTGGGCAAGCACGGCCGTGAACAGACGCTCCTGAACCCCAAGGCTGGCCAACTGGGCCTCAATCGCCCGCAGGTGGCCCTCCACATCCAGGCCATCGGTTTCACCCGGCTGGGTCATCAAATTGCAGATGTAGAGGCGGGGCGCCTTGCTCCTGCGGATCGCCTCCACCAGTTCCGGCACCAGCAAATTGGGCAGGAGCGAGGTGTAGAGACTGCCTGGACCCAGCACAATCAGATCGGCATGGGCGATAGCCTCAAGGGCCCTGGGCAGGGCAGGAGGACGGGCAGGCGTGCAGCCCAACCGCACGATTGGGCTGGGAGCGTGACCGATCTTGGACTCCCCTTCGATCCGCTCTCCGTTCTCGAGCTCCGCCCAGAGGCGCACATCGGCGTTGGTGGCGGGCACCACCTGACCCTGCACGGCCAACACCCGACTGCTGGCCGTGATCGCCGATTCCAAGTTGCCGGTGATGGCCGTCAGGGCCGAAAGGAACAGATTGCCGAAGCTGTGGCCTTCCAGGCCGCTGCCTGCCTTGAAGCGGTATTGGAACAGTCGGGTGAGCAGGGGCTCCTCCCGGGCCAGGGCCGCCAGGCAATTGCGGATGTCGCCAGGGGGCTGCACGCCCAGCTCCCGACGCAGCACGCCACTGCTGCCTCCGTCATCGGCCACGGTGACGATGGCCGTGAGATTGCTGCTGTAGCGCTTGATCCCACTGAGCAGGGTGGCAAGCCCCGTGCCACCGCCAATGGCCACAATGTTGGGGCCGCGGTTAAGGCGTCGTTGGGCAAGCAAGGCATCGACCAGAAGGGTGTCCTTCTCCGGCGCCAGGGCCTGCTGGATCGAACCAAAGCTGCGGCTTTGGCCCAGCCAGATCAGTGCAGCACCAATGACAAGCACCAGCGGGCCCGTGATCTTGCGGGGCAGCACCCCGGTGATCTGGGCCAGCAGCCACTGGATGCTGGAGATCATCCAATAAATGGGCTGCAGATCGGCCCACACCGCCGCTCCAAGCAGGGCCACCAGCAGCCCAAGGCCGGAGGTCAACACCCAGCGCTTCACCACCAGGCCAGGCTGCAACCAACGGGCCGCCCGGCGGGAGCGGCTGACCAGGTCCTTTTGACGCATATCGCCACGGCCAACCCAGCCCGGCTTCGGCAGCGGCCGGCGGGGGCGCCGCACTCTCGATGCCGGGGCAGGGGCGGGCAAAGGGCGGAGGAGGACGCTGCCACAACTGGTTGAACTCTACGGAGGCCGTTCCGCGGCGGGAAGGGTCAGGATGGGGCCAGATCCAAGGTCCCCGGACTGTCCCCCTCCGCACCACCACCATTGGCCGAGATGGCCAACCTCAGCGTGCGCTGGGGGGAAGCCAAGCCGGTGCTCGATCGGGTCGATCTGGCCGTCGCCCCTGGAGAGCGACTCGTCGTGGTGGGGCCCTCGGGAGCCGGAAAATCAACCATCCTGCGCCTGTTGGCCGGATTGCTCTTACCCAGCAGCGGCCACCTGAATCTCCATGGCATCCGCCAGAGCTACCTGCGTCTCGACCAGCGCAGGCCACCGGACGTACGGCTGGTGTTTCAGAATCCGGCCCTGCTGGGTTCGTTAACGGTTCGCGAAAACGTTGGCTTCCTGCTGTATCGCTACGGCCGCCTGGGTGAACTGGTGATTCGCGAGAGGGTGACCGCCGCTCTCAACGCCGTGGGGCTCTACGGCATTGAGGAACAACTTCCCGGCGAACTCAGCGGTGGGATGCAGAAGCGCGTGAGCTTTGCGCGAGCCCTGATCAATGATCCTGGTCAACAAGACGATCAAATGCCCCTACTGCTGTTTGATGAACCCACCGCAGGCCTGGACCCGATGGCCTGCACCCGTATCGAAGACCTGATCGTGCGAACCACCCAGGTGGCACAGGCCACATCCGTAATCGTGAGCCACGTCCACAGCACCATCGAGCGGGCCGCCGAGCGAATCGTGCTGCTCTACGACGGCAAGTTCCGCTGGAGTGGCACGGTTGAGGCCTACCGCTCCAGCAACGATCCCTACGTGGCGCAGTTCAGGAGCGGTAGTCTGCACGGACCAATGCAGCCTGCGGAGCTCTGAACCGATGCGCCGCAGTATCCGCGAGGCCATCGTTGGATTTTCCCTCCTAGCGGCCATCGCCAGTGCCGTGGGCCTTTCTTTTTGGCTGCGGGGCATCTCCTTGAGCCGTCAAAACTGGATGGTCAAGGTCAGCTTTGCTGAGGCGGCCGGCCTGGCTGAGCGCTCACCTGTCACCTACCGGGGAGTGCTGGTGGGCAGCGTGCGCCAGGTGCGGGTCACGCCCGAGGCGGTGATCGCCGAATTGGACATCAACAATCCAGATTTGCAGCTGGCCCTGCCAGCCATGGCCCAGATCGGTGAAGCCTCCCTGCTGGGCGGAGAGGCTGAAGTGTCCCTGATCAGCACCGGCAAGCCCCTGCCGCCCGGCTCAGGCACTCCCCGCTCCAAGGCCTGCAACCCCAACCTGGCCCTGTGCAACGGGGCGACGATCCAAGGTGCTCCTGGCCCCAGCCTGACCAGTGTCACCGCCCTGATGCACAAGATGTTGGTGGAGACGGACCAGATGAAGTTGCTCAGCAAGGTCTCGACGGCGGCCAGCAGCTTCGAGCGCACCGCCAAAGACACCTCCGCTTTTATGAAAGATGGCCAGTCCCTGGCCAAGCAATTGGAAACCTCAGTACGGGCCGCCGAACCCACGATCACCAACCTGAACAGCAGCTCGGCCCATTTGCGCCGCCTGCTCGCTGCCCTCGACAACCCCAAAACCCTCCAGGAGCTTCAGGCCACAGTCACGAACGCCGAACAGCTCACTGCCAAGTGGAACGCGGTGGGTGGAGATCTAACCAAACTCACCGACGATCCCCGCTTCATGGACAGCATTCGCAGCGTGGCCACAGGCCTGGGCAAGTTCTTCGATGAGCTCTACCCCGCCGCTACACCCCGCTGATCGCCTGCATGGCAATCGCCGCAATGGCCTGATCGCTCGCCTGTGGCAGCTGCACGTATTTGCCGCCGGCGGCCTCGGCCAGATCCCTGCCCATGCCACTGCCGATGAACTTGCGCTCGGTGTCGATCACCAGCAGCTTGAGGCCCAGGGCCCGGTAGCGGCTGGCCACCTGTTTGGCCTCCTCCTTGAGGTCCACCGGCTCTTCCCCCTCCAGCAGAGGCTGGCCTAGGGAGCGGCCCAGGGGCACGTTGCCGCGGCCATCGGTGATCGCCACCACCACCACCTGGCCCAGATCGCCGGTCGCCAGGGCGTTGGCACCCACCCGGGCCGCCTGGGAGAGGCCATGGGCCAGCGGTGAGCCGCCGCCGCAGGGCATCGATTCCAGGCGCCGGCGAGCGGCGGTGATCGAACGGGTGGGGGGCAGCAGCACCTCGGCCTGCTCACCGCGGAAGGGGATCAGGGCCACCTCGTCGCGGTTTTCGTAGGCCTCGGTGAGCAGCCGGATCACGGCCCCTTTGGCGCTCTGCATGCGGTTGAGGGCCATGGAGCCGCTGGCATCCACCAGGAAGATCACCAGGGCACCGGCCTTGCGCTGCAGCTGCTTGGCCCGCAGGTCACCGTCTTCGACGATCACCTTGCGATGGGGCTCCCGTTCGCGACGAGATCTCTGGTACGGCGCTGCGGCCCGCAGGGTCGCATCGACAGCAATGCGCTTCACCGGACCGCGGGGCAGCATTGGCTTCACGTAGCGGCCGCGGGAATCGCTGAACACCACCGAGCGCTTGCCGCTGCCGCCGGTCTTGGCCCTGGACGCTGAGAACAGCAGCAGGTCGGGATCGATCGCCACCGCCTCCGGATCCAGCAGAAACTCCTCAGGCACCTGGGGCGGCGCCTGATCTTCCGGGGTGTCGTCCTTGTCCTCGTCCTCATCCTCGTTCGGATTGTCATGATCCTCCTCGGGCTCCTGCTCGTTCTCGGGCGGCTGTTCTCCCTGCGGTGGCGGCGGCGGCTCCATTGGCTGATCAGGATCGGGCGGCGGCAGCTGCAGGGCCCGCGGAGCGATCACCAGACGCACAGCGACCTGCAGGTCATCGGCCTCGACCCGCTCGCGGCCGCTCAGGGCCGCGTGGGCCCGGGCCACCCGCACCGCATAGAGCTCACTGCGGTGGCCCTCCACACCACCACGGATGGCCTCGGCAACCAGATAGGCGATCTGCTCACGGGTGATCTGCACATCCGGCAGCCACTGGCGTGCTAGCAGCAACTGGGTGCCGAGGGCATCGGTCTCCTCCTGCCAGATCTGGCGGAAAACCTCACTCGACTCGGCATGGCCGAGGGCACTGCGGGTGATCGCCACCCGCTGCTCCAGCTCCAGCACCTGGTTGGCACTCAGACAGATGGCGAAGCGATCGAGCAGGTGGTCGCGCACCGCCCCCTCCTCGGGATTGAAGGTGGCGATCAGCAGGCAGCGGCAGGGGTGGCTGAGGCTCAGGCCCTCCCGCTCAATCCGGTTTTCGCCGCTGCCCACCGCCGCCAGCAGCAGGTTGGTGATGTTGTCGTCAAGCAGGTTGAGCTCATCGATGTAGAGCACGCCGCGGTGGGCTTCGGCCAGCAGGCCCGGCTGAAACACGGCCTGGCCGCTAACCAGCGAGGCGGTCACATCCACCGAGCCCAGCAAGCGGTCTTCGGTGATGCCCAGGGGCACCTGCACAAAAGGGGCCTGGATCACCTTGGTGGGCAACAAGGCACAGGGGTCGTTGCCGCTGGGGTCGGCGCCCAGCTCGGTGAGCCGGGCGCAGGTGGCGGCGTCCCAGTCGTCGGGGCGCTGGGGATCGATGTTGAGGGCCGTACCGCCCAGATCGAGCACATCGATCGGCGGCAGCAGGGCGTGCAGGCCCCGGGCGAGCACCGACTTGCCGGTGCCTCGGCCCCCGGCGATCACCACGCCGCCCAGGCCTGGATCCACCGCGGCCAGCAGCAGCGCCAGCTTCAGGGTGCCATGGCCAGTGATGGCGGCCAGGGGGAAGGCTCGGGCGGCGGCGTTGCTGGGAGCGCTGGCGACCATGGAAACGCTGAGGGCCGGCAAACTGATTGCAGTCTCGCTGATCATCCCCGGAGCGGACCTGAACTTTCCTGAGGCAGGCTGGAGCCAGGCGCTGACGTCTGGCCGTGAAGATCATTCGCTATGCCGATGCCGACGCTGCCATCCATTGGGCCATCTCCCACCCCGATGGCAGCCACGAGCGGCTGCTGGGCCATCTCTTTGCCAACCTGGAGCCCAGCGGCGAACCGGCCCGGATCACACGCTTGCTTGCACCGCTCGAACCCCGCGCCATCTTCTGCATCGGCCTCAACTACCGCCGCCATGCGGCGGAGACGGGGGCGGCGATCCCCAAGCAGCCAGTGCTGTTCATGAAAGCCCCTTCGGCACTGCAGCACCCACATGAGCCGATCGAACTGCCCACGGCCCTGGCCAGCTCAGCGGTTGATTACGAAGGAGAACTGGCCGTGGTGATCGGCCACCGCTGCAAGAACGTGCGACGCGAGGAGGCCCTGGCCCACGTACTGGGCTACACCTGCGCCAACGACGTCAGCGCCAGGGACTGGCAGAAGCAGCAGGAACTCGGCGGCGGCCAGTGGTGTCGTGGCAAGACCTTCGACACCTTCGCCCCGCTCGGCCCCTGCCTTGTGACCACCGCCGCAATCCCCGATCCCAACAGCCTGCGCCTGCGCACCCTGCTGAACGGCAGCTGCGTCCAGGATGCCCGCACCGACGACATGATCTTCGATGTGCCCGGGCTGATCGCCTTTCTGAGCGGCAGCACCACCCTGCTGCCCGGCACCGTGATCCTGACCGGCACGCCCGAGGGGGTAGGCATGGCGGCCAACCCGCCGCGCTGGCTGAAACCAGGCGACAGGGTGAGTATCGAGATCGAGGCCATCGGCGAGCTCACCAACTCAGTGATCGCCGAACCGAGCCGATGAGGGCAGCTCCTTCGGTGGCGGACACCACCGCCATCGCCCTCGGCGCCAACCTGGGTGATCCCGCTGCCACCCTCGCGGCGGTGAGACCCCTCCTGGGCGTGGTGGTGGGTTCAGCCCGCTGCCATTGGTCACCTCTGTTTCATACCGAGCCGGTGGGTGGGCCCGCGAGCCAGCCGCCCTATTGCAATGCCGTGCTGCTTCTGGGGCCACCCCTGCCGCCCCTGCAACCCCACACCCTGCTGCAGCACTTGCAGGCCCTGGAGCTGCGCTTTGGTCGGCAACGCCAGCAACACTGGGGGCCACGGCATCTCGATCTCGACCTGCTGTGGTGCGGGTCGATGCGCATCGAGACCGCGGCGCTGCAGCTGCCCCACCCACGCCTGCTGGAGCGCTCCTTCGTGCTGGCCCCGCTTGCGGCCATCGCCCCAGACCTGGTTCCCCCCGGCCAACCGCCGGGAATGCCAGGCCTGAGCTGCGGCACCCTGCTGAAGCAGCTTCTGCCCCGGCTGCCGGAAGCACCGCCGCTGCAGCTACCCGCCAGCGTGAACTGGCCCGCATAGGCCAAGCTGGCTCCAGTGAGCCCCTAGAGCATGGCGCCCCTCCCCGCTCCCGAGCCCTCGCGCCACCTGGACACCACCGCCGCCCTCGACGTCCGCAAACTTCGCTTCGAGGTCAACCGCGTTGAGCTGCCGATGGGCGTGGAGGGCAGCTTCGGCGTGATTCGCCACCCCGGCGCTTCCCTGGCTGTGCCGGTACTCGAGGACGGCCGGGTGGTGATCCTGCGCCAATACCGCTTCGCCGTGGCCACCCGGCTGCTGGAATTCCCCGCCGGCACGCTCGACCCCGGCGAGACGCCGCTCAGCACCATGCAGCGGGAACTCCAGGAGGAGGCTGGCTACAGCGCCAAACGCTGGGATCCCCTAGGGGCGATGCTGCCCTGCCCGGGCTATTCCGACGAGGTGATCCATCTGTTCCTGGCCCGCGAGCTCAGTCCCCTGGCCGAGCCCCCCGCCGGCGACGACGACGAGGACCTGGAGGTGCTGCTGATGGAGCCCGGCGAGCTGGATGGGGCCCTGGCCAGCGGTGATGAATACCTGGATGGCAAGAGCGTGACGGCCTGGCTGCGGGCCAAGCAACTGCTGGGAATCTGATGGCCGCCGAGCGCTGGCTGTTCTGGCACCGCCGCGACCTGCGCCTGGCCGACAACCGCGGCCTGGCGGCAGCGGCCAGCGCCACACCGGCCGTGACCGGGGTGTTCGTGCTGGATCCCGCCATCCTCTCGGAGCCCACCATGGCCCCAGCACGACTGTGGTTTCTCAGCGAGAGCCTGCGGGAGCTGCAGCAGAGCTGGCAGCAGGCCGGCAGCCGGTTGGTGATCCTCCGCGGGGATCCTGCCGAGCTCCTACCCCGCCTGGCCAGCGCCATCGGCGCCGCGGTGGTGGCCTGGAACCGGGATGTGGAGCCCTTCGGGCGCGCGCGCGACCGGCGGGTGGCGCGGGCGTTGCAGGCGGATGGCCGCAAGGTGCTGGCCGACTGGGACCAGCTGCTGGTGGAGCCCGAGGCCCTCAAAACGGGCGCCGGCGATCCCTACCGCGTGTACGGCCCCTACTGGCGCAGCTGGCGCCGACAGGTGGAGGAGGCCAGCACCCTTGGCTCGGCAGCCTCGGGTGGGCTGGATCCCCTGCCGGCGCCGAGCGCCCTGATCGATTGCGAGTCCGCCCAGCTCAGCGGGCTGCCCCTGGTGAGCCCCGACCTGGAGCACGGCTTCTCGGGCGCCGAACTCTGCCCCTGCCGCCCCGGCGAGCACGCTGCCCAACAACAGCTCCAGGCCTTCTGCGATGGGGATGGCCGTCACACCCCACTGCTCCACTACGAGAGCGGCCGCAACATCCCCGGGGAGGCGGGCACCTCAGGCCTCAGCGCCGCCCTCAAGTTCGGCACGCTCAGCCCGCGCCAGGCCTGGGCCGCCGCCCAGCAGGCCCGTCCGCTGGCCCGGAGCGAAGAGGAGCACCAATCGATCCAGGTGTGGGAGCAGGAGCTGGCCTGGCGCGAGTTCTACCAGCAGGCGCTGTTTCACTTCCCGGAGCTGGCCGAAGGCCCCTACCGGCCCCAGTGGCGCGCCTTCCCCTGGGACAACGAGCCAGGGTGGTTTGAGGCCTGGCGCGATGGGCTTACGGGCATGCCGATCATCGACGCCGCCATGCGCCAGCTCAACGCCAGCGGCTGGATGCACAACCGCTGCCGCATGATCGTGGCCTCGTTTTTGGTGAAGGACCTGATCTGCGACTGGCGCTGGGGCGAGGCGGCCTTCATGGCGCGCCTGGTGGATGGCGACCTGGCCGCCAACAACGGCGGCTGGCAGTGGAGCGCCAGCAGCGGCATGGACCCCAAGCCGCTGCGCATCTTCAACCCGGCCACCCAGGCCAGCAAGTTCGATCCCGACGCCCGCTACATCCGCACCTGGCTGCCCGAGCTCAAGCACGTGAGCAGCCGCGACCTGATCAGCGGCGAGATTGCACCGCTGGAACGCCGCGGCTACCCAGCGCCCCTGGTGAACCACAAACTCCAGCAGGCCCGCTTCAAGGCCCTCTACGCCACGATCAAGGGCTGAGCGACCACGCTGCGCAGCACCGCAATCACCTGCTGCTGCTGCTCTCCGCTGAGCTCCGGGAAGATCGGCAGGCTCAGCACCTCGCTGCAGAGCCGTTCGGTGATTGGCAAGGATCCTGGCCCATAGCCCAGCTCGGCGTAGGCCGGCTGGCGATGAATCGGGATGGGGTAGTAGATGATCGTGCTGACGCCAGCGTCCTGGAGCTGCAGCTTGAGCCAGTCGCGGCAGCAGGCCTCAGGCATGCCAAAGGCCGCACTGTCGGCGGAGGGGATGCAGGCCGCGGCCGAGCCCTCACAGGCGCTAGCCCCGGGGCAGCGGGGCACCCGCACCACGAACTGATTCCAGCTGTGACCAGCCGGACCCGCTTCCGGCAAGGCGACTCCCGACAGGGAAGCCAGGTGCTCGCGGTAGTGGCTGGCGATGGCGCCGCGACGTTCCACCCACCGGCCTAGGTGGGGCAGCTTGACGTTGAGCACGGCCGCCTGAATGGCGTCCAGACGGCTGTTGTATCCCAGGGACGTGTGGAGGTAGCGACGGGGCATGCCATGGACGGCCAGCTCCCGGATGGTCTGGGCCAGCCCGGCATCGCGGCAGGTAATCGCGCCGCCATCCCCACCAGCCCCGAGATTCTTGGTGGGGAAAAAGCTGAAGCAGCCCGCATCGCCCCAGCTACCGACCGGCCGGCCAGCCCAGCTGGCGCCGGTGGCCTGGGCGCAATCTTCAATCACCTTGAGACCATGGCGAGCCGCGATGGTGCCCACCCGTTCCATATCCACCGGGCGACCAAACAGATGCACCGGCAACAGCGCCTTGGTGGCGGGGGTGATGGCCGCTTCCAGCTGATCGAGGTCGATCAGGTAGCTGCTCTCCTCCACATCCACAAACACCGGCGTGGCGCCCACGGCGCTGATCGCCTCAGCAGTGGCGAAAAAACTGAACGAGGCGGTGATCACCTCATCCCCCGCTCCAATGCCAAGGCCCCGCAGGGCCAGGATCAGGGCGTCAGTGCCGCTGTTGCAACCGATCGCATGGGGCACGCCGCAGGCGGCGGCGAAGTCACCTTCAAAGCGGCCAATCGTGGCGCCACCGATGTACTGACCACTGCGCAACACCTCAAGCACGGCCTGATCGAGCGCAGCGCCCAGCTCCTGGATCTGCTCGCTGAGGCTGAACGGGGGCACCTGCATGGCTGGCAATTTACGTCTCCCAGGCCTGGCGATTGTGGCCTGGATGCCACTTGATCGTGCAGCCGATCGCTGGCCAGGCCATGGTTCGGATCGAAGCAGCAGGCAGCAACGGTGTAGCTAGCGGCACCACCGTGGCGGCCGCGAGGGCGATGATCAGCCGCTGTGCCCTCTGAACACCATTTTGACCCGATTCCGCAGCCAGCCCGCCCTTGCCGCTGCCCTGGCCACAGCCTGCGGCGCCGGGCTGGTCAGCGGCTGCGTGCCGGCCCACCGCCACCCCAGCTGGGCGATCTTCCCCCTGCAACGGGTGGTGTCCCACGACGCTCTGGCCGTGGTGAGCCAACCCGATGGCTATGGCCTGCACATCTGGCTCGACACTGACACCCGCCAGAGCGGCCGTTGCAAGCCCCGCTGGAGCGCCGATGCGGCGCGGCTGTTTAACGGCAACGGCACGGCGCCGTTCAGCTCGGGACTGGCCCCGCGCGAGGAATTTTTCCAAGCCGTCGCCCGCCCCGACGTGCGCCGGGCCCTGCGGCAACAGAGCGAAGCCCTCTGCCGGCAGCGGGCACCCCGCAGCACCTACACCTGGCTGGAGCCCCCCGGGAAAGCCAGCGACATCAAACCCGAGCCCTACCCCCTGCTGGAGGAGCCCGACCTGCTCAGCGATCCCAATGCCGTGCTGGAGCAGGAGGATCGACTGCTGAACCCCTCGCCCACAGCACCGGCCCAGCCCGGCGCCAGTAGCGACTGAACCGGCGCAGATCCACCGGCTCCTGCAGCTTCACAAAGGGCTCGGGCTCGAGCACCTGCAGCGGCAGCTGGGCGGCGATTCGCGTGCGTAACGCCGCGAAGCGCGGATCCACCGCAGCGCTGGTGACCACCCCATCGGCCCCGTGGCGACGGGCAAAGCCCAGCACCTCCTCGGCCCCATCGCCCTGGCGCAGGGTCACCGGCAGCTCCAGCAGGCACTCGTACAAAAACCCCAGGCGCTTGAGGCTGAGGCCCGCCTGGGCAATCAGCTCCCGATCAAACACGAACACCGCCGGGGCGCCCGGGTAGGCCAGCAGGGCGGGATTGGCAGGCCCCAGGGCCTCGCCGTGAATCCAGAGCACGGGTTTCAACACGGCGGCACCCCCAGCAGATCGGCCTGCAGCTGCTCGTAGCTGGCGTCAAACGGGCAGGCGCCGTCTGTGGCGGCAGCGCAGGTGCGGCAGTAGCGCCCGGAGCTGAAGCGCTCCAGGTTGTCGCGGTTGAACAGGTAGGGCTTGGCGCTGAAGCTGCTCGCCACCCATTGCCAGCTGAGGTTGTTGCTGGCCGGATCGCCATCGAGCAGGTGCTGCAGAAACCAGACGGCTCCGGCCTGCCAGCGCACCCGTCGCCAATGCACCACGTAGGCCGCCAGCCACAGCCGGGCATGGTTGTGCAGCCAGCCGGTGCTGTGCAGCTCGCCCACGAAGCCATCGATGCAGGCCAGGCCGGTGCGGGCCTCCAGGAGATCAGCCGGCAGCGCGGCGGCGTAGTGCTCGGGGGGATGGCCCGTCTTAAGCGGTTCGCGGTCGTGCCAGATGCCGTCGCCCAGCTGCCGCCAGAGCCGCTGCCAGTAGTCGCGCCAGCCCAACTCACTGATTAATTTCTGGGCCGCTACCGGCGGCTCACCATGGCGATCCAGCCAGGCAAACACCGCCTCACGCACCTCCGGCAGGCTGAGCACGCCATGGCGGATATAGGGCGACAGATGGGTGACGGCGCCGTCGAGATGGTTGCGGCTGCGGCCATAGGCAGCCGGATCGATGGCCCCCAGGGCGGCAGCAGCGGCCTGACGGCCACCCCTGATCGCGCTCAACCGCCCCTTGGCCGTGGGAAACAACTGCCGCAGCTCTGCCTCCAGATCCGCCCGGCTGGCAAAGCTGCGGGGCAGATCCCCGCGTGGGAGAGAATCGCCCGATCGCATTCTTCAGGCTCCTGGCCACTGCACCCATGCTCCTCGATCTGCGCGGCAAGAAGGCCCTGGTCACCGGCATCGCCAACAACAAGTCGATCGCCTGGGGCATCGCCCAGCAACTGCATGCCGCTGGCTGTGAGCTGGGGGTCACCTACCTCCCCGATGACAAGGGCCGCTTCGAGGGCAAGGTGCGTGAGCTCACCGCACCGCTGGCTCCCAGCCTGTTCGAGCCACTGAACGTCCAGGATCCGGCCCAGATCGAGGCCGTGTTTGCCCGGGTAGCCGAGCAGTGGGGCTCGATCGACGTGCTGGTGCACTGCCTGGCCTTCGCCGGCAAGGACGAACTGATCGGCGACTACTCCGCCATCAGCCCCGAGGGCTTTGCCCGGGCCCTGGAGGTGAGCGCCTACTCCCTGGCGCCCCTGTGCCGCTGGGCCAAGCCCCTGTTCAACACCGGTGCCAGCGTGATCACCCTCACCTACCTGGGCGCCGAGCGGGCCATCCCCAACTACAACGTGATGGGGGTGGCCAAGGCGGCCCTGGAGGCCTCGGTGCGCTATCTGGCCGCCGAGTTGGGCCCGGAGAAGCAGGTGCGCGTCAACGCCATCAGCGCCGGGCCGATCCGCACCCTGGCCAGCAGTGCCATCGGCGGCATCCTCGACATGATCCACAACGTGGAGGCCAAGGCTCCGCTCGGCCGCACCGTGACCCAGGAGGAAGTGGGCGGAGCCGCAGCATTCCTGGCCAGCCCACTCGCCTCCGGCATCACCGGCCAGGTGCTCTATGTGGACGCCGGCTACTGCATCAACGGGATGTGAGCGCTGAGAGCAGGCGGCTTCCGGCCGAATGGGAGCCCGTCGGGGCCGTCTTGATGGCCTGGCCACGGGCCGATGGCGACTGGCAGCCCTACCTGGGAGCTGTGCGCGCGTGCTACCGGGAGCTGTGCGCGGCGGTCAGCCGCCATGCCCCCGTGTTGCTGCTCAGCGCCACCCCCGGACCCACGGCCCAGGAGTTCGCCCACCTGGACCCGGGCCGGCTGCGGGTGTGGGGCAGCCCGGCCCAGGACACCTGGACGCGCGACTACGGACCGATCACGGTGCTAGAGCGCCAAAACGATGGGAGCGAATCCCCCCTGTTGCTGGACTTTTGCTTTAACGGCTGGGGCGGCAAATACCAGGCAACGGGGGACAACCAAGCCACCGTTGCAGCCTGGCGCCAAGGGGTTTTCGGCGCAGCCCAGCTCGAGCCGGTAAAGCTGGTGCTGGAGGGGGGGAGTATCGAATCCGATGGGGCCGGCACCATCCTCACCACCAGCACCTGCCTGCTCTCCCCGGGGCGCAACCCCCAACGCAGCCAGGCCGAGATCGGGCTGGCCCTGAGCCACCAACTCGGAGCCGAGCGGGTGATCTGGCTCAGCCACGG
This sequence comes from Cyanobium sp., assembly GCA_965662115.1. GTDB lineage: Bacteria > Cyanobacteriota > Cyanobacteriia > PCC-6307 > Cyanobiaceae > Cyanobium_A. The sequence continues at coordinate 34,679 of CBFIGH010000052.1, forward strand.
CGCGCTCTGCGGCGATGACACGGACGCCCATATCGACACCTTGGTGCGCTTCTGCAATCCGACCACACTGGCCTACGTGCGCTGTGACGATCCCAGCGATCCCCAGGCGGGCCCCTTGACGCTGCTGGAGCAGGAACTCCGCGAGCTGCGCACTGCCGCCGGGCTGCCCTACCGGCTGGTTCCCCTGCCCTGGCCCCAGGCCCGCCATGCCCCGGATGACGGCCGCCGGTTGCCGGCCACCTACGCCAACTTCCTGATCCTGAACGGGGCCGTGCTGGTACCCAGCTATGGCGACCCCTCCGGCGATCAGGCCGCCCAACAAGCCCTGGCCGCCGCCTTCCCCTGCCATGCCATCGAAGCCATCGACTGCTCCGCCCTCCTCCTGCAACACGGCTCCCTGCACTGCGCCACCATGCAGATTCCTGCGGCTGTGTTCCGGTGAGCATGTTGGTTGCTGCCCTGGTGCAACAGGCCTGGGCCGGGAGCCGTCCAGCCATGGTGGAAGCCACCAGCTGCGCGATCCGTCAGGCCGCCGGCCAGGGGGCCAAGTTGGTGGTCTGCCAGGAGCTACACACCAGCCCCTACTTCTGCCAACACGAGGTGGTGGGGCGCCACGACCTGGCCGAACCGATCCCAGGCCCCTCCTGCGAGCACTTCGGGGCCCTGGCCAGGGAGCTGGCCATTGTGCTGGTGATCAGCCTGTTTGAGCGACGGGCGCCCGGGCTCTGCCACAACACAGCCGTGGTGCTGGAGCGCGATGGCTCGATCGCCGGCACCTACCGCAAAATGCACATCCCGGAAGATCCGGGCTTCCATGAAAAGTTCTATTTCGCGCCGGGGGATCGGGGTTTTCAGCCGATTGCCACCAGTGTGGGCAAGCTTGGCGTGCTGGTCTGCTGGGACCAGTGGTTTCCAGAAGCAGCACGGCTGATGGCCCTGGCTGGGGCTGACCTCCTGCTTTACCCCACGGCGATTGGCTGGAGCCCGAATGACAACGCCGCAGAGCAGGCCCGACAACGGGAAGCCTGGATCACCGTGCAACGGGGGCACGCCATTGCCAACGGACTGCCGGTGCTGGTGGCCAACCGCTGCGGCCACGAACTGGATCTCGACCCGCGTTGGCCTTCTGGAGCAGAACCGGATTCGGCAGGCCTGCAGTTTTGGGGCAGCAGCTTTGCCGCCGGCCCCCAGGGGGAGCTGCTGGCCCAGGCCGGTGTGAGCGAGCAGGCCGTGCTGATGGTGGATCTGGACCTCGACCGCAGCGAAGCTGTGCGCCGCTGGTGGCCATTTCTGCGCGACCGGCGCATCGATGCCTACGGCGACCTGGTGAAGCGCTGGCGGACCTAGCCGCCCCGCCGAACCGGCGGCCTCAGCCCAGGGGCCGGGGCTTCACGCTGCCCATCCAGTCGATCGTGGTGGTGTGCAGGTTGTAGTAGGCCGCTTCCACCTTGAGGCTGCCAAGACGCAAACGGTCTGTCAGCAGCACACTGGAATCCACGAGGTTATGGGCTGAGTTGAGGGTGTGATGGCGGCAGGCCTGCTCGAAGTCATCGTCGGCCCCGAGATCAAACAGTTCCATGCGCAGCTGACCCACCACCTGGGCGAGGCTGGGTGTGAGATCCAGGCGACGGTTGAACGCCGCCTCGACGGCACCGCAACCCTCATGGCCGAGCACCACCACCAGGGGGACCCCCAGGTGGCCGACGGCATATTCCAACGAGCCGATCGCCGCGGTGAGGGCCATCGTGCCGGCATTGCGCACGACGAAAAGATCGCCAAAGCCCGTGTCAAACAGCAGCTCCACCGGAACCCGGGAGTCAGCGCAGCCCAGCACTGCCGCAAAGGGATGCTGACCGCTCTCCACCTCAAGCATGCGTTTCCGACTGGTGTGGGGATGCAGGGAGTGTCCTTCCAGGAAGCGCCGGTGGCCTGCCCGCAGCTTATTGAGAACTGCTGCAGGAGTGGTCACAGCGTTCGGACCAGACAAGGGGGCTCATCCAAAGCTTCACCTGCCAGCATGGGACCAATCCCTAGGGCGTACGGCAGCCATGCGCACCGGAACCATCCACCGCGTCACCGGCGAAACCAACGTGCGCGTAACGCTCGGCCTCGATGGCGCCGGTCGCTGCGCAGCCAAAACCAGCGTGCCATTCCTCGATCACATGCTGCATCAGATCAGCAGCCACGGGCTGATCGACCTGGACATCCAGGCCACCGGCGACACCCACATCGACGACCACCACAGCAACGAAGATGTGGGGATCGCCTTTGGCCAGGCCCTGGCACAAGCCCTGGGAGACCGGCGCGGCATCCACCGCTTCGGCCACTTCCTGGCACCCCTGGATGAGGCCCTGGTGCAAGTGGCTCTGGACTGCAGCGGCAGGCCCCACCTGAGCTACGGCCTGGCGATACCGACCCAGAAAATCGGCAGCTACGACACCGAACTGGTCAAGGAGTTCTTTGCCGCGGTGGCCAACAACGCCGGCCTCACCCTCCACATCCGCCAGCTCGCCGGGGCAAACTCCCACCACATCGTGGAAGCCTGTTTCAAGGCCTTTGCCCGGGCCCTACGGCATGCTGTCGAACTGGATTCCCGGCGCGCCGGGGCCATTCCCAGCAGCAAGGGAGTGCTGGAGCAGGCAGGGGGCTGAACTGGGGATTCAATCCGAACTGGGCTCGCGGGACCACAGGAAGAGTCCCAGTTTCTCCGCGTCGGCCATGGTCTGCTCGGCATCCAGCAACAGGGCGCTGCGGGCTTCCCAGGCGATGCCGGCCAGACCGGCCGCCGCAGCCTTGGCCACCGTGGTGGGGCCGATGCCCGGCAGATCCATGCGCCGGTCCTGGTTCAGCTTGGGAGCCTTGTAAAGCACTCCAGAGCGGCCCGCTTCAGACCACTGTGAACGGGTGGCTGCTACCCACTCGAGCATGGCGTCAGTGCCAGGCAGGGCTTCGGTCGCCAGACACAGCCCCTTAGCCACCACGGCCCCCTGACCCACATCCACCTGGGAGATCGCCTCAACGATGTAAGCCGCCCGCTCCACATCGGCCCGATCCAGATCACTGGGCACCCTGCTGGCGTAGAGGCCCGGCTCGGGCAAGAGGTTGGGGGCCACATCCTCGATGCCGACAACCCGCAGGCCATACTCCTCGATGATCTGGGCCAAGGCCCGCAGGGACGCATCGTCGCCATTGCGCAGGGATCCCAGAATGCGCGGCGCCGCCATCAATGTGGAGCCCTCAAATCGCAGCAAGTTGAGCGACCGGGGCCGCACAAACTTGCCCACCATCACGATCTGGTTGATGCCTCGCTGCTGAAGCGACTTGATAAAGGCGATCGACCGTTCAAAAAAGAATTCTTCCGCCGCCGGCACCTCAACATCCAGACCGTGGGGGTAGCAGGCGATGTGGGCACGGCCCGCCCGGGAGAGGGCCTCCGAGAGCATCCTCGGCAGCACCCCTTCACCCGCAATGATCGCCAGGGTTGGATCACCCATCAGGCCGGGATCGCTAGTCGCAAAAGTCATGGGCAGTCAAAGGCCCCCAACCCCGCAATGACTGCCGCAGGTGGACAGGTCCTGCGGCGTCATGGCCTCCCCAGGCTGGACTGGACAACCTCGAGCAGCTCAAGGGGGCTGAGTCGCCGATCGACAGCTCCATCGCTGGCGCGCAGATCCTTGAGGCCCACCAAGCCTTCGCCCGCTTCCTGTTCGCCGATCACCGCCGCCCAGCGGGCCCCGGAGCGATCGGCCCGCTTGAATTGCTTGGCGAAGCCCGAGCCACTGGCGTCCCGTTCCACCGCCAGGCCCGCCTGGCGGCAAAGCCGCGCCACGGCTAACGCCATTGTTGACGCCGCTTCGCCCCGGCTCACCACGTAGAGATCAGCCTTCGCAGCGGGACGCTCGGCCTGGCTGAGCAGCAACATCAGCCGCTCCATCCCGAGGGCCCAACCAATCGCCGGGGTGGCCGGCCCGCCCAGCTGCTGCACCAGACCGTCATAACGACCGCCGCCGCAAACCGTGGCCTGGGCTCCCAACTGGCTGCTGGTGATCTCAAAGGCGGTGTGGCTGTAGTAATCCAGGCCCCGTACCAGCCGAGGGTTGAGCACAAACGGGATGCCCAAAGCCGTGAGAGCCTGCTGCACGGCGACAAATCTGGCCTGGCTTCCATCGCTCAGGGCTGAGGACAAGCTGGGAGCTTCGCTCAACAGGGCTTGGGTGGCAGGGTGCTTGGAATCGAGCACCCGCAAGGGGTTGGTGTGGATGCGGGCCTGGGAATCGGCATCCAGCTGGTCGCAACGCTGCTCCAGCCAAGCCACAAGCTGCTGCCGATAGCGGGCCCGATCCTCGCTGCTGCCGAGGGAATTGAGCTCCAGGGCCAGGCCGCCTACCCCCAGCTCGGCCAGCAGATCCCAAGCCACAATGATCGCCTCCACATCGCTGCAAGCATCGGCAAAACCCAGCAACTCCATGCCGATCTGGTGAAACTGGCGCAACCGCCCCGCCTGGGGACGCTCGTAGCGAAACATCGCTCCGCCGTACCAGAGGCGCTGTCCTCCCTGGCTGAGCAGCCCATGCTGAATCGCCGCCCGCACCACCGATGCGGTGCCCTCGGGCCGCAGGGTGCAGCTGCGTTCGCCGCGATCGAGAAAGGTGTACATCTCCTTGCCCACCACATCGGTCGCCTCACCAATGCCGCGGGCAAACAACTCGGTGACTTCGAGCAGGGGCGTGCGGATCTCGGTGATGCCGCAGCGGCGGAAATGCTCACGGGCACTCCCTTCCACGTGCTGCCACAAACCAACCTGATCCGGCAGCAGGTCCACCATGCCACGCAGGCTCTGGAGCGAGGCCAAACCAGGGAGTGCAAGTGGCCTGAGTCTGCCTGCCGGCCTGAGCCACACTCAGCGGGGCAAACAGGCGTAAGTGCTGCGATACCAGCGGGCGAAGCGATCCACCCCCACTTCGATCGGAGTCGAGGGCCGAAAGCCCACCCAGGCTTCAAGCAGGGAGGTGTCAGCGGCAGTAGCCACCACATCACCCACCTGCATCGGTTGGAAATCCTTGATGGCCGGTCTGCCCAGGGCCTGCTCGAGCAGCTCGATAAAGCGCAGCAACTCCACCGGTTTGCTGTTGCCGATGTTGAACAGGCGGTGCGGCGCCCAGCTGGTAGCGGGGTCGGGGGCCGAGCTGTCGAATGCGGCATCAGGCGTGGCCGGCTTGTCTGCGCAAGCAATCACGCCAGAAACAATGTCGTCGATGTAGGTGAAGTCACGGCGCATGCGGCCCTGGTTGAACACCCGGATCGGCTCCCCCGCCAGGATTGCCTTGGCAAAAAGCATCGGCGCCATGTCTGGACGGCCCCAGGGCCCATACACGGTGAAAAAGCGCAGGGCGGTGGCAGGCAACCCATAGAGGTGGCTGTAGGTATGGGCCATCAGTTCGCCAGCTTTTTTGGTGGCTGCGTAGAGGCTCACCGGGTGGTTCACCGGCTGGCGTTCGGTGAAGGGCAGGTTGGTGTTGCCGCCATACACCGAGCTGCTGGAGGCATACACCAGGTGTTCGGCGCCGTGGTGCCGGCAACCCTCGAGGATCGAACCCAGACCCACCAGGTTGCTCTCCAGGTAAGCAGCTGGATTTTCAATCGAGTAACGAACCCCGGCCTGGGCCGCGAGATGAATCACCCGGAGGGGCTTTTCCCTGTCAAACAGCTCAGCAATCGCGCCCGCATCACCGAGGTCGAGCTGCTCAAAGGCCCAGGCTCCGGAGGGAGCAGCGGCCTCAAGTCGTGCCAATCGGGCCCGCTTCAAGCCTGGGTCGTAGTAGCTGTTGAGGTTGTCGATCCCCACCACCCGCTCGCCCCGCTCGAGCAGCCGACCGCAGACCGCGGCGCCCACGAAACCGGCCGCTCCGGTGACGAGAACGGCAGGGCTCAAGGAGCCAGGATCTCGCGGAAGTAGGCGATCGTGGGCTCCAGGCCCTGCTCCAGCGGCACGGATGGCTGCCAGCCCAACTCCTGCTGGGCCAAGGTAATCACCGGTTGGCGCTGCAGCGGATCATCCGATGGCAGGGGCCGGGTGATCAGGGGCAGCTCGGGGTTGATTTTGGCCCGCACCAGTTCAGCGAGCTGGCGGATCGTGAACTCACCGGGGTTGCCGAGATTGATCGGACCAGGGTGGGACCCGTTCATCAATCGGATTAACCCCTCGACCAGATCGGCCACGTAACAGAAGCTACGGGTCTGGCTGCCATCGCCGTAGAGGGTGAGCGGCTCACCGCGCAGGGCCTGGACGATGAAGTTGCTCACCACCCTGCCATCATCGGGAAGCATCCGCGGCCCGTAAGTATTGAAGATGCGCGCCACCCTGATTTCGGTGTCGTGCATGCGCCGGTAGTCAAAGCAGAGCGTTTCAGCAATCCGCTTGCCTTCGTCGTAACAGCTACGGATGCCGATGGTGTTCACACAGCCGCGATAACTCTCGGGCTGGGGGTGCACCTCGGGGTCGCCGTAGATCTCACTGGTAGACGCCATCAACAGCCGGGCACCGACGCGCCGGGCCAACCCCAACATGTTGTAGGTGCCCAGGAAACTGGTTTTGGCGGTTTTGATCGGGTTGAACTGGTAGTGCACCGGGGATGCCGGGCAGGCCAGGTGCCAGATCCGATCGACTTCCAGCACGATCGGCTCGGTGACGTCGTGGCGAATCAGCTCAAAACGGGGGTGGCCGATCCACGCCGCAATGTTGGACTTGCGGCCGGTGAAGTAGTTGTCGAGGCAGATCACCTCCTCACCTGCCTGCATCAGCCGATCGATGAGGTGGGAGGCAACGAAGCCGGCACCCCCGGTGATCAGGTTGCGGGTGATTGAAGCAGGCATCGTTTAGCCCTCTCCCAAGGTCCAGACATTCAAGCCTGCCGCCCGGGCAGCAGCCCCATCGGCCTTGGCCCGCGAATCAAACAGCCAGGCCGGCTGGCGCATCACGTGGGCCACCGCCGGCCAATTGATCTGGGCAAACTGTTGCCATTCGGTGAGCAGCACCAACGCATCGGCTCCTGACGCCGCCTCTTCCACCGAATGCACAAGCTGCCAACTGCCCTCACCCTCCCCAGCCGGCCGGCCCAAATCAAGACTGATCTGGCTCTCACTGACTTTCGGGTCAACGATGGCCAGCCGAGCCCCTTCCTCCAGCAGATCCTGGCAAACTTGAATGGCCGGCGATTCCCGCGTGTCATTCGTATCGGCCTTGAAGGCAAAGCCGAGCACGCCAATTTGTTTGCCGCTGATGGTGCCAAATAAACGATTGACCATCAGCCTGGAGATGCGGTGCTGTTGCCAGGTGTTGAGCGTCACCACCTGTTCCCAATAACTGGCGACGTCTTGAAGGCCGTAATAGCTGCACAGGTAGACCAGGTTGAGAATGTCCTTCTGAAAACAGCTGCCACCAAAGCCAGGGCCAGCCTTGAGGAATTTGGGGCCGATGCGGCTGTCGGCACCGATTGCATTGGCCACCTCGCGCACATCCGCACCGGTGGCCTCACAGAGGGCGGCGATGCTGTTGATCGAACTGATGCGCTGGGCCAGGAACGCATTGGCCGTGAGCTTGCTCAACTCACTGCTCCAAAGATTGGTGCGCAGAATCTTTTCCGGTGCCACCCACTGGCCATAGATCCCCGCCAAAGCCTCAATCGCCTCCTCGGACTCTCCACCGATCAGCACCCGATCGGGATTCTCCAGATCTTTGATCGCCGAACCCTCCGCCAGAAACTCCGGATTGGAGAGCACCGCAAAGGTCTTACCCGCCGGGCCCGCCTCCAGAATCGACTTCACCGCCTGGGCGGTGCGCACCGGCAGGGTGCTCTTCTCCACCACGATCGTGTGGCCCGTCGCCGCCTTCGCCAACATGCGGGCAGAGGCCTCAATCCACTTGAGATCACTCGCCTGGCCTGCTCCCACCCCCTGGGTTTTGGTGGGTGTGTTGACGGAAATGAACACCATGTCCGCTGCGGCGATCGCCCCCTCCACCGATGTGGTGAAGTGCAGGTTGCGGCCTCTGGCGCGGCCGACCACCGCATCGAGCCCCGGCTCATAGATCGGCAGTAAGCTCAGATCGGCGGAATTCCAGGCGGCAATCCGCTCAGCATTGAGATCGACCACCGTCACCTGGATGTGGGGACAGCGATCGGCAATCACCGTCATCGTTGGACCGCCCACATAGCCCGCACCAATGCAGCAAATGCTGCGTATCGATGGTGCGTGCATGACAGTTGGTGGCAAGATTCGACCGAGCCTATCGCCCACCGTCACGGGAAACAACTTTGAGCCATCTGTTGATAACTGGAGGCGCCGGATTCATCGGCAGCCACACCTGCCTGGTGCTGCTCGAGGCCGGCCACAGCCTCGTGGTGATTGACAACTACGACAACAGCGCCCCAGAGGCACTGCGACGGGTCCAAGACCTTGCCGGGCCCGAGGCAGGTGGCCGGCTGGTTGTCGTAGAGGGCGATATCCGCTCGGCCTCGGATCTGAATCAGGCCTTTGCCGCCGCACCCTCCGGCCAGCCCATTGAAGCGGTGATCCACTTCGCCGGCCTCAAGGCCGTGGGGGAATCGGTGGGCGATCCGCTGCGCTACTGGGACGTCAACCTCAGCGGCTCCCGCCATCTGCTCAAAGCCATGCAGACCCATGGCTGCCGCACCCTGGTATTCAGCAGCAGTTGCACCGTCTACGGCTTGCCCGAGACCATGCCGATCCACGAGGGGGCAGCCATCCAGCCGATCAATCCCTACGGCCACAGCAAGGCGGCCGTCGAGCAGATGCTCGCAGATCTGGATGCCAGTGAGGCCGGCTGGCGGATTGCCCGACTCCGCTACTTCAACCCGGTGGGAGCCCACCCCAGTGGCCGCATCGGCGAGGACCCCAGCGGCATCCCCAACAACCTGCTGCCCTTTGTCAGCCAGGTGGCCGTGGGGCGGCGGGACCAACTGCAGGTGTTCGGTGGCGACTGGCCCACCCCCGACGGCAGCGGCATCCGCGACTACATCCACGTGATGGACCTGGCCGAGGGGCACCGGGCCGCCCTCGACACCCTTTTGGCCGAGCCGCCCCAACTGCTCACCCTCAACCTGGGTAGCGGCCAGGGCCATTCGGTGCTGGAGGTGGTGCGGGCCTTCGAAGTCGCCAGTGGCCGCTCGTTGCCCTTTGCAATCGTGGCCCGCAGGGACGGGGACGCCGCCTGCACCGTGGCCGATCCGCACCTGGCCGCCGAGCGACTGGGTTGGCGAACTCGCCTCTCCCTGGCAGAGATGTGCCGCGATAGCTGGTGCTGGCAGCAGGCCAATCCCCACGGCTATGGCAGCTGAAGGGGAGTTGCTGCTGGCCGGCGGCGGCCACAGCCATTCCCTGGTGCTGCGGATCTGGGCGATGGCTGGCCACCAATCCAGCCATCGCCCCCCGGCCCGGATCAGCCTGGTCAGTCGCAGGAGCACCGCCGCCTACTCGGGTCTGGTGCCCGCGCACGTTGCAGGCCTGGTCACGGAACAGGCCTGCGCCATCGACCTGCGACGCCTCTGCCTGCTGGCGGGCGTGACCTTCGTGCAGGCCGAGATCACCGGCCTCGATCCCCAGGCAAGGGAACTGCACCTGGCGGGACGGCCCAGCCTGCGCTGGGACTGGCTGAGCCTTGATGTCGGGGCTGAGACCCGCGATCTCGCTGGCGCAGCCATGGCGGTCAAGCCGCTGGAGCCATTCCTGCAGTGGTGCCGCCACCTGGATCAGACCAACCTGCGCATCCGTGGTGGGGGCGCCGCGGCCGTGGAACTGGCCCTGGCCCTGCGGGGAAGGGGACTGAATCCGGAGCTGTTGCTGCGCGGCGCCCAGCTGCAGCTCGGCTCCAAGGCCGCCAACCGCCTGGGCCTACGGCTGCTGCGTGAGGCGGGGATTGGTCTTCAGCCTCACAGCCCCGAGTCCGCCCGCGCCGATCTGGCCTGCACCGGCAGCCGCGCGCCCCGCTGGCTGGCCGCAGCTGGCCTGCCCCATGACCAAGACGGACGGCTGCTCACGGCCGCCAGCCTCCAGGTTGAAAACCATCCCACGGTCTTTGCCAGTGGCGACTGCGGTGTCATCGCCAGCCAGCCCAGGCCCCCATCCGGTGTGTGGGCAGTGCGCTGCGCTCCCACCCTGGCCGAGAACCTGACCCGGATCGTTTCAGGTCGCCGCCTGCGCGCCTGGCGCCCCCAACGCTGGGCCCTGCAGCTGCTGGGCGATGGCGGCAGCCGGGGATCCCAGCCCGAGGCCGTGGCCTTCTGGGGGCCCTGGGCCCTGGGGCCCAGCCCGGTGCTGTGGCGTTGGAAACAGTGCCTCGATCGGCGCTTCATGGACCGCTTCACCAGTCTCAAGGCCATGGCTGGGAAGCCTGCGGTGGCGATGGCCTGCAACGGCTGTGCGGCCAAGCTGGCCGCCAGCCCCCTGCAGGATGCCCTGGCCCGCAATCGGCTGGACGGCGGCCTGCCGGGCAGCGCCGAGGACGCCGCCGTGCTCGGTCAGGACGACCAGGGCAACCTGCTGCTGCAAAGCGTGGATGGCTTCCCCGCCCTGGTGAGCGACCCGTGGCTCAACGCCCGACTCACCACCCTGCATGCCTGCAGCGATCTCTGGGCCTGCGGCGCCCAGGTGTGCACCGTTCAGGCGGTGGTCACCGTGCCCCAGCTGGCCGCTTCCCTCCAGGCCAACCTGCTCAGCGAAACCCTGGCCGGAATCCTGTCGGTGCTCGAACCGCTGGGGGCAAGGCTGATCGGTGGCCACACCCTGGAGGCGCGCGAGAACCAGGATCCACCGAGCCCAACTGCTGGCCTCAACCTGGTGCTGAGTGTCAATGGCACCGCTCCGGCCCAGCGGCACTGGGGCAAAGGCCCCCTGCGCCCAGGCGATGGGCTGCTGCTCAGCCGGCCGATCGGCACGGGGGTGCTGTTTGCCGCTGCCATGGCCGGCCGCGGCCAACCCCAGTGGCTCGATGCTGCCCTGGCTGCCATGCAACAGAGCCAGGCTGGCCTGGTGGCGCTGCTGGCCGGCCATGGTTGCCGGGCCTGCACCGATGTGACCGGCTTCGGGCTGCTGGGCCACCTGGGCGAGATGCTGGCGGCTAGCCCGGACGCCTGCCGCGTCACCCTCAAGGCCGGGCAGATCCCCAGCCTGCCTGGGGCCCTGACCCTGCTGGAGCAGGGCCTGGCCAGCAGCCTGGCCCCTGCCAATGCCAGCGCCCTGGCCCTGCTGGAAGATCGGGTGCAATGGCAGGGCCCGGTTGATGGCGCCCGCCGGGCCCTGCTGATCGATCCCCAAACCTGTGGCCCCCTGCTGGCGGCCTTCCCCGCCGATCGCATCGAAGCTGCCCTGGCAGCGCTGCACCAGGCGGGATTCCTGGAGGCCGCCGCCATCGGCCATGTCCTCTGCTGAACAGGCCGGCGACCAACCACGAGCAACAATGAACGCCATCCGGAACACCACTCCTTGTCAGCCCTGACCAGTTGCCTGGAAGGAGAGGCGGCCGCCATCGCCGCCGCCGCCCTGCGCCTCAGCAGCAGCCAGGTGGAAGCGGCCCTTGAGCTGTTGGCGGGCTGCCGACTGCGCCGCTCCAAGCTCGTGGTGACGGGGGTGGGCAAAAGCGGCATCGTGGCTCGCAAGATCGCTGCCACCTTCTCCTCGATCGGTCTGACGGCGGTCTTTCTCAACCCCGTCGATGCCCTGCACGGCGACCTGGGCATCGTGGCGGCCGACGACGTGGCCCTGCTGCTCTCCAACAGCGGCGAAACGGAAGAGCTACTGGCGATCCTCCCCCACCTGCGCCGCCGCGGCACCGCCCGCATCGCCCTGGTGGGACGGCAGGAGTCAAGCCTGGCTGTGGGCTGCGATGTGGTGCTGGATGGGTCGGTGGATCGGGAAGTGTGCCCGCTCAACCTGGCCCCCACCGCCAGCACGGCGGTGGCGATGGCGATCGGCGACGCCTTGGCGGCCGTCTGGATGGAGCGGGCCGGCATCTCGCCGGAAGACTTCGCCATCAACCACCCGGCCGGCTCCCTGGGTCGCCAGCTCACCCTCACCGTGGCCGACCTGATGGTGCCTGCAACCGACCTTGCAGGCCTCTCGCCCCACGCCCCACTGATGGAGGTGATCGGCCAACTCACCCAAGGCAACAACGGTAAGGGCAGCCTGGGGGCTGCTTGGGTGCAGGCCAGCTCGGACCCCGACAGGATGGCTGGGCTGATCACCGATGGCGACCTACGCCGCACCTTGCAGCGCCATCCCCCCGAGTCGTGGGCGTCGATCCGCGCCGGTGCGATGGCCACCGTTGACCCGATCACCGTGGCTCCCCAGACCCTGGCGATCACGGCACTGGAACTGATGGAACGCAACCCGCGCCAAGCGATTTCCGTGTTGCCGGTGGTCGATCCCGCCCAGCCTGGCCTGCTGCTGGGGCTCCTGCGGTTGCACGATCTGGTGCAGGCTGGGTTCAGCCCAAGCGCCGATGCTGAGCACCGATGACACCCTTCACCCTGATCGCCGGGCCCTGCGTGATTGAAAACCGCGATCTGGTGCTGCAGGTGGCCGAACAGGTGAAGGCAATCACCGATCGCCTCGGCATTCGCTACATCTTCAAGGCCAGCTTCGACAAGGCCAATCGCAGCTCCGGCCAATCCTTTCGTGGACCGGGCCCCGATGAGGGCCTGGCAATCCTGCAGGCGGTGGGGCAGACCTTTGGGGTGCCGGTGCTCACCGACATCCATGAGAGTTCCCAGGCCGCTGCCGCTGCCCAGGCCGTCGATGTGCTGCAGATTCCAGCCTTCCTCTGCCGCCAGACCGACCTGCTGGAGGCCGCAGCCCTGGCCGTAGCGGGCACCAACAAAGTGGTGAACATCAAAAAAGGCCAGTTCCTCGCCCCCTGGGACATGGCCCAGGTGGTGAACAAAATGGCGGAATTCGGTCTGGAGCCAGCCAGCGGCCGCCTCTGGCTCACCGAACGCGGCACCAGCTTCGGCTACAACACGCTGGTGGTGGACATGCGTAGCTTTCCCCAACTTCAGGCCTTGGGGTGTCCGGTGATCTTCGATGCCACCCACGCCGTGCAGCAACCGGGTGGCCGCGGCACCAGCACCGGCGGCCAAAGGGAGTTCGTCGCACCCCTCGCCAGAGCAGCGGTTGCCGTGGGCGTTGATGGTCTGTTCATGGAGACCCATCCCGATCCCGACAACGCCCTCAGCGACGGCCCCAACATGGTGCCCCTGCACCGCCTCGAGCCCCTGCTCAGCCAGCTGTTAGCCCTGCGTCAGGTGGTGACCAGTGGCATGGCACCGAGCACGCTTTGATCGACCACCTGCTCAGCAATCCCCTGCTGCCCTGGCGGCGGCGCGATCTGCGGGCGATTCAACTGGTTGTCTGCGACGTCGACGGCGTGCTCACCGATGGAGGCCTGCACTACGACGCCCAGGGCCAGGTGTTGAAGCGCTTTGACGTGCGCGATGGCCTGGGAATCCGCATGCTGCAACGGGCGGGCATCGAAGTGGCATTGCTGAGTGGCGGACGCAGCGGTGCGATCGAACACCGGGCCGCCCACCTGGACATCCGCCATTGTCTGGTGGGGGTGGGCGACAAGCTCAAAGCCCTGCAGCAGCTCCAGGCCGATCTCCAGTGTGCCCGCGAGCAGACGGCTTTCATCGGCGACGATCTCAACGACCTGACGGTGCGCCCCGCCGCTGGCCTGCTGATCAGCCCCGCCGATGGCAGCCCGGCACTGCGCCGCCAGGCCGATTGGGTGCTGCGCCGCCGGGGGGGGGATGGGGCCGTACGGGAAATGGCAGAGGCCCTGCTGCATCAGCAGGGGCTGGGGCGAGAGCTGCACCGGGATGGCTGGCGAGAGGGAAACGCCTAGGTGCCCGCCAGGGCGCGGGCCTGCTGGAGTTGCTCTGCTGTGTCGACCGAAAGGCAATCCTGATCCACCGCATAGGTCTGCAGGGGGATCCCGGCCTCGATCAACCGCAGCTGCTCGAGCTTCTCCAGCTGCTCGAGGGCTGAGGCAGGCAAGGCCAGCCAGCCAGCCAGCACATCGGCCCGATAGCCATAGAGCCCCACGTGGCCCCAGTAGGTGGTGCGCTCAGCCCACTGGTGGGGCGGCACGCCGCGCTGGTGGGGCAGGGCACTGCGCGAGAAGGTGATGGCCCGGCCGTCCAGGGCCCGCAACACCTTGACCACGTTGGGGTCGTGCAGTTTGTCAGCCGCCAGAGGATAAACAGGCGTCAACACCGGCGGGCGTTGCAGTGCCACAAAGTGGGCCACCATCGCCTCAATCAACCCCGGATCCAGCAGGGGCTGATCTCCCTGGACATTGATCACCAGCGTTTGCTCGGCAGCCCCGCCACCGGCTAGGGCCACCAACTCTTCCACGACGCTGGCCAGACGCTCGCTGCCGGAAGCGCATTCGGGCGAGGTCATCAGCACTGGAACGCCCCAAGCCTCGGCCAGCTGCCGCACCTGATCACTATCGGTGCACACCACCACCGCAGCGACGCCACGCGCCTGCAGGCAACGCTCCAGCACATGCTGAAGCATGGGTTTGCCGGCGATGTCGGCGAGCACCTTGCCCGGCAGCCGCGCCGATTCCAGCCGGGCCGGCACGGCCACCACCACGTAGGGATCTGTCATGGCACCACGCTAGGAGCCAAAAACCCTCAAACCCGCTCCTGCCGCAGTCGCTCGGCCCGCAGGGCTCGCAGCTGGCGACCCAGCTCAGGCCCCCGACACACCCCTGCCGCCAGGAGCTCGGTTGCGCTGCGCTGGGCCTTGAGAAAGCGCCAGCGCAGCAGCCAACGCAGCAGGGGGCGGCGGGGACCACTGCCACACACCAGAGCCAATGCCACCGCTGCCGCACTGCAGCCGGGAGCTTCCAGCAGGGCGCACCACTGCTCGGCGCTCCCCCGGGCAGGGGGCGGAAACCCTGCCTGCAGCCGCCCCCGCAAAGCCAGCCACTGGAGCAGCACGCGGTGCTGGCGGTGGGGCAACTGGAGCCTTTCGGCCAAGGCCAGGGGATCGCTGGCCCCCGCCACCAAAGCCACCACCAGGGGCAGGCCCAGGCGCTCCGCCCAGCGCAACCGCCACAGCCAGGCCCGATCGGCCTGCAGCGTCGCATCCAGCAGCCTGAATGCCCCCCATTGCTGCAAGGCCTGGAGCGCCCCTACCCAGGGCTCATGCTCCAACAGCAATGCCAGCTCCATCCGCAGCCGGGTGCCCAGGGCTGCGGGTGCCTGGCTGGGCGGGTCCCCGGGTCGCCACGGCCAGGGCCAGGTGTCCAGGGTGATTCGGGCCTGTTCGGTGCTGGAGGGTTCCAGCACAAAACCCAAGCGAGCCGCATAGCGGGCACCCCGCACCAGCCGGGTGGGATCGTCGCGCACGCTGCCGGAATGCAGAAAACGCAGCTGCCGCCGCTCAAGGTCCTGCTGGCCCCCATGGGGATCCAGCAGCGCACCGCTGGCCAGGTCAAGGGCCATGGCATTGATGCTGAAGTCGCGGCGGGCCAGGTCGTCGGCCAGGCTGCCAAAGCTCACTAGGGGATTCTCAGCCGGCACCGGGTAGGCCTCGCGCCGGGCCGTGGCCACATCCAGAAGCACTGGCTCGCCGGCCAGATTCAGCTCCAGCTCCACCGTGCCGTAGGCACCATGCTCCTGAGAGCGCTGGATCACGCCCGGCCCCAGCTGCTCCTGCAGCGCCTGCACTAGGGCTGGAGCCGGGCCCTCCACCACCAGATCCAAATCGGGCAAACCACGCCAGGGATCGTTGTGCACCCGGTGCAGCAGCAGATCCCGAACCGCCCCACCCACCAGCGCCACCGGACCGCAGCTGGAGTGGCCCAGGACCTCCAACAGGGCAGGCGAGATGCCGGGGATCTCCACCTCTAAATGGGTTCGATCGGTGCCAGGCGCGGGTCCAGGATCTTTGGCCCCATCCCCTGGAATTTCACCGCAATCGAGACCTTTTCACCACTGCCGAACAGGTGGCTCACCTGACCCTCCCCAAAGCTGCTGTGGCGCAAACGATCACCCACCGCCCAGGCCTTGCTCACGGCCCGGCGTCGCACGGCGTTGGCGGGTGAGCCGGCGGCTCCACCACCAGCGACCTGGCGGGAGTCCTCCCGATCCACCCGGGTGAGGCGATCCAGGCGCTGCTCGCGCCGGATCGCCGCCCCGCCGCTGTGGGGAATGTCGCCCTGAATCAGCTCCGGGGGCAATTCGGAGAGGAACACCGACGGCACCGCCGGCTCGCGCATGCCGCCCCAGAGGCGCCGCTCACTGGCGTGGGAGAGGAACAGGCGCTCCTTGGCCCGGGTCAGGCCCACATAACAAAGCCGCCGCTCCTCCTCCAGGGAGGCGGGGTCGTCCAGGGAGCGGTAGCTGGGGAAGAGCCCCTGCTCCATGCCCACCAGAAACACCACCGGGAATTCCAAGCCCTTGCTGGCGTGCAGGGTCATCAGGGTGACCCGGTCCTGGTCGGTGTCCTTGCTATCGGCGTCGCTGGCCAGGGCAGCGGAGGCCAGGAAATCCTCCAGGGAACCCTCCTCATTTTCCTCCTGGTATTGCAGGGCCGCGTTCACCAATTCATTGAGGTTGCGGCGCCGGTCTTCGGCTTCATCGCTGCCATCGGCGATCAGTTCTGCCACATAGCCGCTCTGCTCCATCACCCGCTGCACCAGCTCCGAGGGGGCCACGTCCTGACTGCAGGCCTGCAGGCCATTGATCAGCTCACAGAATTGCAGCAGACCCTTCGCCGACCGCCCCCCCAGGGAGCGCACCGCCTCGGCATCGCTCACCACATCCCAGAGGGGAATGCCGAGCTGACCCGCCGCATCGGTGAGCCGCTCGATCGTGGTTTTGCCGATGCCCCGCTTGGGGGTGTTGAGCACCCGCAGCAGGCTGACGGTGTCGGCCGGATTCACCAAGAGTTTCAGGTAGGCGAGCACATCCTTGATCTCGCGCCGGTCGTAGAAGCGCAGGCCGCCCACCACGATGTAGGGAATGCCCCAGCGCACCAGCGACTCCTCCATCGCCCGACTCTGGGCATTGGTGCGGTACAGCACCGCCATGTCGCCCCAGCGCAGATCAGGGTGGGCAGCCTCGAGCATGCGCATGCGATGCACCACCGCTTCGGCCTCGGCGATCTCGTCATCGCAGCGGGTGAGGGAGATCAGTTCGCCCTCGCCGCGGGTGGGGCGCAGCAGCTTGTCGATGCGCTCGCTGTTGTGGGCGATCAGGGCATTGGCCGCCTCCAGGATCGTGGCGGTGGAGCGGTAGTTCTCCTCCAACTTCACCATCGTGCTGGTGGCTTCGGCGGCGGCGCCATCGCCGAAATCGTCCTGAAAGCCCATCAGGATCGTGAAATCGGCGGCGCGGAAGCTGTAGATGCTCTGGTCGGCGTCGCCGACCACAAACACCGAGCGCCCGTCCCAGTCGTCGTAGGCGGCCGGATCGCGACCGTTGGTCACCAGCAGCTTGATCAGGTCGTACTGGGTGCGGTTGGTGTCCTGGTATTCGTCCACCAGCACGTGACGGAAGCGCCGGTGCCAGTAGTTGCGGATCTGCTCGTTCTGGCGCAGCAGCTGCACGGGCAGCAGCAGCAGATCGTCGAAATCGAGGGCATTGTTGGCGGCCAGGGCGCGCCGGTAACGCCGGTACGTCTCCGCCATCAACCGGCCCCGCTGACCGCCGGCATCGGCTTCGAGCTGCTCGGGCATCCAGCCCTGGTTCTTGGCGTTGCTGATCGCCCAGCGCACCTTCTTGGGCTCAAAGCGCTTGGGATCGAGCTGCAGCTCCTGGGTGACGATCTCCTTCACCAGGCTCTGGGCGTCAGCTTCGTCGTAGATCGAGAACTGCTTGGTCCAGGTGAGGCCTTCGGCGTCCTTGAACTTGTCGATGTCATAGCGCAGCATCCGCGCAAACAAGGCGTGGAAGGTGCCGATCCACAGCTCCTTGCTGACCTCGCGGTAGATGCGTGACCGCAGCTGCCGTTGATCCACCGGCGGCAGGGTGCTCCAGGGCTGGCCGTACTGGCTTTGCGCAAGCTTCTGGGCCAGCAGCAGCTCCAGCCGCTCCTTCATCTCGCGGGCAGCCTTGTTCGTGAAGGTCACCGCCAGGATCTGGGCCGGATCCGCACCGTGCTCGCCGATCAGATGAGCAATCCGATGGGTGAGGGCACGGGTCTTGCCGCTGCCGGCGCCGGCCACCACCAGCAGGGGCCCTTCGTGGTGATCCACCGCCCTGCGCTGGGCGTCGTTAAGGCCGGCCAGAAAGCTCATGGCTGGAGGCTATCGCTCATATCTCCACAAAACAGAGCCGGTAAGCTCCGCCTGGCAGCAGCGGTTGATGATGACAGCACGTCAAATCCAGCTCGGCGACATCACCTTCGCCAATGACCGCCCCTTTGCGCTCCTCGGCGGCGTGAATGTGCTCGAGGATCTGGACTTCGCCCTGCGCTGCGC
>CBFIGH010000053.1:0-13731 GCA_965662115.1 Cyanobium sp.
AACAAAGCATGGTGGGGTCTTAAGAATCTGACATTTAACTTCTTGCGATATCTTCTAAGAGCAGATCGTGCATCTGCCCTCGCATGAGTAATAATTTTCATGAGGCTGCCTGATTCAATTTAGTCGTTTTGATGTGCAATTTATTAGACCCTTTGGCGCCGCAAGGCGTTTTTTTGTAAGCGGCTGTAGGTGTGAAATTCTTAATTTTTCGAGGTCCCCTTAAAAAGCCTGGTGCCATGGCCAACTTTGCTGCCAAAGCCCTGATGGGCGAGGTTCTTCCTCTGTCGCAGGGGCGGATCAGGGCCTGGGCCGCCAGTGGCGAGCTGGTGGCAGCGGCCAGGGAGGCACTGCAACTGCCGGCGGCGCTGAGCAAGCTGGTGGGGCAGTGGGCAGCGGGCGACTTCCCGGAAGTGGCACCGATCGTGTTGCTACCCGCCAGCTCGACGCCGGGGGCGATGGGCGCTTATGCGATTAGCACCGGCACGATCTATCTCAATGCCGATTGCCCAGTTCAATGATGGGACCAATCGACTGGACTTCACTTTTGATCCAAATAGCATTCTGATTGGCTAAATCAAGTGGCTTAGCTGATTCAGATCTGCTTGAGCGAATCCGTCTTGTCCTTGAACTCACCCAGCAACAGTTGCAGGTAGGTGACCTTGCGCAGCTTGATGTTGGCGGTAAGCGACATGCCCACCTGCAGCGGCAGGCTCTTGCCGGATTTGAGCTTGAGCTGCTGGCTATCCAGGGCGATCGTGGCGGGGAAGCGGTAGGTCTGGTGGCGCTCATCGGGGGGAAGGGCGTCGGAGCCGATCCCCTTCACCTTGCCGAGCAGCACGCCGAAATCGGTGGCGGGAAAGGAATCAATGCTGATGTCTGCGGGCCGGCCCACCTGCACGAAGCCGATGTCGCTACTTTCGATCTCCACCTTGGCCTGGAGCGCATCAAAGGGCACCACCTTCATCACCGGCTCACTGCCCTGGGCAACAAAACCTGGCCCGGTGGGCTTGAGGTCAAACACCACCCCATCCGCCGGTGAGCGCACATCCTGATAGCGGATATTGACGCGAAGTTCGGTGAGTTTGCTGCCGAGGTCAGCCAGGTCGCCCCTGAGTTGCTCCACCGCCTGCTCCAAAATCGCGATCTGGCGCAGCCGTTCCACCTTCAACTTGGCGAGCTCACCGGCCACCTCCTGCACCTTGTTGCGCTGCTGCAGAACCTGGAGTTCGGCTGAGGCCCCCACCGCCTTGAGACCCTCAAACCGCTGCAGGATTTCCTGTTCAAGCACCAGGTTTTGGCGGGTCAGCGCCTGTTCGGTGTCATTGAGATTGAGATAGCGATCCAGCTCCACCTCCTTGAGCCGCAGCTGGGATCGCTTCGCCGCAATCGTGGTGCGCAAACTCTGCTGCCGGTCGAGGGTGGCCTCGTTGTCGAGGCGCAGCAACACCTGGCCCTTGCTCACCCGTTGGCCGTCCTTGACCAGCATCGTCTCGAGCACACCACCCACGGGCATCTGGATGGTTTTGACATCGCCGATCGGCTGCAACTTGCCGGGTGCCACCACCACCTCTTCGGTCTGGGCCAGGGCCAACCAGGCCAGGCCCGCCGCCGTGGTGCCCAGCAGGGTCCAGGTGATGGCGCGGGCCAGAAAACGCGACTGCTGCAGCGCCATCTCCTCGTGGCTGGTCTGCACCCGCCGCTCGAGCGCATTCTGAATGCGGCGCACAAGCAACATCAGCTGTCCTCCTGCTGGCGATAGAGGGCGTAGTAGCGGCCGCGCTGCGCCAGCAACTCCCCATGGGTGCCGGTTTCCACCACCGCTCCCTCATGGAGCATCACGATCAGCTGGGCCCGGCGGATGGTCGTGAGCCGGTGGGTGATGAAGAAGACGGTGCAGTGCTGGAGGTTGTCGAGCAGGTTGTCGCAAACCCGCCGCTCGGTGTCGTAGTCAAGGGCGCTGGTGGCTTCATCGAGCACCAGCAGCTTGGGCTGGGCGAGCAGGGTGCGCGCCAGGGCCAGCCGCTGCCGCTGGCCGCCGGAGAGGCCGGCGCCCCGCTCGCCCACGTTGCTGCTGTAGCCGGCGGGCAACTCCATGATGAAGTCGTGGGCGCAGGCCAGCCGGGCCGCCTGCACGATGGCGTCGCTGCTGGCATCGGGATCGGTGAGGGCGATGTTTTCCGCCACGGTGCCCGAAAACAGCAGGGGATCCTGGGGCACGATGCCGATCTGGCGGCGCAGCGAATAGAGCTCCACCTTGTCGATGTCGTAGTTGTCGATCAGCACGCGGCCGCTGCTGGGTGCATAGAGCCGGGCGAGCATCTTGGTGAGGGTGCTCTTGCCGCTGCCGCTCTGGCCCACCACACCCACGAAGGTGCCGGCCGGAATGGTCAGATCAATGTGGCGCAACACCTGGGCCCCGCCGGGGGTGAAGGAGAAGCAGAGGTCGTCAAAGCGCACCTCGCCGGCGATCGGCGGCAGGGGAATCTTCTGCTTGTCGGCCTGATTCGATTCCTCCGGGGTATCGACCACATCGGCCAACCGCTCAAACGACACCTTCAGCTCCTGGATGGATTGCCAGATCGAGGAGAGCCGCAGCAGCGGCTGGGTCACATAGCCGGAGATGATCCGAAAGGCGATCAGCTGGCCGAGGGTCAGGTCTCCCGAGAGCACCAGCGAAGCCCCCACCCAGAGCACCAGCAACTGGGAAAGCTTCTGCAGCACCTGGGAGGTTTCCGTCAGCGCCGTGCCGGTGATCGTTTTCTCAAACGTGCGCGAGATGTATTTGCCGTAGAGGTCTTGCCATTTCCAGCGGCTGATCATCTCCACGTTCTGGGCCTTCACCGTTTGAATGCCGGTCAGCACCTCCACCAGGTGGCTCTGGGTGCGGGCGTTCTCCTGGGCCGCATCCCGGTATTGACGCCGAAACAGCGGCGCCCCAAGCACCGTGAGGGCGATCTGAATTGGCAACACACACAGGGCAATCAGGGTGAGCAACCAGCTGTAGAGCAACATCACGGCGATGTAGATCACCGAGAAGGCCGTATCGAGCAGGGTGGTGAGCGCCTGGCCGGTGAGGAAATTGCGGATCTTCTCGAGCTCGGCGATGCGGCTGCCGAGTTCGCCCACGGGGCGGCGGTCGAAGTAGTTGAGCGGCAGCCGCAGCAGGTGGTCGATCACCTCGGCGCCGAGGCGCAGATCGATGCGATTGGTGGTTTCGCTGAACAGGAAGGTGCGCAGGGCGCCAATCACACCCTCCATCAGGGTCACCACCACCAGGGCAAAACCGAGCACCTGCAGGGTGTCGAGGCTGCGCTGGGTGATCACCTTGTCGATGATCACCTGAATCAACAGGGGGTTGGCCAGGCTGAACAGCTGCACCACAAAAGAAGCGATCAGCACCTGGGTGAGGATGCCGCGATAACGCCGAAGGGAGGGCCAGAACCAGCTCCAACCAAAGCGCTGTTCCGGAGTGGCGGCATTGCGCTCCAGCAGCAGCAGCTCGATCCCCTCGGGGAAAGACTCCTCCAACTGGTCGGGACCCAGCTCCACCCAACCCAACCGGGGTGAGGCCAGCACCAGGCCCCGGGCATTGGCGGCCCGCACCACAGCAAAACCACCCTGCCAGGGGATCAGGGCAGGAGTCTGCAGGCGGGTGCCCTGGCTGGCGGGCACCTTGAGGCCGCTGACATGCAACCCCATCATCGCGGCGATGTTGCCGCAGAGCTGCAGGTCTGGCGTCTGGCCACGACGCAACACATCCCGCAGGATCTTCTCGATCGAATCGCGGCGGAAGGGCAACTTGAGCTCAGCCGCCAGCATCTGGAAACAGGCGAGGGTTTCCTCCAGGGGTCCATTGCCGCGCAGCAACGACACAACTGGGCGATCGCGCTGGCCCAGGTCGAGGCCGGTGGCCAGGGGCGGGCCAGCGGCGTAGGCAGTGGCGCCACCGCCAGCGGGTGCCAACCCAGCCTCCGGCACAGGGGCCGTCGTCACCAGCAGGGCGGCGTGCAGGGCGATCAGCCGCGGCGGCAGGGGTGGGGTCGCGGCCGGCACCCCCTGGCGAGGATCGAGCTGGGAGCCCAGGGGATGGTCGGGCAGGTTGTGGCTGGCGGCCAGGAGCCACTGGTCGGCGCCCAGGGAAGCCAGGGCAGCGGGCTCGGGGGGCACCAGCCTGGCCTGGGAACGCGCCTCAGCCAGCAACTCCAGCAGGGAGGTGCCGGCCTGGGGGTGCTGCTGCTGGAGCAGGGTCAACAGGGCCACCAACTCAGCCGTGAAGAGGTGGGAGCCACACCACCGGGCAAAGCAGGGCTCACTGGCCAACAGCTCCAGGATCAGGGAGTCCGCCAGCACCAGGGCTTCGAGTTCGGTGCCGGCACTCACCTCCTCACAGGGGGCGGCCCGCAGCAGGGAGACCAGGCCCACAAAGCTGCCGGGGCCAAGCTTCTCGGCGGTGCGCAAGCGACCCTGATCCCGCACCAGCAGGCGGGCTGTGCCGGAGCCGATCAGCAGGATCTCTGAGGGAATCACCCCGGCCAGTGACAGGGGATCACCAACTGCGAAATGACGCCGACCCAGCTGCCGCTGCAGGCGCTCGAGGCTGGAGGGCGACAACCCGGCGAAGGCTGGATGGGGTGGCAGCTGCCTGGGCCCAGGGGCGTCCATCACGTCGACCCTGACGCAAGCGGCAGCGCCTGGGCGGCAGCAGCGGACCCGGCCCTCTCCAGCAGGGGACGCAGGTCAGAGAGACGCCGCTCGACCTGATCCGAGATCCACTGCTCGAATAACTCTTGGGCCATGCGGGTTGCAGTGGCGTCATCAAAGGTGGCGGGGGTGAGGGTCTCGAGACGCACCACCAGCCACCAGGCCTCGACCTCGAAGGGCTCGAGCACCACGCCCGGGGGCGCGGTGCGCAGACGATCAGCCAAAGCCGGGTGGGCCTGGGTGAGGGGCACCGGACCCACAATGCCGCGGGTGGCCTGCTCAGGGCCTTCGGCATAGCGGGCAGCCAGATCGGCGAAGTTGGCATCGCCAGCATCGATGCGCAGGTAGAGCTCACGGGCCAGACCGCCATCGCTGAGGCGTAGCAGGCTGTACACCACCCGATCCAGCTGGGTCTTCCGCTGCAGGAAGCGGGCCTCAGCCTTAGCGGAGAAGTTTTGCTGACAGAGGAGTTGCAGCTGCAGGGGCTGACGCATCTGCGCCTCCAGCGCTGCGGGGGAGAGCAGCCGGGCCCTGGCATAGGCCTCAAGGGCCTCCGCATCGTGAATGCGCTGCTGGCGGCAAAAAGCCTGGCGGGCTTGATCGACTTGCCCATCACTGAGGGCTACATCGCTGGCAACCAAAGCCAGAAGACTGGTCCGCACATAGGTCTCCAGCAAACCAAGACGAGCCAGGTCATTAAGCAGAACTGTCGAACTCTGGCCCGACTCAACAAGCACGAAAAGCCCCCAAAGGATGAAGACATGTCCCAATCATTATGACACCTGCTACCCGAATGGAGCCATGATTGGCTGAAAACAGCTACCCACAGGGCCCAATTCCGCTCCAGTTCGGGCAGGGCTATGCGCCCCCACTGACCGCTGTCCAAATCACTCCAAATCAACAGCGACCCCAAGCGATCGACCAATCTGGACAATCCATTCGCTCCAGCCCGCCCGCCCGCCGTGCCCGAGCTTCCGCTGCCGCTTCCCCAGCCCGCCGCCGCCTTACCGGTGGTGGAAAGCTTCCACTCCCTCCAGGGAGAGGGGATCCACGCCGGCCGCAGCGCCTTTTTCATCCGGCTGGCGGGCTGCCGCGTGGGCTGCAGCTGGTGCGACACCAAGCAGTCCTGGGCCGCGGCGCCCCACCCCCGGCGTGAGCTGGCCGCGCTGGTCGCCGAAGCCGCTGCCGCTGCAACGGCTGGGGCAGCCTTTGTGGTGATCACCGGCGGCGAACCCCTGCACCACGATCTCGCTCCCCTCTGCCAGGCCCTCACCAGCACCGGCCTGCCCCTGCACCTAGAGACCAGCGGGGTTGATCCGCTCAGCGGCCGCTTTGACTGGATCACCCTGTCGCCCAAAGCGCACCGGCCGCCCACAACCGAGCTGCTGGCCGCCTGCCAGGAGCTCAAGGTGGTGGTGCATGGGGCTGACGATCTGGCCTTCGCGGAAGCCATGGCGGCGGCCGCGAAGGCCGCTGGCAACCAACCCGCGCTGCTGCTGCAGCCCGGCTGGGCCTCAGCCCCAGGCCAGGCCCTGGCCGTCACCCACGTGCTGCATCACCCCCAGTGGCGACTCAGCCTGCAAAACCACAAGGGGCTGGGCCTGCGCTGATCACTGCAGGCGGGCCGGCCGCTCCTGGCGCTCGGCCCGCCACAGCCGCCAGCGCAGCTCCAGGGGCCGGGGCGCATCCACCACGATCGGTTGGCTGGCGTTGTAGGGCACCACAAAGGCCTTGCCGGCCATCGGCACAAAGGCGCGGCGCCGGGGCTGATCAGGCGGGCAGGCCATACGGGTTGAGGCCAGCGCACCCACATCGGTGACCCGATAGGTCAGGGGGGCGCCCTGTTGGGCGGGCTTCACGGGCCGGAGCTTGCCGCCGAAGGTTTGGCGGTTGCAGTCGAGCTCCACGGTCTGTCCCACGATCAACTGCACCCGCCAGTCGGCGGGGTTGGCCGAGAGCGATGGATCGGACTTAGGCGGCAGCACACCCGGCAGCTGGATCACCCAGCGGCGATCGCCGCTGACGGGCTTGGGGTAGCTGGAGAGATCAAGCCTGGGGATCGCCGCTGCAGAGCCCCCCAGCAGCATGGCCCCCACAACCCAGGCCGGAAAGCGAACGCGCACCATCACCACCTTGCCTTTGCACTGCCGCCATCGTGGCGGGATTGGCCACCGGTCGCCTCAGGGAAGATGTACATCTGTACAACATCCCCTAGCGGCCCGCGAATCAGACCCTCGCCCCCGTGTCCATCCCCCACCAACCCACCGGCCGCCGATCCACTGCCCACCAGCCGACCGCCATCGCCCTGCTCTCCGGTGGCCTGGATTCGGCCACCGCCGCCGCCCTGGCGATCGAGGCGGGCCACCGGTTGATTGGGCTGTCGTTCGACTACGGCCAGCGGCACCGCCGTGAGCTGCAGGCAGCCACCGCCGTGGCCACCGCCCTGGGCCTCGAGGAGCACCACACCCTGAAGGTGGATCTGGCCAGCTGGGGCGGCTCCTCCCTCACCGACCCGGCCCTGTCCATCCCCACCGGCGGCGTTGAGGCAGACGTGATCCCCAGCACCTACGTGCCCGGCCGCAACACGGTGTTCATCGCCCTGGGGCTGAGCCTGGCTGAGGCCCGCGGCGCCGAACGGCTGGTGCTCGGGGTGAACGCCATCGACTACTCCGGCTACCCGGATTGCCGTCCCGACTTCCTCGCCGCCTTCCAGACCCTGGCTGACCTGGCCAGCAAGGCCGGGCGGGAGGGCCACGGCATCCGCCTCTGGGCGCCGCTGGTGAACTGGGACAAAACCCGCATCGTGCGGGAGGCCCTGCGGCTGGGCGTGCCGATCGCCAGCACCTGGAGCTGTTATGCCGGCGGTGAGCAGCCCTGCGGCCTCTGCGACAGCTGCCGCATCCGCGATGCCGCCCTGGCGGAAGCCGGGGCATGAGCCCGCCCCAGCCCCTCCTGCACCACCCCCTGAGCTGGCGGGAGCCCTGGCCGCTGGTTCGGGCCCTGGCCAAAGCGCTGGGCCAGACGGGGCTGGTGTGGCTCGATGGCGATGGCAGTGCCCAGGGCCGCCGCAGCGTGCTGGGTTTGGCGCCCCTGGAGCAGCGGATCTGCCGCGGCCTGCCAGGCCAGGCTGGGGCTGGCGATCCCTTCGCGGCCCTGGCCGAGCTGGCGGCGGGCGGCGGCCACTGGATGGGCTGGCTCAGCTACGAGGCCGGTGCCTGGGTGGAACCTGCCCCCGATTGGCAGCAGCCCGACATGGCCCTGCTCTGGGCCGCCCACCACGACCCGGTGCTGGTGATCGACCACCCGAGCCAGCGCCAATGGCTGGAGGGCCGCGATCCAGTCCGCCTGGCCGCTTTCGCAGCCCTGCTGGACAGCCTGCCGCTGAACCCAACCGCTGAGCAGCCTGGGGCGTCGATCGCCCCAGACCGGTGGCACTGGCACACCAGCCCGGAGCGCTTCGCCCGCCAGGTGGAGCAGGTGCTCGCCTGGATCGCCGCCGGCGATCTGTTCCAGGCCAACCTCACCGCCTGCTGCGAGCAGCAGCTGGCCGACCCGGCCGATCCCCTGGAGCTCTATGGCCGCCTGCGACGCAGCTGCGCCGCCCCCTTTGGCGGCCTGGCGATCGCCGGCGCGGCCGCGGCCGGGGAGGCGGTGCTGTCGGCTTCGCCGGAACGGTTTCTGCAACTGGATGGGGCGGGGCAGGTGGAGACCCGGCCGATCAAGGGCACCCGGCCGCGCCACGGCAGCCCCGACGCCGATGCCGATGCCGCCGCCGACCTGGTGACCAGCCCCAAGGACCGGGCCGAGAACGTGATGATCGTCGACCTGCTGCGCAACGACCTGGGCCGGGTGTGCCTGCCGGGCTCGATCCTGGTGCCCCAGCTGGTGGGTCTGGAGAGCTACCGCCAGGTGCACCACCTCACCTCGGTGGTGCGGGGCCAGCTACGACCTGAATTGGGCGCCATCGACCTGCTGCGGGCCTGCTGGCCGGGGGGCTCGATCACCGGCGCCCCGAAGATCAGGGCCTGCCGGCGGTTGCACAGTCTCGAACCGGTGCCCCGGGGGCCCTACTGCGGCTCCCTGTTCCGGCTGGGGGCCGACGGGCAATTCGACAGCAGCATCCTGATCCGCTCCCTGCTGCTGCGCGGCCAGCGGCTGCGGGCCCACGCCGGCTGCGGCATCGTGGCCGACTCCGACCCGGCCGCCGAAGCCGAAGAGCTGGGCTGGAAACTCCAACCGCTGCTGGAGGCCCTGGCATGACCACCCCGCCGGCCCTGGCCTGGCTGGGTGATGGCCAGGGGCAGGGCTGCTGGGGCAGCCCCGATCACCTGGCGCTGCCGCTTCGCGATCGGGGCCTGCTGCTGGCCGATGGCCTGTTTGAAACGGTGCTGGTGGAGGCCGGCCAGGCCTGGCTGCTGGAGGACCACCTGGGCCGTTGGCAGCACTCGGCTGAGCTGCTGGGGCTGCCCCTGCCGCCGGGTGCGGCGATCGTGAAACCCCTGGCCAGCGAGGCCATCCACCGCAGCGGCATCAGCAGCGGCGCCCTGCGCCTCAACTGGAGTCGGGGCGGCGGTGCGGGCAACTGCCGGGGGATCGACCTGGCCGGCAACGACGAGCCCCGCTTCTGGCTCCAGCTCAGCGCCATCGAGCCCTGCTTCGCGCCGGTGCGGGTGATCGTCAGCCCCACCGAAACCCGCAGCGCCACCAGCCTGGTGAGCCGTTGCAAAACCTTCGCCTACGGGCCCTCGATCCAGGCCCGCCGCCAGGCCCGCGCCGCCGGCGCTGACGACGGCCTGCTGGCCAGCTCCGCCGGTGGGCTCTGCTGCGGCACCACCGCCAACCTGCTGGTCTGCCGCGACGGGGGCTGGCTCACCCCACCGCTGGCCAGCGGCTGCCTGCCGGGGGTGATGCGGCAACGGGCCCTGGAGCGGGGGCTGGTGGCGGAAGCCCCGGTCGGGGAGCAGGATCTGCTCACCGGCGGAGGGGCTTGGTTGATCAACAGCCTCAGCTGCCGGCCGATCAGCCACCTGGCCGCCGCGCCGCTGGCCCGGCACCGCTGGCAGCCCGAAACCTTCTGGCGGCGCCTGCTCCAGCCGCCTATCCAGCAACCCGGCCCACACTGATCGTGCATGTGATCTCGCCGATGGCCAGCTCCGGACTGTCCCGCCAACTGGGCCTGCGCAGCCTCACCCTGGCGGTGGTGACCAGCACCATCGGCTCGGGCTGGCTATTCGCTCCCTTTTATGCGGCGCTCAGTGCTGGCCCGGCCGCCCTCGGCGCCTGGCTGTTGGGCGGGGGGCTGGCCTTCAGCCTGGCCCTGGTGTTCGCGGAGCTTGGCTCCCTGGTGAACAGTTCCGGCGCCCTGGCCCAGATCCCCCTGCTCAGCCACGGCCGCACCGCCGGCTTCATCGGCGGCTGGAGCGCCTGGATCGCCTACCTGGCCCTGCCCACGATCGAGGTGCTGGCGGTGCTGCAATACCTGGCCAGCAGCGTTCCCTGGCTCACCGTGGCCGCCAGCTCCAACGGCGGCGGCACAGGCCAGGTGCTCAGTGCCCCAGGCCTGGCCCTGGCCATCACCCTGTTGGCGCTGCTGGCCTGGATCAACCTGGCCGGTGTGGGCTGGCTGGCCCGCTGGATCGACGGCCTCACCGCCTGGAAGCTGGCCGTGCCCCTGCTGATCTCGATCACCCTGATGCTCACGGCGGGGCACTGGGGCAACCTGGCCGCCAGCCCCCAACCAGCCGCCCAATCGCTGCAGGGCATGGTGACGGCAATCAGCAGCGGCGGCATCCTCTTTTCCCTGCTGGGGTTTCGCACCGCCATGGACCTGGCCGGTGAAACCCGCCAGCCCCAGCGCACCGTGCCCCTGGCGATGGCCCTGGGCCTGGCGATCTCCCTGGCCATCTACGTGATCCTGCAGTTGGCCTTCCTGGTGTCCGTTCCCCCGGAGCAGCTGGCTGGGGGTTGGTCAACACTGCGGCTCACCGCCCACGGCGGGCCCCTGGTGGCCCTGGCCATGGGTCTGGGCCTGAGCTGGGTGGCCCGGCTGCTGCTGCTCGATGCGGTGGTATCCCCCAGCGCCACGGCCATGGCCTACCTGGGAGCCTCGGCCCGGGTGAGCTGGATGATGGGGCGTTGCGGCCTGTTGCCGGGCAGCTTCGGGCGACTCAACCGCCAGGCCGTGCCGTCGGTGGCGCTGTTGTTCAGCCTCGGGATGGGCGTGCTGATGCTGCTGAGTGGCCCCAGCTGGCAGACGGTGGTGAGTTTTCTCACCGCCACCCTGGTGATCGCCCTGGCCATGGGGCCGGTGAGCCTGATCAGCCTGCGCCGCCAGCTGCCCGATGCCCCGCGGGCCTACCGGCTGCCCCAGGCCCGGCTCTGGTGCAACTGCGCCTTCGTGCTGGCCACCTGGGCGATCAGCTGGTGTGGCAACACCTCCCTCCGCGGCGCCTGCCTGATCGTGCTGGTCCCGGCGACAGTGTTTGCCCTGGCCGATCGCCAGCAGCTGCGCCAGGGGTTGTGGTGGTTCCTCTACCTGGGCGGCCTCGTGGCAATCACCGCCCTGGCATTGCAGCTCCCCGTCGAGCTGGCTGCCCTGGCCGCCTGGGCGCTGCTGGTGTTTCCCCTGGCAACCGGATCCCGGCTCGCCCAGGCCCATCCAGGCGCCCAATGGCAACCCCTTTAGTCACAACCCATCTAGTTGCAACCCATGGTGGAAATCCGGTAGGTGAAACCGGTGGCGGCCTGATCGGCGCTGGCTCCGATCTTGAAGTTCAGTTGGCTGACGGTTTTACCGGGAATGGCCGGGAAGGGGCCCCACATGCGGCCGGTGCCCATCTGGGGCGCAAACGACTCATTGATCACCTGCAGGCTGGAGCCATCGGTGAACTTCAGAAAGCCCTGGATCGGGTAGGTGGCACTCACCGAGGAGTCGGCGGTGAAGAAATATTTGTAGCTGCCGTAGGGCTGGGTCACAAAGAAATCGGTGTTCCAGTTCGGACGGCCAAACGGATTGCCCGGACCAATGGTCTTGGTGATGATGTTGGTGGTGCCATTGCCGCCCACCGGAGCCAGAAACTGGCAGGTTTGGGCCTGCGCCAACGGGGCTGAAAGGGTGAAGCCCGTGGCGCAGAGACCGCAGACAACTGGGGCAAGCAGGGGGTAGCGCATGAACACAGAAGGATCAATCCCTTTTATACAACCGTGCCATCACACGCTCAGGAAACGCTGAATCATCTCCTGGCTGAGGTCAGCGGTGGAGCCACTGGCCACCACCCCCCCCTTCTGCATGGCGTAATACCAGTCGGCTTGACGCACGAAGCTGGCATGGTGCTCCACCAGCAGCACGCCAATGCCTGTCTCGCGCAGGATGCGGCCCACCGCCCGCTGAATATCCAGCACCACCGAAGGCTGGATGCCCTCGGTGGGCTCATCGAGCAGCAGCAAGCGGGGTTTACCCAGCAGGGCCCGGGCGATGGCCAGTTGCTGCTGTTGCCCGCCGGAGAGGTCGCCGCCGCGGCGGGCCAGGAAGGTCTCCAGCACCGGGAACAGCTCGAACACCAGGGGATCAATGCGGTGGTGACGCGCCATGCCGCCCGGCTGGGCTTCCAACCCCAGCAGCAGATTTTCGCGCACACTGAGCTGGGGGATGATCTCGCGCCCCTGGGGCACGTAGCCGATGCCGGCCCGGGCGCGCCGATGGGGCGGCAGGGCCGAGAGCTCCTGGCCATCGAGCTGCAGCGAGCCACTGCGCTGGCGCAGCAAGCCAATGATCGTTTTGAGCAGGGTGGTTTTACCGACGCCGTTAAGGCCGATCAGACAGGCCATCTGGCCCGGCGCGATCGAGAGGTCGACATTGCGCAGGATGTGGCTCTCGCCGTAATAGACATTGAGCCCGCGGATGGAGAGCAGGTGACCATCCCTACCCTCGGGGGGATGGGGAGTGGCTGGTTCACGGCGGCTGATGGTACTGCTCATGCTGGGTCCTCTATTCCTAAATACACTTCAATCACGCGGGGATCGCACTGCACCGCATCCATGCTGCCCTCGCAGAGCACATGGCCCTCGTGCAACACCGTGACCGGGCAATTCAGTTCGTGGATGAAGTCCATATCGTGCTCAATCACCAGCACGGTGTGATCACCGGCCAGGCTGCGGAGCAGCTCGCCGGTGCGCTCGGTCTCCTCGTCGGAAAGCCCGGCAACTGGCTCATCCACCAGCAACACCTCCGGATCCTGGGCCAGCAA
The DNA here is from genome assembly GCA_965662115.1 of Cyanobium sp. Lineage (GTDB taxonomy): Bacteria > Cyanobacteriota > Cyanobacteriia > PCC-6307 > Cyanobiaceae > Cyanobium_A. The sequence goes on from CBFIGH010000053.1 coordinate 12,948, forward strand.
CATGGCAATCTCGAGCCACTGCTTCTGGCCGTGGGAAAGGCTGCCGGCCTGCTGAGAGGCATGGGCTTCCAGGCCCACCACGACCAGCAGCTGCTGCACCTGATCGCGCTGGGCGGCACTGAGGCTGCCAAACAGCAGGGTGAAGGGCGAATGGCTTCCCTTGATGGCCAACTCAAGATTGCGCCGTGGTGTGAGGTTCTGATAGACGCGCGGTGTCTGAAATTTACGGCCGATGCCGAGCCTGGCAATGCGGTGCTCACTGAGGCCCAGCAGCGAGCGTCCCCGGAAAAACACCTCACCCTTGGTCGGCCTCACCTTGCCGGTGATCACATCGAGGAAGGTGGTTTTGCCGGCGCCATTGGGGCCGATCACGGCCCGCAGTTCACCGGGGGTGAGGGAGAGATTGAGGTCGTTGAGGGCCAGGAAGCCATCAAAGCTCACGCTCACCTGGCGCAGTTCAAGCAGGGCCGTCATGGCACACCTCCAGATCCTGAGGAACCAGTTTCTTCAGCAAAGGCCCGGGCTTCAATCTCGCGCTTCTCGGCCTGCACGGAGGGATCGAGATCGAGGCCCGGATAGGTGGGAGCCAATGGCGGCCAACCCAGCATCGCCTGGATGTGGCGCGGCCCGCCCTGGCGCCACCAACCCACAACACCATCGGGCAGGGCGGTAACCACCAGCAGGAAAAGTCCCCCCTGCACAAACAGCCAGGTTTCGGGCAACTGTTCGCTGATCAGGCTCTTGGCGTAGTTGATCAGCACCGCTCCAAGCACGGCGCCGATCA